>JBLMXZ010000123.1:0-21591 GCA_050258015.1 Deltaproteobacteria bacterium
CCGGCCCCGCCGAGCAGGCCGTTGAGAAAAAAAGAGACGGCCACCAGCGGCCGGAAATAATTGACGTGCTGCGCGGGATACAGCTCCGCGGTGAAGACGCGGCCCCACGAGAAAGGAGCGCCGCCGGACGCATTCTCCTGAACGAGGACATGGTCGTCCCAGATAAAGGAAGACCCGAGCGTATTGCCGTAGACGCACAGAACGGCCAGCAAGAAGACAGATAGAACCAGGAACGCCCCCTTCGTCTTCATCGTCCGCCCTTCTTTAAAAAAAACGCGGCTGCCTGCTTGGCAGCCGCGTTTTTGATGTGGTTCTTCGCTGATTACTCGATCGGGGTACCTGAAGTGCTGGTGCCGACGCGCACAACACCCGATTCGTCCACATAGAACGACCTGACACCCGTCACGCACAACGTCTGCGGCGTGGCGGTAACGCTGTAGGTGTTGCCGCCGCCTGCCGGAGCGAACGTGTAGCCCGACTTGTTTCCGCTGGCCAGGGTGCTGTCGATATACGGCGGATTCGTCGAGTTCAACGGTGAAAAGCTCGACGGATACGCTGGCGGTGACTGGGCAGCGCGGTAGCTCTCGTAAGCGGTGCTCAGCGTTCGCATCGCTGCGATGGCCGTCGCCTCGTTCGCATTCAAGCGGGCACGCAACAGGTTCGGTATCGCGATAGCCGCCAAGAGAACGATGATCGCCACAACGATCATGATTTCAACGAGCGTGAAACCCCTTCTCCTTGAGCGCATGTTCTATCCCCCTTTCCCGGTTAAATTTACTTTGCGCCCATGTACCGGAAGATGAACAGACTATACCACACTGCGTCCCGGCGCAAAGCTACCTATGTTCCTGAATTATATCACCACCTCCCTTCCCGTGTCAAGAAGCCTTTGACCGATCAGGGAAAATAAAATACCTACCCCTAAAAGTCAAAAGAGGTAGGCACGCGCCCCCATCGGCAACTGGCTGCCATTCGATAATAAAATATCGATTAGGCCCTGTAGCTTTGTGCCCCACTCTTTCGAACCCAGCGCATCCCGCCTTTTGCGGCGGGATGTCGGGGTGGCCCTTTCGACGCTCGACGGAATCCCTTCGGAACGTCTCAGGTACCGTGGTTTACCTTTTTCGACTCTTCCGGTCTTCTACCATAAGTGTAACATGTAACCGGCCGGTTTCAAGGGCACGAGCTCGTAGCTCCTAGCTCCTGAACTCGTCAGCAAAAACGGAACCCGAAACACAGGGCTGGCTTTTACTCAGGAGCTTAGGAGCTCAGGAGCTAGTTAATGGATCAGCTGCGTGATCTTGAAGATGGGCATGAAGAGCGCGATGACGATGCCGCCGATGATGATACCCAAAAACCCGATGACGAGAGGCTCGATCATCGAGGTCAGGCCGCTGACCGCCGCGTCGACCTGCTCGTCGTAGAAATCGGCGATCTTGTTGAGCATCTTCTCGAGCTGCCCCGTCTGCTCACCGACCGAGATCATGCGCACGACCATGGGCGGGAAGACCCCGCTTTTGGCAAGCGGGTCGGCGATGGGTTCGCCTTCGCGGATGGAGTCCCGGGCATTGTTAACGGCCTCTTCGACCACGACATTGCCGGCGGTCTTGCCGACGATATCGAGGGCGTTGAGGATGGGCACGCCGCTTTTGACCAGGGTCGCCAGCGTCCGGGAGAACTTGGCGACGACCACCTTGCGCATCAACGGGCCGAAGATCGGCAGCTTGAGCGTCCGATAATCGAACCAGCGGCGGCCGCGGGGCGTGTCGACGAACCTCTTCAAGAGAAAGACGACGACCACGAACGCGATGACGATATACAGGAAGAAATGACGCAGGGCGTTGGAGATGCCGATGAGGATCTGCGTCGGCAGCGGCAGGGTCCCGCCCAGGGTGGCAAAGATGCCCTCGAACGTCGGAACGACCTTGATCAGGAGGACGAGGGTGATCAGGATCGCCATCGTGATGACGACCGCCGGATAGACGAGCGATGACTTCACCTTGCGCTGCAGGGCCGCGCTCTTCTCAAGATAGCTGGCCAGACGGTCGAGGATCTCGTCCAGCAGACCCGAGGTCTCCCCCGCCTTCACCATGTTGACGTAGAGGTTCGAGAATATCTTGGGATGCCGTCCCATGGCCTCGTGGAGGCTCGAGCCGCCCTCGATGTTCTCGCGGATATTCAGGGTGACGCCGGAGAGCGTCTTGTTCTCGGCCTGCTCGCTCAAGATATGCAGCGCCTGCACCAGCGTGATGCCGCTCTCGACCATGGTCGCCAACTGCCGCGAAAAGATGACCAGATCGTCGAGCTTGACGCCTTTCTCTCTGACCTTCTGGACCTTCTCCTCCCTGACGGAGATGACGATCAGCCCCTTCTTATGCAGGACACTGATCGCCTCGTGCTGCTCGGAGGCTTCGATGACGCCCGAGATCTTCAACCCCTGGCTATCCTTGGCGACATATCCGAAGAGAGGCATAGGTCTCCTTAATCTTGTCTATAGCTTGTCGATAAGGGTTTCTACCCGTTGCGCGGCTCCCCCGCGACCCGCCGGCGGGAACCCCGGCGCTTGGGACACCGCGCAAGAGGTCACAGCTCTTCCAGCGATCTCAAAAATACGGACACGACCTTCGGATCGAACTGAGACCCGCTGTGGCGCGCGAACTCTTCCTTGGCCTCTTCGAGGCTCAACCCCGTGCGCCGGTAGGGACGCGGCGAGACCATGGCATCGTAGCTGTCGGCGACCGCCATGATACGCGCGCCCAACGGGATCCTCTCGCCGGACAGGCCGTCGGGATATCCCCGGCCGTCCCAGCGCTCGTGGTGATGGCGCACGAACGCCACCACATGGGGCATGAAGGTCAGCGGCTCCAGCAGCTGCGCCCCGCGCACCGGATGCAGCCGCATCTCGGCGGCCTCTTCCGGCGAAAGCGCGCCGGGTTTTGTGAGAATCGTCGCCGGGAGCGCCATCTTCCCCAGATCGTGCAGATAACAGGCCTCGCGCATATCGTCGAGATAGGCCGATTCCACGCCCAGCCGCCGGCCGATGAGCTCCGCGCACCGGGCCACGTTGTCGCAGTGGGAATACGTATACCGGTGCCGGCTGTCGAGGGCGTGCGCCAGAACGCGCAGGGAACGCAGGTACGTCTCCCGGAAGGCGCCGCACAGCTGCGCGAGGTTGCCGAGGCTCTCTTCCGTGCGGCGCGCCAGCATCAGATGCTGCTTCTGCAGCTGGACCGCGCTCTCCTCCATCTTCTCGAGGGAGCGTATCCGCGTGCCCAGAAGGGCCCGCACCTCCAAAAGCTGGCGGACCCGAAAGATCACCCTGTCGGAACGCAGGGGCTTCTCCAGAAAATCGGTGGCGCGCGACGCCTGGGTCTCCTCGACAAGGTCCGTTTCGTCGGGATACCCCATCAGGACGACCGCCGCCTGCTCGTCGAGCCGCTTCATCTCGCGTATCATGTACCGCACGTCCAGGTCCTGGATGGCAAGATCCAAAAGCACCAGGGCCGGCAGCCCGCGCATATAGAGATCCAGTCCTCCGCGGCCCGTGCACGCCGTTTTTACGTCGAAACCGCGCGCCGTCAGAATATCGCTCAGATGAGAGCAGACCGCCTCATCCCGATCGATGATCAGAACACTGTTGGGTTGATTCTCGTTGGTCATGTTTATAATTATATCGCGGCCCGGCCCCAAAATAAAGTCATTCATTGCGGCTTCCCTGCAAAAACCGGAAAGCCGCCGATGCCACGGATACGGCCTCGTGCCGGCATCCGCTCTCGATCTGCGCCATCACGCCTTTCCCCCTGCCGTTCACCCAGGAAAAGGCTATTCCTCCGTCGTGGCCCGCAGCGCCTCCTCGAGCGTCGTGACGCCCTCGACCACGCGCAGCATCGCATCGTCGCGCAGGGACAGCATCCCCTTCTCGCGCACGGCGAATTCCTTGATCTGGTCCGTCGAAGCGCGCTTGATGATCATGTCGCGGATGGCGTCGTCTATCATCAGCACCTCGTGGATGCCGATACGGTCGTAGTAACCGATCTGATTGCACTGGGCGCATCCCTTGCCCTTGGCGAATTTCGGCTTTTTCCCGTCCTTCAGGACCCGTTCGATCCCCAGCTTCTTCCACGTCTCCTTCGGGATGTCGATGGGCTCCGCGCAACCCGGACAGACCCTGCGGCACAGCCGCTTGGCCGATGTGGCGACCAGGCTCGAGGCGACCAGAAAAGGCTCCACGCCCATGTCGATCAGGCGCGTGATCGCGCCCGTCGCGTCGTTGGTATGCAGCGTCGAGAGGACCAGCTGCCCCGTAAGGGAGGCCTTGATCGCGATGTCGCCGGTCTCGGAGTCGCGGATCTCGCCGACCATCACGATGTCCGGGCTCTGGCGCAGGACCGAACGCAGGCCCGCGGCGAAGGTGAGGCCGATCTCGGGCCGGGCGGCGATCTGCGTGATCCCCTCCAGCTGATATTCGACGGGGTCCTCGATCGTGATGACGTTGCGCTCCGGCGTATTGAGCTTGTTCAGTATGGAATAGAGCGTCGTCGATTTGCCGCAGCCCGTCGGTCCCGTGACGAGGATCATGCCGTACGGTTTGCAGACGGCGTCATTGAAGAGACGCAGCGGCTCCGGCGACAGCCCCAGGGCCTCCAGGCCGATGGAGAGTTTCGAACGGTCGAGCGTTCGCAGAACGAACTTCTGGCCGAACGTCGTCGGCAGCGCCGACACGCGGAAATCGATCTCGCGGTCGCGCATCTTCACCTTGAAGCGGCCGTCCTGCGGCAGGCGCGCCTCGGTGATGTCGAGCCCCGAGATGATCTTGACGCGGGCGAGGATCGCGTTCTGGTTCTTCTTCGGGAGCTTGAAAACGTCGAAGAGATGCCCGTCGACGCGGTAGCGCACGCGCAACTCGCGCTCCGAGGGCTCGATATGGATATCGGAGGCGCGGCGCTTCAGGGCCTCGGTGATCATCAGGTCGCAGATCTTGACGATAGGCGCCTTGGCGCTCTCCTCGAGAACGCTGCCCAGCTCCAGCGCGCCGTCCACCTTGACCACCTCGACGTCGCCGCCGCTCTCCTCTTCGAGCACGCTCTGCATGTCCTCTCCCGGGGAGGCGCCGCCGAAGAACTTGTCCAGGACCTTGACGATCTCCTTCTCGCTCGACAGGACGATGTCGATATCGTGCCCCGTCAGCATACGCAGGTCGTCGATGGCAAAGATGTTCATCGGGTCGCTCATGGCCACCGTCAACACGTTGCCGATGCGCGAGAGCGCCACGACCTTGTACTGACGGGCTATCTTCTCGGGGAGAAGCTCGACGATCTTGGGATCCACCTTGTACTTACCCAGCTCCAGGTACGGGATGAAGAGCGCTTTCGAAAGCGCCGCCATCAGGTCCTTCTCCTTGACGATCCCTTCCTTGAGCAGGACATCCTTCAGGTTGCCCCCGTGCTCGGCGTGGATCTTGAGCGCGCGCTCCATGTCCTGCGCAGAAACGAGCTTCGTCTCGAGCAGGACGTCGGTGAGTTTTTTCTTCAGGATAGCCATGTTCGCTCAGGGTCCAGGGATCAGGGTGCAGGGTTCAGGGTACAGACAAACGAAAAATCAAAAGGCAGACACAGCCGGAAGACGGGTCTCTTCTCCGGTGTTCCGTCCCCTGTTCCGTGTCATTTTTTAGTAAGCGGTTCGTCCGGCGCGGTCACGCGCAGGACCTCCTCCAGCGACGTGACCCCCTCCAGGACCTTCGCCACGCCGTTCTCGCGCAACGTCTTCATCCCATCGCGGCGCGAGGCGGCCTTAAGCTCGTGCTCCTGCGCGCGGGCGAGGATCAACTCTTTGACGGGCGCCGTCAGGGCGACGACCTCCCCGATGACCGTGCGACCGCTGTACCCGATGTTGAAACAGCGTTTGCACCCTTTTCCGCGGTACGCGAGGATGGGCTCCTTGCCCTTGCGGGTCAAGCCCAGCGTCTCGATCATCGTGTCGCTCAGGGGATGGCTTTCCTTGCAGGCCTCGCAGACCTTGCGCACCAGCCGCTGGTTCACGACACAGATGACCGACGAAGTGATGAGAAACGGCTCCACGCCCATATTGACGAGGCGGATGATGGAACCGGCGGCGGTGGTGGTGTGCAGGGTGCTCAAGACCAGGTGCCCCGTCAAGGCGCTCTTGATGGCGATGTCGACGGTCTCGAAATCGCGGATCTCGCCGACCATGATGATGTCCGGGTCCTGGCGCAGGATCGAGCGCAGGCAGCTGGCAAAGGTGAGGCCTATCTCGGGACGGATGGAGACCTGGTTGATGCCCTCGAGCTGATACTCGACGGGGTCTTCGACCGTGACGATGTTGTCCTCGGGGGTGTCGACATACTTGAGCGCCGAGTAGAGCGTCGTCGTCTTGCCGCTGCCCGTGGGACCGCACACGAGGACCATGCCGTGGGGCCGGTCGCAGGAGGCCTTGACCGTGGCCAGCGTCTGATTGTCGAAGCCCAGCCGGTCGATGTCGAGCGTCGCCGTGCTCTTGTCGAGAATACGCAGGGCCACCTTCTCGCCGTAAAAGGTGGGCAGGATCGAGACGCGGAAATCGACGAAGCGGTCGCTCAGCTTGATCTTGAACCGGCCGTCCTGCGGCAGGCGGTGCTCGGCGATGTCGAGCTCCGAGACGACCTTGATGCGCGAGACGATGGGCGCGTGGAACTTGAGCGGCGGGGACTCGATCTCGCGCAGGATGCCGTCGACGCGCATCCGCACGCGCATCGTGCGCTCGAAGGGCTCCACCAGGATGTCGCTGGCGTTCATCTCGATCCCCTGCTCAAGGATGAGGTTGGTGATCTTGATGACGGGCGCCTCGCGCGTCAGCTTGACCAGCTCCTGCGTATCCGGTCCGGCATCGGCCGAAGCCTTGACGACCTCGATGTCGATCTCCGAGACCTCCTTGATGATCTCGTCGATCGCCTGGGTCGCGGGTTCGTCGTAACACTGATCGATCGTCTGCAGGATCTCTTTCTGGGAGGCGATGATGGGATTGATCTCGAAACCCGTCAGGCTCTTGACGTCGTCGATGGCGAAGATGTTCAGGGGATCCGCCATCGCGACCGTCAGGGCATGCCCCATCTTGGCGACGGGAATGACCTGGTAGTGCTTCGCCATGTCGCGGGGGATGAGCTTGAGGACCTCGGGGTCTATCTTGAAACGGGACAGGGAGATCGGCGGGAAACCCAACCCCTCGCTCAGGGCGAGCAAGAGGTCTCTCTCTCCGATGAGGTTCAGCTTGACCAGGACATCGCTGAGCTTGCCCCCGTGCTCTTTCTGGACCTGGAGGGCGAGCTTCAGGTCTTCTTCCGTGATAAGCTTGTTCTTTATCAGGATGTCCTGAAGGCGTTCTCTGAGGGAACCCATAGGCGTGTCGACAGGCCAAGGAGCGCTACTTCGCGGGATAACAACGCTCTATCGCCTTGCGGATGTCCGTCGTCGTGCTCACGAACGCCTGGACGACGCATTTGGTGAGCATCTCCACGTCCTCGATCGCCTGGGCGTTCAACGGGTTGGACATCGCTACCGTCAGGTTGTTGCCGATCTTGTCGATCGGGATGAGACAATACTGCCGCGCCACGTGTTGCGGGATCACCTGCGCGGTCTCCATGTCGATGTCGTAATTGGCCAGGGGCAGATACGGGAAACCATACTGAGCGGTCAGGACTTGGGCGATGTCCTCCTCGCGCGCAAATCCCAGCTGAACAAGGATCTCGCCGATAAGGCCGCCGTTGACCTTCTGGAAATCCAGGGCCTTCTGCAGATGCTCGGCCGCGATGACCTTGCGTTCGATGAGCAGTTCCCCGAGTTGTTTGGTCGTTACGCGCTTAAAGGAAGACATAATCTTGTCGGTATCAGACCGCTATCGTCGCCCGCACCGTCTCCATGAGCCCCGCCGCATCCGCGCCGTCGATGGGGTTCTCCGCGACCGCCATTCGAAGCGCCGGCTTTAAGGCCGCGCCGTGCGCCTCGAGAGAAGCGACGAGCTTATCCAGGATCTGCCGGCCGAACTGCTCGGCCTGCCGCTTGTTCTTCTCCGGTACGATGATGCCGTAGACGTCCTCGCTGAGGCGCCCCAGGCAATCAAAGCAGCGCGCCTCTTTCTTCAGGATCTCGGCGATGAGGCGCGCCGTCGCGGGCGCGGCCGAAGCGGCCATGTCCCGCCAGTTCGTCACCTGGAAAACGATAAAGGCGCACGGCCGCTGGTTGGATATGGACCGCAGGATCTCTTCGTCGAGGCGCTGCACCAGATAACGCTTGTTGTAGAGGCCCGAGACGCTGTCGCTGATCTCGATCTCTTTGATCTTGTCCGATAGAAAATTGTTCTCGACGGCCAGGGACATCTGTTTGGCGAAGACGCCGATCAGCTCGGCGTCCTCCTCCCCGAACGTCGCGTCGCCCTGCGCGTTGCCCACCGCTACGAAGCCGCGGGGCTCGCCGCAGACCATTATGGGACACGTCAACAGGTGCGCCGCCTCCAGCAGCTTGAGCGCCTCCGCCGCCTCCGGCGGCAGCGGCGCATCGGCCGACAACAGGACCCCGGGACCCTGTAAAAGATAATCGAGGAACTGTTGGTTCGCGGGGAGTCCGAGGGACTCCACGATCGACCCCTTCAGCCCGTGCTGTCCGTTCAGCACGTAGCCGTGCAGCTCCTTCATCATCAGGAACGCGAAGCGGGCGTTGGCGAAAAGGGCCACCTTCGTGATCGCGGCGGCGAAGATCTCCTGCAGCTGCGCGCCGGCGGTGACCATGTTGCTGATCTCGAGAAGGCCGCCCAGGGCGACGAGCTGACGGTTGATCTGGCTGTTGATGTTGCGCGTCCGCTCGCCGTAGACCTTGAGCTCGTCCATGTTGTTCTTGATGTGGGAGGCAAGCTGGTTCAGGCTCGAGCTCAATTCCCCCAGCTCGTCCTTGCGCGGACACGCGATCTCGGCGCTCACCTCCCCGCTGGCGAGGGACCGCACCCCCTGGCTGATGCGGATGACCGAATCGATCACCCTTTTCATCAGCAGAAAACCCGCCACGGCAAAGAGCGCGACAAGTATCAGAACAACGGGCCGGGCCTCTGCCGATAAGAGGCTCGGAAAGACAAAGCCCAGCAGGAGCAGGATCGGCAGGATCGACATGAGGGCAAAAGCCACGCCCAGCTGCGGCCGTAACGATCGCGAACCCAGGGAGAGCCTGCCCAAGAGATTCTTCATGGCCCCTGCCTCCTTCTCTCCGGCAATCCAATCTTAACCCATTGACCAAATTAAGGTAACACAGAACATGTCCCGCGTCAATGCCTTTAAGTTCCGGCGGCGGGAGCGCGAGAGCCGGCGGGGCTACCCGTGTCCACGAACGACCAGGGCAAAGACTCTTCCGGCGCCTTCGCGCGCAGGATATCCTCGGGCGCAAGGCCGCTCTCCTGCCAGGCGGCCTCCCAGATATCGCAACGAAAATGAGCCGTCCACGCATCGAACCGGGCGCCGCGCCGCCAGGCGCCTTCGACGGCCGAGGCGGCGCGCCGGTCCCCGCGGGCCAATAGGCATTCCATCCGGCTCATCTGCGGATCGTGGAATTTAAGCTGGATGCGGCCGCGCCACCGCGCCAGTTTCCTCTTCAGACAGGCCTGTTTCTCCCGCAGGAGGCGCGCCTCTTCCATGCCGGCGCGCTCAAAGGCCGTATGCGGCTTGGGAACGAAATTGGCCACGCTGACGTTGATCTGCGCAGGACCCTGCCCGGCCCTTTTCCTCGCGTCGGAAAGCCGCAGGCACAGCGCGGCGAGAGCGTCCAGGTCCGCTTCCGTCTCGGTCGGCAGTCCGATCATGAAATACAGCTTGATCTGCCGGTAGCCCGCCTCGAAGGCCTGCCCGACCGTGGCAAAAAGCTCCTCTTCCTCGAAATCCTTGCCGAGCATCTCCCGCAGGCGGGGCGTGCCGGCCTCCGGCGCGAAGGTCAGGGTGGTCTTCTTGAAAGAAGCAAAGAGATGCGACAGGGCGCCCACCACGCTGCGCGGCCGCACGCTGGGCAGCGACATGCTGATACCCAGCGCGCCGAGTTCGCGGGAAAGCTCCGTCGCCAGACCCTCGAAATCCGGATAGTCGGAGCTCGACAAAGACAGTAACGACGCCTCTTCGTAGCCTGTTTCGCGGCACAGGCGCCGGACGGTCTCGATGATGAACTCACGGGGCAGCACGCGCAGGGGATAAAAACAGACGCGCGCCTGGCAGAACCGGCAGCGGCGCGGGCACCCGCGCATGATCTCCATCCCCACGCGATCATGAACGATCTGCAGATACGGAACGATCCAGCGGTGGCCCTGCCAGACAGAGACCAGGTCCCTGACGATACGCTTGGTGATGACGGGCGGCGCCGCATCCCCGTAGAGCGACAGCACATAGACGCCGGGGAGGACGGCGAGACGTTCCAGGAGCTGCCGGCGCGCCACGCCCTCCTCCTTGGCCGCCTTCACGGCATCCATGACCTCAAGAAAGACCTCCTCCCCTTCGCCGATGACGAACGCGTCGATGAACGCGGCCATAGGCTCCGGGTTAAGACAGCACCCCCCGCCGGCGATGACGAGCGGATGTGCGGCGTCGCGCTGCGCCGCATGGACAGGGATACCGCTTAAGTCCAGAACATTGAGAACATTCGTATAGCAAAGCTCGTACGACAGGGAGAATCCCAGGATGTCGAAATCCCGGACGGGCCGGCGCGATTCCAGCGCCCACAAGGGGATACCGCGCTCCCGCATCACGGCCTCCATATCCAGCCACGGCGCGAAGACGCGCTCGGCCAGGTATTCGGGCCGGCGGTTGACCAGGTCGTAGAGCAGGCGTATCCCCAGGTGGCTCATCCCGATCTCATAGGTATCGGGAAAGCAAAGGCACGCGCGCACCTTGGCCTGCGCCCACTCCTTCTTCTGCGCCCCCCACTCCCCGCCGATATACCGCCCCGGCCTCGAGACGGAGAGCAGCAACTCCCTATCCAAACAAACAGGTTCGCTCATTTTTCATCCATGTCCCGGCACTAGACACCCAAGCATGGCCGGCGCGGGACTCCCTTTAGCCCCCCGCGCCCCCTTGGGGAACCCTCCCGTGGTTCCCCCCGGTGGAATTCTTCAGCTCGGGTCCCCCCTCCGCTACGGGGGTCGTCAAGGGAGCCCCGCCGCCGTCCCCAAGAGATTAAATTTTCAAAGCCTCATACTCCCTCTCTAGCTCATCTTGTTGCTCAGTGAAACTGGAACAATCCATACATTTCCTTAAGTTAAATTCTCGCATAACTCGTGTAAGAAACAATGAAACGCGAGATATCTCTCCAAGAAAAATTCTAATCTTGCGCACATCAATTGAGGCACCAATACAATCTATTCCCAATCTATGGAAGCCTGAAAATGCTACGCGCTTATTTGTGCAATGATAAAAAGCATCAGAAAGAACGCTGTGCAACTTACGGATTTTACCATCGACTCTAAACTTAATCTTTCCGTAATCTATGCTTACTTTGTTAAAACCTCTTCTGAGTCCCTCATTGAGAATCTCAAATCTGTTTTGATCAACAACATGATCCAGTATCGCTAAATGTTCCAGAATGATTCGTGCCAAAGCGGCTCCGTCAGAGGTACGCCCGTACAAACCTAATCGTGTAGATGAAATAATACAAGAGAGAATATCGTTAATCATAAAATGCATCCCGCTGGGAATTCCCTTACCATTAAATCGGACTGACAAATCAATGCAACTACTTATGAACAATATTCTTGTCAAAATAGTTTTATCTTGGACGTTCTGTCTTAGTGCATTTTCTTGAAGATCCATTAATCGCAGAAGAATTGATTTGGACATCATTTTAACCCTTTTTTCGATACAGGAAGTCGGAGCGGGAACTCTGCCGACAAACAATCAGAAGTTTTTCGGCAAACGTCCGAGAGGAATTGCGATTTTGACATAGCGACACGGGTTAATGGAGCATAATGTCGAAATCGCAAGCCGAAGCGGACGGCGAAAAACTTCGTTTGACGGCAGAGGACCCGTCCGGCAGAAAAAGGACACTCAGTCATCTCGCTGCCGGAATGCCTGTTTTTCGGTCTTCCGTACCCTGTACCCTGTTCCCCGAACCGGCCAACGGCTACTTCTGCCGCGCGATGCTCAGGACGATGCCCAGCGCCAGCATGTTGAAGACGAGCGAGGAGCCGCCGTAGCTGAAGAACGGCAGCGGCAGCCCCACGACCGGACACATCCCCGCGTTCATCATGATGTTGATCGACGCGTGGAAGAAAAGGACCGCGGCGATGCCGCAGGCGAGCATCCGGCCGTAGACGTCCTTGGCGGTCTCCGCGACGCGCAGGATCGCGAAGATGAGCACGCCGTACAGAAAGACCAGCGCGAGGCTGCCCAGGAGACCCCACTCTTCGGCCCACACGGAAAAGATGAAATCCGTATGGCGCTCGGCCAGAAAATTAAGCTGTCCCTGCGTGCCGCTCATGAACCCCTTGCCCAGCAGGCGTCCCGAGCCGATGGCGATCTTGGACTGGATGACGGTGTAGCCGGCGCCCAGGGGATCGCTGCTCGGGTTCAGGAACACGAGAAGGCGCAGCTTCTGGTACCCCTTCAGGAAATGCCAGAAGACGGGCATCGTCGCCACGCCGGCGGCGGCCACGCCGATCAGATACGTCAGCCGCACGCGCGCCAGGAACGCGCAGGAAAAAAAGACAAAGAGATACACCAGCGACGTCCCCAGATCGGGCTGGGCCATGACGAGGAGCGTGGGCAGGAACGTCAGCCCGATGGGAAAGACGATGCCCCGCAGGAAACCGGCGGCGTGCGCGTCGGCGTGGACGCCCAGGATGGTCTTGGAGCTGTAATAACGCGCGAGGACCAGGACAAGAACGAACTTGCCCAGCTCCGAGGGCTGGAACGAGATGCCGCCGAAGCTGATCCAGCGCTGGGCGCCCATGATCGCCCGGCCGGCGTGCAGGACGACGAGAAGGCTCACCACGGTCAGCAGGTATAAAGGCGCCATGAAAAAATTGAGGCGCCTGTAATCGAACCGGGACATGAGGGCCATGCCGCACAACCCGAGGGCCGCCCACATCATCTGCTTGGCGAAGATGTCCTGACGGATGAAGTCGCCCTTCTGGTGGCAGCTGCTGTAGAGACACACCAGCCCCAGAAAAAGGATCAGGACGAGCGCCCCTATCAAGACCGCCTGCGGACGGAATCTCATCATAGCCACTTCCCCCGCGCCTTGCCTTCCTCGATGACCTTGCGCGCCACGGCGACCGCCTCGTGGCTCGTCTCCCCGTGCTCCAGCAAGACGCAAAAGGCGACACGGGGGTCCTCCTGCGGAAAGAAACCCGCCACCCACGCGTGGGCGGGTTTGTCGTTCACCTGGGCCGTTCCCGTCTTGGCGCACACGGACATCCCGGAGACATCCAGCTCATGGGCCGTTCCCGTCGGCAGAGAGACCGGATACCGCAATGCATCCTTGACCATCGCGAGACTCTCCGCGTCGACCCCAACATGCCTCACCGGACGCACGACCACCGGCTCGCCTCCGATATCCTTGGTCAGGTGCGGCGACGGCAGGATGCCGCCGTTGGCGATGGCGGCCATCATGCGGACCAGCTGCAGGGGCGTGACCATCACGTATCCCTGGCCGATGGAGAAATTCGCCGTATCCCCGTCATACCAGTTCTCCAGCCGCGTCAGGTTCTTCCAGACGCGGCTCGGGATGAATCCCGCGACCTCGTTGCCCAACTCGATCCCCGTGAGCTCGCCCAGGCCGAAGGCATGGGCCATGTGGGTCATGCCGTCGGGATTGGCACGGAACCCGAGGTGATAAAAATAAACGTCGCAGGAATGCGCCATGGCCTGGTCGAAATCCTGGGGGCCGTGGGTCGACCAGCACTTGAAATAACGGTCGCCCACCTTCAGCCGCCCCCGGCACACGAAGGTCATGGAAACGGGGAAAGGCCGCGCCCGCAGGGCGGCCGCCGCGGTCACGGCCTTAAAGACCGACCCGGGCGGGAAGGCGCCGCTCGTCGCGCGGTTGAAAAGAGGCGCCTCCGGCGACGTGAGATAGGCGCCGAGCCGGAGGTTGTCCGAACGGTCGATGAACACGTTCGGGTCATAGGAAGGCAGGCTGAGGAGGACCAGCACCTCCCCCGTACGCACGTCCATCATGACGAAGGCGCCCTTGCGGTCCTGCATCGCCGCGTAGGCGGCCTGTTGAAGATCCAGGTCCAGGGTCGTCGTCACGTCCTTTCCCATGGTGGACGGCTGGTAGCCGATCAGGCGCACCTTGCGCCCCTGGCTGTCGACCTCGATCTGCTCGCCCCCCTTCTCCCCCCGCAGAAAGATGTCGAGCGTCTCCTCCAGGCCGCTTACCCCGACCTTGTCCTTGAGATCATATCCGTAGGATTTCATCCGGGTGATGCGCTCGCGGTCGATCTCGCTCAAATAACCCAGCACGTGCGCCGTGACCGGTCCATAGGGATACTGACGCTTCGCGTCGAGGTTGACCGTGACGCCCGGCAGGGTGAGCTCCTCCTCGGCCACCGCGATCGCCTCCTCTTTGGGGACGGCGCCGGCAATGACGACCGGCGTGAACGGGTTCAGATAGCCTTTCTTGTAGATGCGCTCCACCTCCCCGGCGGTCAACCCGAGAAGCGCCGCCAGCCGGGCAAAGGTACGCTGCCTGTCGGAAAGCTCCTGGGGGATGATGACGACGTCAAAGGAGAGAACGTTGTCGGCCAAGAGCCGCCCCCCGCGGTCGTAGAAACGCCCCCGGTAAGGCTCCTGCCGGATGACCCGGATGGCGTTCCTCTGGCTCAACTCGTAGTAGCGCGGACCGCGCGCGGCCTGCAGGTGGATAAGCCCCAGGACCGCGGCGCCGAACATCAGGATGACGAAGATTCGGTAAGTCCCAATTCGCATTTGCGTGACAGGCGGTAAAGCGCGTAGGCGAAGGCGGCCGTCCCCGCGGCGGTGAGCCCCGCGCGCAGGAAGAACGCGCCCACGGAACCCCGCGGACCGGCGTCAAAGAAAAAAAGCCGGCCCATCCCCACGACGGACCGGTGCAGAAAGACCGCCAGCGCCGCCAGCGGGAACGCGAAGACGTCCTGCTGGCGGTTCAAGAAGCGCGTCGCGGTAAGGACGCCGAGAGCCAGAAGCACGAAGGTCGCCGTATAGAGGCCGAAGACATCCAGGCCCAGCAGGTCCTTCGCCAGGCCGCACAGCGCCGCGAAGACGATGTTGTCGCGCACGTCATAGCTGTGGAAGTAGGCGTAGAGGACGATCGCCGCCACGAGCGGATCGAAGAACGACGCCGACACGCCGGAGAGCTCATCGACGACGATCTGAACCGCAAGCAGCCACAGCGGCCAGAGATACCTAATTTTCAACAGAGCCATGGGCGGTGATGATGAGGACTTCTTCGAGGGCGCCGGGACGGACCGCCGGTTCGACATAGGCGAACCGGCCCAGGCCCGACGGCTCGATGCCGACGAAACGCACGATCCCGATCAGAATGCCGGCGGGATAGGTCATGTTGAGGCCGCTGGTGATGACGAGGTCGCCCTCGCGCGTATCGGAGTCGATGTCCAGGAAACGCATCTTGCAGCGGCCGTCGAGCGTGCCCGAGACGAGCCCCTGCTCGCGCGTGCGCTGGTTCATCGCCGGGACGGCGAGGTCGGGGTCCTGGATCAGCATCGCTTTCGAGGAGAAGCGGCCGACCTCCAGGACCTTGCCGGCGAGACCGCCGGGGCTAACGACGGGATCGAAGCGGGAGACGCCCGCCGCGGCGCCTTTATTGAGTATGAGATACGGCCGCAGGGCATGAAACTCCTTGCCGATGACGTTCGCGGCGACCGAAGTATACGCGACGCTCTCCTTCAGGCCCAGGAGTTCCCTGAGGCGCGCGTTCTCGGCAAGCGCCTCCTCGGCGTGCAGCTTGTCCTGCTTGAGGGCGGCGTTCTCGCGCCTGAGCCGAAGGCCGTTCCAGTAGCTCGGGTGGAAGAGCGCCACCGCCCGCACCTCATGCGTGACGGCGCGCAGCAGGATCAGCGGAAAGCTCGCGGCGTCGGTCGCTTCCGCGCGCATCAGATAGGTGGTGTTGCGGTAGGCCAGAAAGACGATCAGGAGGAGTGCGAGGACAAAAACGGAGATCTTGATGAGCTTGGGTCGGGAAGGCAACACGGCGCTCCGTCGATCGGCAAGGCGCTAGATGCCTTCGGTCTTCATCGCAACCGAGACATCGCGCAGGTACCTGCTGTCGAGTTCCAGCACCTTGCCCGTGCCGCGGGCCACGGCCGTCACCGCGTCCTCGGCTATGTGCACCGGCAGGCCCGTCTCCTCGGAGATGATGCGGTCGAGACCTTTGAGCTGCGAGCCGCCGCCGGCCATGACGATGCCGCGGTCTATGAGGTCCGCGGCGAGTTCCGGCGGCGTGCGTTCGAGGGCGATCTTGGCGGAGTCCACGATCGCCCGCACGGGTTCCGCGATCGCGTCCCGGATCTCCTCGGAGGTGATGGTCACGGTCTTGGGCAGGCCGGCAACGAGATCGCGGCCACGCACTTCCATGCTCAACTCTTCTTCCAGGGGATAGGCCGATCCGATCCTTATCTTGATGTCCTCGGCGGTACGCTCTCCGATCATAAGATTGTAGTTCTTCTTGAGATATTCGACGACCGCCGTATCCAGCTCATCGCCCGCGATGCGAATGGATTTGGAAAAGACGATGCCCGAAAGCGAGATGACGGCGACCTCGGTCGTTCCTCCGCCCACGTCCACGATCATATTGCCCGCGGGCTCGTGGATAGGCAGACCCACGCCGATGGCCGCGGCCAGCGGCTCCTCCACCAGATGGACCTCGCGCGCGCCGGCGCGCATCGCGGAATCCTTGACAGCGCGGCGCTCGACCTCCGTGATGCCGGAGGGTATGGCGATCACCATCCGCGGGCTCACGAGGACACGCCGCCGGTGGACCTTCTTGATGAAATACCGCAGCATCGCCTCCGTGATGTCGAAATCGGCGATGACGCCGTCCTTCATCGGCCGGATGGCCAGGATATTGCCGGGCGTGCGGCCCAGCATGTTCTTCGCCTCATCGCCGACCGCAAGGACCCGATTGACGGTCACGCCTTTCTTCAGCGCGACGACCGACGGCTCGCACAAGACGATCCCCTCCCCCTTGACGTACACGAGGGTCGTGGCGGTGCCCAGGTCGATGCCCATGTCGTTAGAAAAGAGAGCGGAAACGGTGTTCATGACGCGCGGCAGGTATTTCGTCATAGGGATGGCGATGTTGGTTGGAACCTTAAATTTGTATAACTATAGCAAACCATGCCGCGGGTGTCAATGAAAATCACTGTTGCAGCAGACCCCAAACCGCTTACCGGACAAGAAGATGTTCCATTGTTTGCAGGAAACCGGGAAAGGACTTGCGGATACAGGTCGTATCATCCAGGCGGCTGCTCCCCTGCCCCGCGAGTCCGGCCACAAAGCAACTCATGGCCGTCCTGTGGTCGCCGAAACTATGAAACGACGCCCCCGGAAAGGCATCGGTACCGGTGATCGCGATATCCTCTCTTTTGCCCTGGCCCTTAACCGTAAGGCGGACGCCCAGTTTCGTCAAATTCATGCCCATGGACCGCGTCCTGTCCGTCTCCTTGACCCGCAACTCGCCCACCCCCCGAATGACGGTAGTTCCCCGGGCCAGGCCTGCCGCCACCATGAGGACAGGCAGTTCATCGATCAGGCGGGGCACCTCATCCGCAGCGATCTGCGTCGAACGCAACCGGCTGTAACGCACCTCGAGGTCCCCTGCCGGCTCGTAGCCGGCGGCCCGCCGAATGACACGCAGACGCGCCCCCATGCGCTTGAGCACATCCAGCGCGCCGGTGCGTGTCGGATTGAGGTTCACATCCTTTATAAGCAGGCGCGCGCCCGGCACCAGAAGGGCGGCCACGATGAAGAACGCGGCGCTCGAAAAATCACCGGGAACGGCGACATGACCGGGTGTCGCCAGCCGCGACGGACGCAGATCGATGACGCCGGCGCCATGGCGCAGGCGGGCGCCGAAAAGCCGCATCATCCGCTCGGTGTGGTCGCGGCTCGCCACCGGTTCCACGACACGCGTGGCGCCCGCGGCGCCAAGACCGGCAAAAAGGACGGCGGACTTGACCTGCGCGCTCGCCACCCTCTGCCTCCATGTGATCCCCTTGAGCGGCGCGGGAACGATACGCACCGGAAGATACTCCTCCTCTCCCCGGCGCCGCCCTTCAAGCGACGCGCCCATGCGGCGCAAAGGCATGATCACGCGGCCCATCGGCCGCCGCCGCAGGGAGGCGGCGCCGTCCATCCTGGAGGCAAACGGTTGCGCCGCCAGCAACCCCATCAGCAGGCGCGCGCTCGTGCCGGACTCCCCCATGCGCAGCGTCTCCCGGGGTGCGCGCAAAATTCCCGCGGAGCGGATAGTGACGCGCGCGCGGCGCGGGTCCCGTGCCACCTCGACACCCAAAGCCTCCAGCACGCCGAGCGTTGCCGCGCTGTCTTCGGAAAAAAGGAAGTTCGTGATGCGCGTGGTGCCCGCGGACAACGCCGCGCACATCGCTGCCCGATGCGAAATGGATTTGTCGCCGGGCAGGCGCACCGTTCCGCAAAGATCTCCGGCGGGTTTGATGATGAGGGGTTTCATCTGTCTTCGTCTCAGTCCGGGGATCGGGACCTCGGAAGGTGCTTGGTGTCTTTGTTCGTCCCGACCGTCCGATCTGCCGATATCCACTTTTAGCCTTTAGCGGGCCTCCCGAAACCGTCCGCGGCCTCGGCTGCTCTCCGCTTTGCCCTTCAATTATATCACGGCCGCGGCTTTTTGCGCGGGGACGCCGGGGAAGGCTTCTGCGCCATCGCCTCCTGCATTTCCCGGGGGATGGGCGAGGTGAAACGCATCCTCTCCTGGGTCTGCGGGTGCGTGAAACCCAGGACCTCGGCGTGGAGGGCGAGACGGGAAAAGTTCTTCTTGCCGCCGTAGACCGGGTCTCCCAGCACCGGATAACCCAGATGCGCCAGGTGCACGCGCAGCTGATGCGTGCGACCGGTCTCGGGATACAGGGCGACCGCGGTATAGGCGCCGAAACGCCCCGTCACCTTATAGCGCGTCTTGGCCTCCTTCGCGTCGTCTCCGTAGCCGGCGCTCATGCGTTTACGGTCGGTCCGGTGGCGGCGGACGGGCACGTCGATCACGCCCTCTTCAAAGGCGACATCCCCCTCGACGAGGGCGACATAGCGGCGCTCGATCGTGTGCTCCTTGAACTGGCGGGCCAGGTCCAGATGGGCGGCATTGGTCTTGGCGACGACCATAACGCCGGATGTCTCCTTGTCGAGGCGGTGGACGATGCCGGGCCGCTCGCGGCTGATCTGGGACAGGGAATCGAGGTGGTGCAGCAGGGCGTGGACGAGCGTATGCTCCCGGTGCCCCGCGCCCGGATGCACGACCAGGCCGCTGGGCTTGTCGATGACGCAGACGCTCGCGTCCTCATGCAGGATAACAAGGGGGATATCTTCGGCGACGATATCGGAGCGCGCCGGCGTGGGCGCCTCCCACGTCACGCGGTCCTCGGCCTTCAGATGCGTGTGCGCCTTGACGTTCTGGCCGTTCACCCACGCCTTGCCCTCGACGATGAGCGCCTGGACGGCGGCGCGGGAGAACTCCGGCTCCCTCTCCGTGATGAAGACATCCAGCCGGCGGCCCGCGGACGACGCCTCGACTACGCAGCTGCGTTGTGCCATCGACGCCTCCCCGCCAGCATCGCGACGCCGGCCGCCATCACGGCGAGCGCCATCCACTGAAACACGCTCAGGCCAAAGTAGTACGGGCGCATATCCCCGCGGATGAACTCCATAAGAAAACGCTGGAGCCCCGCCAGGACCAGATACCAGGCAAAGACCGTTCCGGCCGGCCGCTCTTCACGCAGACGACGCGCCAAAAAAAGCGCCGCAAGACCGAGCGTCGCGGCGTCAAGGAGCTGGGACGGGAACAGCCGCATCCCGGCCGATTGAAAATAAAGGCCCCAGGCAACGGGAAAACCGTGGCAGCAGCCGTTGAAAAAACATCCGATGCGGCCGATCCCCTGGCCGAGGGCCGCAAAAGGGGCCACGGTATCGAGGACCACGGCGACCTTCCAGCGCTGCCGCCGCGCATAGACGACGAGCGCCGCGCCGGCGCCCAGGAGACCGCCGAACCACGCGAGCCCCCCATGGTAAAGACGCGCGATCTCCAGCCAGTCGCCTGCGAAATCCTCCCAGTCGAGCGCCACATACAACAGACGCGCCCCGGCGATGCCGGACGCCAAAAGCACAAGCCCCAGCGTCGTGATGCGCTCCCCGTCCAGGCCGCGCCGGGATGCGGCACGGGCCCACAGGGGCACGCATACGAGAAAGGCCAGCGCCACGAAAGCGCCGTACGTGTAGATCGTGAAAAGGGGGCACTTAAAGAGTACGGGAGCCATCGGGACGCCTCGCTTCGCACACCATCGCCAGGGCGAGCAGGAGACCGCCGCAGGTGATGGCGGTATCCGCAAAGTTGAAGACCGGCCAGATACGGAAATCCAGGAAATCAACGACCGTGCCCGCGCGGCACCGGTCGACCAGGTTGCCTGCCGCCCCGCCCAGTATCAGGGCGAGCGCCGTGCGCACCCGCGCGTCCGTAACGCCGACGCCGAAGATGCGTTCAAAGAGATGCGGTTTCAGGAAGGCCGCGGCGATACCGGCGATGCTCGCCAGCGCGGCAAAGATGAAAAAAAACGCGGCATCCGGCAAAAACCCGAACGCCGCGCCGCGATTATGGACGAGGGTCAGATGAAAAACGTTGTCAAATACGGGAATCGAAACGCCGGGAGACAGCGCCTCGACAGCCAAGTGCTTGGTCCACCGGTCCAGCGCCAGGATGCCGCCGGCGATCAATAAGACCGAGATGAATGACCCGCGACGGACGACCACCCCTCACCCCGCAAACCACCGGCAGGACAGCGCTAAAGAGCCTTCTCCTTCTTTTCCTGACACTTCAGGCAGAGCATCGCGTGGGGAACGGCCCGCAGGCGCACCTTGGTGATCGGCTTCTCGCACTCCTCGCACATGCCGAATTCGCCGTCCTCGATCTTGCGCAGGGCGTGATTGATCTCCTGAAGCACCTGGCGCTCTTTCGAAGCCAAGCCCAGCGAAAACTCGCGGTCATAGGTATCCGTGGCCACATCCGCCATGTGAAAAGCGTAGCCCGAATTATCCCCCGAGGCGTCCTTCTGGGACTTTTTGAGCGTCTCCTCGGCAATGTGCGTGATATCGCCGATCAGGTCCTCGCGTCTTTCGAGAAGAAGTTTCTTATATGCCTGGGCGTCTTTTTTCGTCATCTTGCGTGCCTTCACAACGACTCTCCTCCCTGATGTCCGCTTGCCGTGCGTTCACAAGGGCCAAATTATAACCGCAAACCGCCGCACATGCAAACATTTTTTTAGTTCTTTCCCTGCCTTGCGAAACAAAAGGGAAAAAACTCGATGACGGGGATAAAAAACAGATGACACGGATAAAAC
>JBLMXZ010000124.1:0-11043 GCA_050258015.1 Deltaproteobacteria bacterium
CCCCGGCGATGCCGTCCCACGCCTTGTCGTAGGCGCGGCTCAGGCCGTTGCGCGCGAACGAGGCCTTCAGGTCTATCTCGGGCCACAGGCTGCTCTTCTTGACCACCACCTCGAGCTTCTTCTTCTCCACATCGTTGAGGGCGGATTTATAGTCCCGGCGGGACCCGACGGCCCGCTTCAGGGCGGCGCTCAGGTCCACGTCGTCGTCGACAAGCGCCATCCTGTCGGCCGGCGTGATCTGGACGAGGCGCGCGTCCTGGTTCAAAAGAAGGAGCAGCTGATTGCGCGCGGCATAGATGGCGTCGGCCGTGCCCAGCAGGTCGTTCTCGCGGTCGACCACGTTCGCCTCGGCGCCGTAATACTCGGGGTCCTCGACCAGGCCCAGGGCGCGCTGCTTTTCGTAGGCCGCGAACAGGTCCTTGGCCTTGTCGAGCATGTCGCGCTTGATGGCCAGCTCTTCGTTCAGGTAGGCCAGCTGCCAGTAGGCCTTCTGGACGCTCGCCAGGGCCGCCTCGATCTTGTCCAGGGACGACCAGTCGGAGTTCTCGATATCGAGCTTCGTGATCCTGATGTTGGCGCGGTCGATAAGGCCGAAGAAATTGCGGCCCAGCTGCTGGCTGAGCGTCAGCGTGGCGAGCGCCTGGTGCGCGGGATTGATGCTGGCGAACGCGGAATTCGTGTAGGCGCGGCTGTGGTCCAGGCTCAACCCCACGGTCGTGCCCGTGGGCAGGAGCTTGGAAAGCCCCAGCGCGTAGTCGGTGTTGAGGGCGCGCGACCCCAGGATGCTGGTCGATTTCTTGAGCTGGTTGTCGTCATAGCTGGCCTGGGCCGTGAAATAGGTGTCGAACAGGGACAGGGCCGCCGGCAGGTCGTTCTGCTTGGCGTGGGCGTCAAAACGGGCGATCTGGACGTCCAGGCTGTTCTCGAGCGCGAAGACGGTCGCCTCCTCGAGGGTCAGCGACAGCGTCTCGGGCGCCCGGGGAGCCGAAGGGGCAGCCTCCTGCCTCCCCTCCCCCGCCCCGGCCGCGGAAGACAACGCCATGAAAAAGACGGCCCCAACGATGAGTTTAGGCGCTATCGCTCTTAACGGCGACATCATACACCTTCTTGAGTATCTTTAGGTAAGCGGCGCGGTCCATGGGGGTCAAGCGGCCGAAGAGCCTGGCTATCATGCGGCGCCGCTCGGCGAAAAGGGTGTGCACCATCCGCCGGCCCTTGGGCGTGGCAACGATGCGGATGATGCGCCTGTCCTTCGGGTCGTAGCGGCGCGCGACCATGCCCAGGCGGTGCATCCGGTTGACCAGCCCCGTGGCCGCGGGGGTGGAGACCCGCAGCTCCCGGGCGACATCCCCCATCTTCAGTTCCCCGCGGCGGATGACGAACTCCAGGACCAGGAACTGGGGCACCGTGATATGGCCGCGCATGACCGCGTCCGACTGGATCTTGTGCATGCTGCGCAGCAGCGCGGGCATGATCACCATGGCCTCTTTCGTGAACTGCTGGGTCGATAAGCCGGACATGTCTGGCCTCCGGGATGATAATTCTTTACATTAATATTTAACTATGTTAACTATTCACATATTTAATTATACGGCAAAAAAGAAGCTTTGTCAAGGGGATAAGGGAACTTTCTGCAGAGGGGTGCGGCGCGGGGGCCCGCCCTTTAGACGCCGTAGTACTTGCGGATGGTCTCCCGCACGTCGTTCTCGCCGGCGAGGAAGACCTTCAGGTTCTGGAACCCCAGGTAGGCGCGGATCTCGTCCAGCGCCCGGCTGTTCAACGGGTCGGGCGTGGCGACGAAGAGCTGGTCCCCCTCGGATTTGAGCGGCATGAAGCGGCACGCCGCCGCGAAGTTGCCGGGCACGACGTTTAAGACCTGGGGATCGATGGGGCAGTCGCGCAGGAGCAGGAACGGCACGCCGATCTGAAGGGAAAGGACGGTGAAGACCCGCTCCTCGGACGCGAACCCCAGGCGCACCAGGGTGGAACACAGGAAATCCCGGGTCCTCTTCTGCTCCTCCAGGCCCCGGCCCAGGTCCTCTTCGTTGATGAGGCCGTCCTTGACGAGCAGCTGACCGATATAGGTGTCGTTCTCCTGGATAGACATGTCAGATCTCCCCTCTGCGGTAAAGCGCCAGCGCCGCTTTCACGACCCGGGGATTGAACTGGCCCTCGCTGCAGCGCTCCAGCTCCGCCGCCGCCTGGTCGCGGGTCATGGCTTTGCGGTAAGGCCGGTCGGTGGTCATCGCGTCGTAGGAATCCGCCACGGCGATGATGGCCGCCACCATGGGGATCTCCTCCCCTTTCAGGCCCTCCGGGTATCCTTTGCCGTCAAAACGCTCGTGATGGTACTTGACCCCCTGGATGACGACGTCCAGGTTCTTGATGGGCTCGAGGATCATCGCGCCGATCAGGGAATGCTCGTTGATCTTCAACCGCTCTTCCGGCGTCAGGGGGCCGTTCTTGTTCAGGATCTGCTCCGGCACGCCGATCTTGCCGATGTCGTGCAGGAGCCCGGCGATATGCAGGCGCTCCATGAACTTCGGGTCCCAGGATCCCGGCTCCAGCTCCATCATGCGGCGGGCGATCGCGATACTGTACTGGGTGACGCGCGCCGTGTGCCCCCGCGTGTAGTGGTCCTTGGCGTCGATGGCCGCGGCCAGGGCCTGGGTCGTCTCGAAGAAGAGCCGGCGGTTGCGCTCGATCTCCAGCTGCAGGTCCTCGAAGAGGAACGCGTTCTTGAGCGCCATCGCCACGTCGCTGGCGAGCGCCACGAAGAAATCGATCTCCTCGCGCTTGAAGACCTTGCCGTTCTTCTTCTCGCCCAGCATCAGGACGCCCAGCAGGTTGTCCTGGTGGTAGCACGGGATGGCGGCGACGGCCTCAAAGCTCTTCATCTGGAACTTGACGGCCAAAAGGAGCTTTTCGATCTCCTCCAACCCCACCCACAGGGTCCTGTCCTTGAGCAGGGCGTTGATGCGCCCTATCAACAGGCCGCCCGGATGGACGAGCGAGGCATGCGAACGGTTGGCAAAGAACCGGATGATCGGCGATTGAGCGTCCAGCCGCACGAGGCCGGCGGGGATCTTGGCGCCGACCTTGCCGCCGGTGATGGTGACGATATAGCTGTCGCGGGCGCGCTCGTAGAGAAGGAGGCCCGCGTGCTGGACGCGCACCTTGCGGATGATGGTCCGCAGGATAAGGCGGATGAGCGTCTGGGGCTTGTGGACGAGGATCATGTTCCTCGCCGCGCGCTCCAGCTCTTTTTTGTAATTAACGGTCATGCCGGGCCCGGGACGTCGCGCCCCCCGACGGCACGGGCGCCGCGGCGGCGATGCCCCGGGACCGTCGAAGGATCAGAATCGCTTGCGATAGAACACACGAACGATATGCTGCGTGTCCAGGACTGCCAGGGCCCCTCCGAACGGGTCATAGGTCGCCGTCCCCACCGGCGTAATGCCGCCGACGCCCACCATGAACACGAACTCCGCCGTCGGATCGATCTCGTAGCGGGTCTCGAAAAAGATGTTGTGGTGGCCGCTGTAGACCTCGCGGCCGGTGGCGTTGAGCTCGAGCATGTCGATCCAGCGCGCGTAGGTGTATTTGAAGAAGAGCGCGAACTTACGCAGCGGCCGGTACGCCACCTCTATGCCGGCGTGGTTCATGTTGTCATCGATCTGGCCGGCCTTCTTGTTAGCATTATACGCGAAATCGATGTAAAATTCCAAATCTTCCCACGGCCGCCAGCTGAACCCGTTCTTGAGGATGTCGATATACTCGTACGGCGGCAGGTCGAAGCCGGTCTGGCTGTAGAGGAACGGGATCGGCTCGCGGTAGACCTTGCCGTCCTCCATCAGGGTCGTGAAGCTGGAACTGTTGAACAGGCCCCGGGGGAAATTGTCGGTGGCGACGGTCGTGTCGTTGGTGCGCTCCCAGACGCTGTGCAGGGAGAAGGTCGGGGTGACGTCGACCTCCGCCCCGAGGGAGACCGTGCCCAGGGACGGGTCCTCCCCGCCCGTGATGGCCGTGTTGACGAGCGGCTTGCCCGTCGTCGGGTCGAAGATGAACGGGTCAAGCCCCGCGCGGCACTTCGGCATGTTCTGCCGTATCCCCAGGAACTTCGTCCGCACCCGCTCGTTGAGCGGATACCTCAGCTCCACGCGCGAGACGTTCTCGATGAAGCCGCCGCCGAGCGCCTCGTGGACGTTGCGGATGTCGAGGAGTCCCTCGAGCGCGCGCTCGAAGAGGCGCGCGCTGCCCTCCAGCCGCAGCCCGATGACGTCGCGGCCTATGTCGATGCCGTTGCCGATGCCGAAGACGGCGATATCCTCGAAACGCACGGGGCTCGAGACGCCCGTATACAGATAGAGCGGGTGCTTGCGGAACGAGATGTGGCGCGACCAGAACTCGTCGTCGCGCGTCTGCCGGTACGTCGAAAGGGACGGGTCGAAGCCGTCCTCCATGCGCGCCAGCTGGAAGCGCCACTTGAGGAACCCTCCCTCCTCGGGCTTCTTGCGTATGGCGAAGTAGTCGGTCTCGAAAAGCTCGTCCTGCGGATAGCGGCCCACCCACCGCAAGAGGTACGCGTTGCCGCGCTTGCGCGAGACAAAGGTGTCGTTGGAGCGGTCGAAGGTGGAATCGGCATAGGCGACCTCGGCGTCCAGCTTGTTGCCGACGACGGGCTCGAAGGTCGCGTCCGCGCCCACGACGCTGTTGAGGCCGTCGAGGACGCTGCCCTTGTAGCCGTAGTGGCCGGTGTGGGTCAGGCCGACGCTGAGGTTGTAGGCCAGGTCATAGGTGACGCGCAGGGCCTCGGCATAGGTCTCGAAGTCGCCGTAATCGCCCCAGAGGTTCTTGGGGCTGGCCACCGAGGCGTCGACCTTGAGGTCCACGTCGTCATAGGAGAAGCGCGCGCCGCGCAGGGCGGTCAGCCGCAGGCCGTCGGAATCCCGCGTGAAGAAGGCCAGGGAATCATCCCAATACCCCTTGGCGAAGTCGTTCGGAACGGCGCCGGTGTTCAGGTTGCCCGGTTTCCACTCGGCAAGCCAGGGGCTCTCCTCCCACCACGTGAAATTATTGGAGAGGCGCAGCGGGTCGTTCGTGCCCATCGCCTGGTCCTGGTACGCGATGGGATAAACGCGCAGGCTGTAGGGATCGTTGTTGTAATCCAGCCAGAACTCGCGCAGGGGAAGGAATTCGCGCTGGACCTTCTGGGAGGGGATGTTGAAGATGTTGGTGAAGGTGGTGGAGACCTGCGTGGGCGTCGTGCGGCCGTCCACGACCTTGATCTCGGGCAGGGCCATCGCGTCGCCGTTGGACAAGGTCGGCACGATCTCGTTGATCGTCCTGCCGGTATTGGACCAGTACTTGAGCTCGAACTGGGCCCTGTCCCCGCCCGCGCCGTCGAGCGTGAAGGTCTGGGTCTTGCCCGTGAAGCTCCAGGGATCGACGGTCAGGTTGGCGTGGCCGCTCAGGTTGTAGAGGCCCACGTCGTCCAGGTTCTTCGTGTCCAGGTTGACGCGCAGGCGGCTATAGATGCCCGGATCATAGGTGTCCTGGCGGGACGGGCCGAAGAGCACCCGGTAATTGCGTTCGTTCAGGTCCGCGTTGGCCTCTTTCCAGAGGACCTCCGTCTCCCCGGCGCCGTCCGAGCGCGCGCCCAGGGCGACCTGATAGACGCCGCTCACCGCGAGATGGTCGCTTAAGACCGGCGCGGCCTGCTCCTTTTCGCCGGTGCCGGCGGGCGCAGCCGGCGGCCCGACGGCCGCGTGCTGCGGCGGCGGGACCTCGTGGGACGCGGCCTCAAAAAACCCGGGGGGCTGCGCCCGGCCGCCCAGCACGGCCTCGGCCTGGTCCAGGGCCACGGTCACGATATCGCGGCGGGTCAGACCCGTCTGTTCCTTGATCCGTTGGATATAGGCCGCCGCCTGGGGATGCTCCGGGTCCACAAGCAGGCATTTGTTGAACTCGATGAGCGCGTCGTCGTAAAGGCCCTGCTGGTAATAATCGAGGCCCAACGAAAACAAAAAATCCGAGGACGGCGTTGACCAGGCCGCCCCCGGAAAGAACAGGAACGAACACATAAGGACCGGGGCGAAAAACAACCGAAGGAATGCTGCCTTGAGCGTCATTTGGCGACCAACCGTTGCAGGACTTCCTTTTCGAGTTCGTCCAGGATCAGGGGCTTATGGATCACGGCCTCCACATGGAGCGCCAGAAGGGCGTCGATGATCGTCTGGTCCTCGACGCCGGTCACCATGATCACCGGGACGTTGTTCCCCGATGCGCGGATACGCCGCAGGGTCTCCACGCCGTCGATGCCGATCATGCGGACGTCCAGAAGGACCAGGTCCGGCTGGGACTCCTGGATCAGCTCGAGAGCCTTCTCCCCGTTCTCGGCCGTCTGGACCTCGATCTTCCTGCGCCTGAAATAATTCTTCAGGTATTCCCGGACGTCGAGCTCGTCATCGACGATCATCAACTGCGGCATAAACCCTCCCCCTGCAGGTTTAAGATGAAAGTATAATGCGTGTATTATAACATAATTTTCTTTTACGTCAAGGGCAATAATAGGTTACGGCTTTAATCCAAACTTTTTAAAACTTTTGCAAAATGCCCGCCCGTGAGGCGGTCTATCAGCGCCGTCAGCTCCTGAAGGCGCAGGTCGTCCTCTACGCGCGCCTCCCCGCTCTTGGAGGACAGCGCCATCTCGACCTGGAGCCGGCGCCGCTCGAAATACAGCCGCGTCACTTCGGCCAGGATGTCGTTGCGCAGCTGGACCATAAGCTTGGAGCGCGTGTCGATACTCGTCTGGTCGCCGTTATAGACCAGGTCGCCCAGCTCCCACTTGAACGACACGCCCCAGTCGCAGGGCCCTACGGCAAAAGCGCCGGTCGAAGAGCCGTAGACCGTCTTGTCATACCCCAGCGTCATGTCCGGCAGGAACGCCCGCAGGCTCGCCCGGCGCCGCCAGTCCTTTATCTTCCTGTCGCTGACCTCGGCGTATTCGACCGCCATGCGCTGGACCTGCTCGATCGTCGGCTCGTTGACGAAGGCCGAGGGCGCCGCGCTCACGCCGGCGATGCCGGCGGGCCGCGGCGACGCCAGGAGGTCGCACATGTACAGGCCCGTCCGGGTCGCGTAGAGGACGTCCGTCCCGAACCCCGTCATCGCGCGCCCCTCAAAGACGGACGCCCGCTGCCGCCACCCCTCTTTCCCGTAAGCGTAAAGGCCCGAGCGCGTCAGGCAGAGGACCGCGCGCAAGACCGGATGGATGAGAACGCTTTGGGCCGTCGCGTAGTCCAGGCCGCCCAAGGGCAGGGCCTGCCACGTCCGTCCCCTGTCGCGGCTCTCAAAGACGCCGAATGTCGTGGCCAGGCACAGGACGTCGGGATCGACCGCAGAGGCCGCGATGTCCACGATCTTCTTCTCCGGCGCCTCGGCCTCCTCGTCGTCGGCCGCCTCTTCCTCGGCGGAGCCGGCGCCGGCCGCGTCAAAGACCTTCTCCCAGGTGCCGCCGCGGTTCCCGCTGCGAAAGACGCCCTCCTGCGCCGCCGCGAAAACGGCGTTCTTGACCGCGGCCAGGCGCGCGGGCACAGCCGCGCTGAAAGAAACGGCCGCCTTCTCCCACGCTTCCTCCCCGGCCGTTTGCACGAACAGACCCCCCTGCGTGGATACGATAAGGGTCCCGTCCTCGAGCTGCGCGGCATCCGCGCACTCCCGCTCTTGCGGGTCGCTGCGATCAAAGAGCCGGCGCGCCTCGAGCGACGCCGTGTCCACGATGAACAACCCCCGTTGTGTCGCCGCCAGGGCCGCGCCCGGCCCCGCCGCCCGGCGCAACGCGTTGACGCGGCAGGACTCCTGGGGCACGCCGCGCACGCGGCGTGCCGGCTTACCCGCGGCGGGATCGACGGCGAAGATGCCGTCCTGGGTCCCGACACACAAAACACCCGGCGCCCCCGGCACAAAGAGGACCGCCGTCAATTCCCGGCCGTCCCAACCCCGGCTGTCCACGCGCTCCTGGGCATAGACCGGCCCGGCGGCCGCCGCGATGAGCGCGGCGCCCAATACAATGATCCTTCTCATGTCTTATTCTCCTTTTGCTTTTGCTCCTGCGCCCCATCGAACGGACGCGGTTCAGGCATTTTTGATCCGGAACAGCCTCTGCCTTACGTCCTCGAGCTCGTCGACGACCCTGTCGAACTCCGCGTAGTCGCGCTCGACAGGCGTCCGGCTGAAGTGCTCCTGCAAAAGCGACCGGAGCTGTTCGCGCCGCTTCGTCAGCTGCTCCAGCTCTCTCTTGCGTCTGTGTATAAAGACCATCACATCCTCCTTTTTCGGCTTACGCCTTCTCCGTCACCGCCCCATAGGCCTGCAGGACTGTCGCGGCGATCCTGTCCTTTATGTCCTGGGACAAGGGCCGGACCGTCTCGTACCACTTATTGTCCCGGCCTTTCTGTTGGGGCATCTTGACGAAGAGGCCGTTCTGCCCGTCCATCACGCGCAGCCCCTTCACGAGCAGGGACGCGCCGATCTCGATGTCCACGAAGGCCCGCAGGCTCTTCTGCGGATTTTCTATTTTATTTATGCGGTTCACCTTGAACTCCAGCATCGGACCCTCCTTTTGTTCCGTTTTAAATACTTTATGTTCCATTAATGGAATACCTTGGACAAAAAAAATCCACCTCCTTCTCCCCTCCGATTTGATCCATGATCTTCGTCCTCATCCTCATGCGGCCGCCGGCCTCACGATCGGCCCGCGATGCTCCACAGCATGTCCAGCGCGGGCTGGTACCCGGGATTGAGCTCCAGCAATTCCTCAAACGCCCTTCGCGCCTCCTCGCGCGCGCCGGCGCGCAGATACGTGACGCCCATGTTGTAATAGGCCTCGACATACTTCGGGTCCAGGCCGATGGCCTGCTTGAAGTGCCGGATGGCCGCGTCGTAGTCCCCCCTCCTGCCGGAGATGATGCCCAAAACATCGTGGATATACGCGGTGTCCCCGCCCGCGTGCAGGGCCTTGGCATACTGCGCCTGCGCCTCATCCAGCATCCCTTTGCGGTAATAGTAATTGCCCAGGATGGCAAAATAATCCTGCCGATACCGCGGGTCCAGCTCCGCCGCGGTTTGGTACTCCGCGATCCCCTTTTCGGCCTGCCCGGCCATGAACAGCTCCTGCCCAAGGTTGACGTGCCCCGCCGGATACCGGGGATAATAGCGCGTCACCTCGGACCAGAGGGTCGTATCGCTCTTCCAGACCGAGTTCCGCATCGGCGTTACCAGCGCGTATGCCGCCAGCGTAACCGCCATGAGGCCGCGCTGCGCGGCCCGGGCGCCGCGCCTTTCGGCGGGCTGGGGCTGCAGCAGGACCTGCGCCCACAACAGGCAAAAGGCGGCGCACGGCAGATACAGGAAGCGGCCGGCCATGATGATGCGCATCGGCACGATGTTGAGGACAGGCAGCGCGGCGGCCACGAGCCACAGGAGCGCGAAGTGCCCCGTCACGAAAGCCCTTCCCGCCCGCGCCATGATAAGCCCGAAGACCAACAGGAAAGAGGCGGACACAAGGACCCGAGGCTCCAGGAACGAAGAAGCGACGAGCGCGGGATCCGCCGGAATGGTGGCATGGAGGCCCGCCGGCGCCAAGAGCTGCCGAACATAGGTCGCGCACACGCCGAGCATCGTCAGCATGTTCGTGACGAAGCTGCCTCCCGGATACGCCGCCCTCACGGCCTCACGGCCGCCCATGCGGAAAAAGCTGACGAAAAAGAAGACGAGGCAGACCGCGGCGTAGGCCGCCAGCCGCGGGTCCGACACCGCCTGTTTCCAGCTCCGTTTCTCGACGAAGCGGGCATACAAGACCAGGACAAGGGGCAGCGAAACCGCCGACTCCTTGGAGAAGACGGCCAGCGCGAACGCGGCCACGGAAAACGCGGACAACATCAGCCGCCGGCCGGCCTGTGCCCGGCCGGACCGGGCAAATCCGATCAGGGACGCCGCAAAAAATAAAAAAGCGAGCAGGTCCTCCCGGTGGGCGATGCCGTTGACCGCCTCGGTATTGACGGGATGCAGGGCGAAGAAAAGCCCCGCCGCGAAAGCCAGCGCCTTGTCCTTCGCCGCGAGGAAGACGAAACAGCACAGCAAGACCGCGTTGGCGGCGTGCAGCGCCAGGTTGGTCAGGTGATAGCCGGACGGATGGAGCTTCCACAGTGCGTAATCGAAGAAGTAGGACAGCGTCACGACCGGCCGGTAGGTCAACTCGCCGGCGCCGATGGCGACCCTGCCCAGGTGGGACAGGTCGGACGCGCGCGTTATATAGGAAGCGCCGAAGAGGAGCGGCAGGTTCTTCCAGGACTTGACGAAGTCGTTGTTCACCACCACGAAGAAGTCGTCGCCGGTGAACCCGTTGAACAGGGAATTCCCGTAGACGAGGAACGCGGCCGCCGCGATGAAAAGATAGAGCTTCGGCAGGGACGCGGCGCTCAGCCGGAACGCCCCCTGCCGCCGGCGGTCACAGGGATCGGGTGATGTGCTCATAGACTTCGTCGGGATCGATGGCTTTCAGGCACACGTTGTCCGCACAGCTCGAATTGCGGTGGTTCAAGACCGACAGGCACGGCGAACACGGCCGGCGCGCCGTGATGAAACGCGCCCCCTCCTTCATGGGGCCGAATATCTGCGGGCTCTCGGGCCCGAAAAGGACGAACTCCCGGACGGGCGTCAGCATGGCCAGATGCGCCAGGCCGCAGTCATTGCAGATCAAAGCGTCCGCCATATGAAAGAGCTCCATCAGCTCTTCGAGCGACGTCTGCCCCGAAAGGTCGGCGCACTTTTTACCGGCGAGGGCCTTGACGATCTCCCCGGCCTTGCGGCCGGCGGCTTCCCGGCCGATGACGAGGAGCCGGTCGTCGTCCCTCTCCATCAACCGGCGGGCCAGGCGGATGAAATTCTCCAGCGGCCACTCCCGCAGCGGCAAAGAACCCTCTCCGGGATTAAGCAAAAAGAGCCTGCCGCCCCCGCCGACGCCGCGGCTTTTCAGCTTCT
>JBLMXZ010000125.1:0-4438 GCA_050258015.1 Deltaproteobacteria bacterium
GGAATATCGCCGTGCCCGGCGACAAAGACAATGGGGATGGCGAGTTTTCGGGCCGCCATCGCCTCCTGAAGGGCAAGCCCATCCATGCCCGGGAGCTGGACATCCAATACCAGGCACGACGGCGCCCTGAGATGCCTGAACGCGAGAAAATCTTCCGCGCGCGCAAAGGCCTCGGCCCTGATCCCGTGTGATCCCAGCAGCAGGGACAACGCCCTGCGGACGGAAGCGTCATCATCGACGATATAGACGATCGGCCTGCTCTTGTTCACGGGGTGCCTGTTTTTTCGGCGGGAAGGGTAAAGGCGAAGGTCGCGCCGCGGCCGGGATTATTCCTTACGCTCAAGCGGCCGCCGTGCGCCTCGACGATGGAACGGCTGATGGACAATCCCATGCCCAAACCGTCCGGCTTGCTGGTGAAAAAATGGGTAAAAAGCTTGGGGATATCGCGCGCGGGGATCCCGGACCCGGAATCGCTCACTTCCACGATGATCGTACCGGCGTCCTTGCGCAGCGTACGGATCGATATCTCACGTTCCTCCTGGCTGCCCTCCAGGGCGTCCAGACTGTTGCTGATAAGATTCAGGAGGACCTGCTGCAGCTGTATTCGATCGCCGCGGATAAGCGGCAGACCCGCATCCAGCTCCATCTTAACGGCGCTGTTCCTCACGGCCGCGTCGGTAGCGATGACCACGACGGTATCCTTGATAACGACATTGATATCCAGCGTCTTTATTTCAGGCCTGCCCTTCCTCAACAGCAAGCGTAACCGCTGGATGACCGCCGACGCCCGCTGGTCATCGCTGACGATATACGAGAGGATCTTGTGTATTTCAGGCTCTCTGCCCGCGAGCAGGCGCTGGGCCGCCTGGGCATAGGAAAGGATGGCCGTAAGGGGCTGACTGATCTCATGAGCCAAGGACGAGACGAATTCCGCGAGTTTTCCTACTCTCGTGACGTGCAAAAGCTCTTCACGCTGCTCAGCGATCTTGTCCGCGCGGATCTGGATCTGTTCCTCTGACCGTATCTGCTTCTGCGCTCCATTCCTTAATTGCCCGTTCTTTATCTTCAGTTCCTTCTTTTTCCGCAAGACCTCTTTTTTTAGATGATTGCGCTCTTTGCTGAGGTCGTGGACCATCCCCTCAAGGCGCACCTTCTCGGTGTCCCGGACCCTCCTGTCCCGGAACGGCAGCGGCGCCTCCTGCCCGCCGCCCGCCTTCGGGCGTCTTCCGGCCTTTTCGGGGATCCGGGGTTTTCGCCTGATCTGAGGTCGCTTTTTCTTTGCCATTTTATTCACGCTGGCCGGCGCCGGCCGCCACCCAAAAACCCGCCCCTGGAGCGTTGCGGCGCACCATAATATTTTATTAAAGAGGCAAGAACATGCCAACAATTTTTATCCGGAACAACGCCGCATAAAAACAGCCCTGACGGGTGTTACCCATCAGGGCTGTTCGCCTCGCTCGGTGAAGAGTATCCGAAAAGGGTGAGGCGGATGCCCCTAGGCACCCCGCACCCTAGCGTCCGCTGTCTCTTCGCTTCGAAAAGCACTCCTTGCAGTAGATCGGGCGATCTCCGCTCGGCTTAAAAGGAACCTCGCACTCTTTCTTGCACTCCGAACAAACCGCCTTGTGCATCTCGCGCGGCGGCCTGCCGTAACCGTCTTGAAAACCCATCTTGCCACCTCCCCTTTATTAGGTACCTGCCCTGTGATCGTGGATCCCAAAATCTCAACGGAACATAAACGGCCGTCTATCCGTGGTGCTTGCGCCTGAAACGAAACGTCTTCTTATGGTGCCCGAACTCTTTCTTGGGGCCGCCCCTATACTTCGCGAAACCGCCCTCCTGGCCGGAGGGACCTTCCCGACGATCGCCGGGGCCCCCCTTCTCGCGATCGAACCTGCGCTCCTCGCGATCATGGCGATTTTTGAAGGGCCGATGGGGCCGCCCGAAAGAATGGGAAGGCCTTGAAAAATGCTGATCACCGGCAGGCCTGTGCGCAGACTGGTTGATCAGGATATCGATCTTCTTCTCCAAAAAGAGCAACTGCTGTTGTATCCTTTTGATCAAGACCACCACTTCCGGCTCGACATGCTGCGGCGCCGGATTATCGACCTGCCCGGGTTCCTGGACCATTCTCCCCTTCTTTCTTGTTGGAGCCCCTGCTATCGCAGGCTCCTGGGAATCGCTTCGGCAAATATTATAGGCCATTCCCCGCCATAAACAAGATAATTCCTTATAGGGGCACCCCCTCTTCCCAAAGCGCTTGCGCCTTCGGCTTTTGGGGATACGTGGTGCTTTGAACGGACGGCCTCAGGGTTGTGGGCCTAAAAGCTCCATCGATTTTCAGGGGTCCCTAAAACCTTCCTCCTTAAGCCTATCATATTTAGGCAGGGTCCCACGAAACGTCCTCTTTTTTCAAGAGGACGCCGAAATCTTTCCGCGCGTCCGGCGCCCCGAAGATCACTTTCAGGACCTCGTCCCCCACGGGCCAGCGAAAATGAGAAGTCTCATAATACAGGTGGTCGTCCCGGGTCACCGCGTTCGGGCCGGAAAAATCCCAAACCCGGCCGCAGATCATCGTGACGGCCCTGATCCACTGCCGATACTCCCGCCTGTCGAACGTCTTAAAGAGGGAATAATTGCACGGATTGATGACGACGATCCTCCGGATCCCCTGCGCATCGAGGAAGCCGAGCAGGGCCTTGAGCCTTTCCAGATTGACGGGGATGCGACCCTGCCCTCTCTCATATGTCGTCTGATAGAACGTCTCCTTTAGATACTTCTCCGGGTCTTGCGCGATCTGCCTGTCCCAGTCGGGCAGGAACCAATGGCCCGAGACGACGTCGAGCCTGAAGTTTTTCGTCCAGTACCCGGGCGGCGTCCTCTTTAGGAACTTCTTATAGTCGCGCCCATCGAACTGAAAGAGGTAGGAAGGATAGAAGTCGATCCAGGACTCCCCGGTGACTTCAGGGTGCGCCTTCGTGGAGAGGATCGAGTCCGAAAGGTCGGGCGACAGGAACAGGGTATCGAAATCCAGGCAGACGATGACCTGCTTCACCGGGATGCCCTCCCGCACGACCCACTGCATGGTCCGGGAGATGCGATCGATCTTTTCGGCCGGCTCCGCCAGGCTGTAATAGCGGTGGCCGGAGAGCTCCGACGCCATACGCGCATCCAAATAGTTCGCCCGGGAGGAACCGACGACGAAGGCGTCGTAGTCGCGATGCGTCTTTAGATACTTGATCTTGAGAAAGCCGACGTCCTCGTCGAGATACTTCCGGTTCCAGCCGCACACGCCGAAGACCCGGTGGATGTCCAGGGTGACGTTGAGAAAGACGGCGGCGGCGATCGCCGTGGCCGCGATAAGGAAGAACGTCTTGTTGTAGGCCCGGGCGTTTTCCATAGTCTTAAAACTGGAAGTAGAGGAACTCGGTCACCTTGGTCATGTTGAATATGCTGATCGAAAAGAGGGCGCCGAAAACAAGGCCCCAGACCCAGCTCGGCTTCCAGCGCAGTCCCCGCAGGGGCCTGAGGGGCGCCGGGGCCCGGGTCAGGTCGAAATCGACGGCGGGCTGATACCGCTGCATGAACTCCTGCGTGTTGGGCAGGAGCCGGACGAAAAGCAGGGAGACGAGAATGGCCATGAAGTGGTCGACCTTCAGGGGATACGGGCCGGCCGCCGGCGACCAGACGAACATCTCCCGGTAATAGCGCATGGCTGCCGCAAAACCTTCCGCCCGGAACAGGACCCAGGCCAGCACGACGCCCAGAAAGGTGACGCCCCAGGCGGCCTGGCGCCCGAGAGCGCCCTCGGCCCACGCCCACCGCAACGCCTTTGCGGCGCTCCTCCAGGCGTGGTTGACCATGAGGAAGGCGCCGTGGCAGGCCCCCCACAGGACGAAATTCCAGTGCGCGCCGTGCCACAACCCGCCCAGCAGCATCACGATCATCACGTTCGCATAGCGCCGAATCCTCCCGCGGCGGTTGCCGCCCAGCGGGATGTAGAGATAATCGCGCAGCATGCGCGAAAGCGTCATGTGCCAGCGCCGCCAGAACTCGATCGCGCCCGTGGCCTTGTAGGGTGAATTAAAGTTGAGCGGCAGCTTGATCCCGAACATCCGGCCCAGGCCGATGGCCATGTCGGAGTATCCGGAAAAATCGAAGTAGATCTGAAAGGTGTAGCTCAGGACCCCTATCCACGCGGCCAGGGTCCCCACCGGCCCCCCGGCTTTCACCGCGTCAAAAACCGGCGTGGCATAGAGGGCCAGGCTGTCCGCGAGGATCACTTTTTTAAAGAGCCCGATAGCGAAGATGGTCGCCCCCACGGCCATATGGGAGTGGGAAAAGAGGTACCTGTCCTTCTTGAACTGCGGCATCATCTCCTGATGATGAACGATGGGCCCCGCGATCAGCTGCGGGAAGAAGGAGACGAAAAGACCGT
>JBLMXZ010000126.1:0-14033 GCA_050258015.1 Deltaproteobacteria bacterium
ATACTCCTTCTGGCCGTCTTCATGCTCCTGGCGCTGACCCTCGTCTCCCGGAAGATCGGCACCGCGCCCCCGGCGACCGATCCCTCCCAGACATACGGCCCTTACTCGGACGGGCCGGCGCGGACCTACGCCCCCTGGCTGGACGCGTCCGCCCGCAAAGAGCGGGATTTCCGGCAAGACACATATGAAGCGTTCCAAAGGCAGGAGTTCGATACCGACAGAAAAATGGAGCAGATCAAGCAGGAACAGGAATTCCAAAAAATGCAACGCTCCGTTTCCGGGCTCTAGGCTTGTCGTTGCGGAAACGAAAGGAAGGCTCCCATGAAGGTCCGGATATTCAAGATCAAGAACCGCCGGGGCTACGCGGCTGTCTGCGCCGATCACCTGACGGAAGGCCCGACGCCGCTCGTCGCCCGCGCGCGCATGATCAAGGCCCTCAAACGCAGGAAGAAATCCCGGTAGTCCTCGTGTTCGGCTCGGTAGAAATAGGTCAATATGAGGGGGAGGGGCGCCCTGGGACCGCGGCCCGGGCTCTTGTATACTTCCCTCATCCCGAGAAACCGGCAGCAACAAAGGGGGCCTATCATGGGACATGCGCGCACGCGGGTGCTCGTTCTGGATGATGACGAGACGTTCTTGCAGGAGCTTGGCGAAAGCCTGCGTCTGATGGAATACGATGTCGTTTCTACCGGCGACACGGATGGGTTCTTGCAACTTGTCAAGCACGTAAAACCGGACGTTGTCCTGATCGACCTCAAGATGCCGAAAAAAACGGGATTTCTCGTGGCCTACGAACTGCGGGAGATCGCCGAAGCGGCCTGCCTGCCCATCATCGCGATGAGCGCCTACATCCGGGAAGAATATGAGCCCCTGCTGTCCTCCTGCGGCATCAGGAAGTGCCTGAAAAAACCGTTTACCCTGAAAGAGCTCGCCGCCGAGATCGATGAATCCGCGCGCCTTTCAGCGGCGCTGACGCGGGCCTCTTGACAAAGAGGCTCTGCGCGGCGTATGATAAGAACAGAAGATCGGTCGTCCTGCGTTGAAGGGGGAACCTGGACGTGGCCGTGCGCGTGACGCCATCCTGAACGCGCACGCCCAGCCTAAGGGCTGAAAAAAAGAAAAACCTTCGCCGAACGGCGGAGGTTTTTTCTTTATCCGGACATGATCGCCATCACAAAGACTCCCGACACACACGAAAAGCTGGCGCTCCTTTCGCGCGACGCCCGCTATGACCTGGCGTGCGCCTGCGGCACGCGGGAGGACGAACACCGCCGCCGCTCCCAACAGAACACGTGGATCTATCCGGTGAGCCTGCCGGCGGGAGGAACGACCTATCTCTTCAAGACGCTGTTGTCCAACGCCTGCCTGCACGATTGCCGGTATTGCCCGCTGCGCCGGGACGCCGAAACGCGGCGCTGCAGCCTCACGCCCGAAGAGCTGGCGCGGACGTTCCTCTCGTATCACGGACGCGGACGGGTAAGCGGCCTTTTTTTAAGCAGCGCCGTCAGCGTCTCTCCGGACGCAACGATGGAGCGCATCAACCGCACGGCCCTGATCCTGCGCCGAAGCCGCTTTAAGGGGTACCTGCACCTGAAGGTCATTCCGGGCGCTTCGGAGGCCGCCATCCGTCAGAGCCTGTCCCTGGCGAACGCCGTCTCCCTGAACATAGAAACGGCCGGGCCGGACAATTTCCGCCGCCTCAGCTCAAGCAAAGACTATCAGCGCGACATCCTCGACCCCATCCGCCTCATCAGCCGGCTTACCGCCCGCGGCGGCCTCTACGCCGGCGTCAAACAGACGACACAGTTCGTGGTCGGCGCCGGAACCGAGACCGATGGCCAGATCATCGGTTATTCCTGGAAACTGTACCGCGAACTGGGGCTGGCGCGCGTCTATTTCAGCGCCTACCAGCGGCAGGCAGGCGCCTCGCCGGCCGCCGGCAAAGAAGGCCGCGCCCTCAACGGCGCCCTCTTGACGCGCGAACACCGGCTCTACCAGACCGACTGGCTCATCCGCAAATACGGTTTCCGCGCCGACGAGATCCCCCTGGACGCCTCAGGCAACCTGTCCCTGGACAAGGACCCCAAAGAGGCCTGGGCCCAGGCACATCCCGAGTTCTTCCCCGTCCATGTCAACCGGGACGACGCCCGGCGGCTCGCGCGCGTTCCCGGCCTCGGCCTGACGAGCGTCCAGCGCATCCTGGACCTGCGGCGGGCAGGCCTGCGCATACACCGCCTGGAGCAATTGGGCAGGACAGGAAAGGCCCTCAGCAAGATCACCCCCTACGTTGCCTTTTGAGCCGCTGCCGCCGACAAGAAGAACAAAGTCAACACAACACGGAACAAACCCCTGGGACCCCCTCAGCATCCGGCGGATACTGGGGCCATAACGAGGAGGGAAGGGGCCGCGTCAGGCAAGCCGCCTCGACGCAACAAAAAGGGGGGCATATGAAAAAGAGGAAGGAAACGAAGAAGCATGGCTCCAAGACCCGCGCAAAGACACCGGGAAAAAATACCACCTACATCTGCGAATCCTGCGGCATGCTCGTCGAGATAGACGATATCTGCTCATGCCGGGCGGGCGTCTGCACCTGAACAGGCCCGTCCCTGACCCCATCCGGATAAAAGAGGGGGAGGCGTCCGCCTCCTCTTTTTTTGGTATAATAGGCGCCAGGGAGGGAACTTTTCGCCTTCCGATACTGTCTAACCGGATGAAGACGAACCCATGCTGGATATCGCGCGCGCGACCATAGAAAAAGCCGCCCGGGGCGACATCGGAGCCTTCGAGGAGATCTACAAAAGAACCTCGAGCTTCGTCTACAACGTCGCCTGGAGAGTGACGGGCAACAAAGAGGACGCCGAAGAGGTCGCCCAGAACGTCTTTGTCACGGTCTACCGAAAGCTCTCCGGTTTCCGGCATGAGGCGTCGCTCAAGACCTGGCTCTACCGTATCACCGTGAACCTGGCCCTGAACCATGCGAAGAAGATGAGCAGGACGCGCGAACGGACGCTCTCCTACGACGACGCGCTGGCCCATTCGGCGGCGCAGCTGGCCCGGGCCGAGGCCGTCGAGGCGCCGCCCGCCGATCCAGGCCGCATCGAAGAGCTTCTAAAAGCCCTCAACCCCGACCAGCGGGCCTGCATCGTCCTGCGCGGCATCGAAGGCCTGAGCTATAAGGAGATCGCCGAGGCCCTGCATGTCAATATCAACACCGTCCGGACCCGCATCAAAAGGGCGCGGGAGCTGCTGGTGTCCTTACACAAAAAAGGGGGCTCTGCGGAGGTGACGCCATGAACTGCCGCAACATTCAAGATCTCATCCTGACCGATTTCATGGACGAGGAGACCTCCGAAGACGTCCGCAGACGCATCAAGGAACACCTGGAGCGTTGCGACGCCTGCCGGGCGTTCGAAGCGGCGGTGCGCGCGACCGCCGTCCGCCCCCTGGAGGCGGCCGGACGCGCCGAGGTGCCGGCACGCCTGTGGCCGCGCATAACGTCGCGGATCTACGCCGACGGCCTGCGCCCCGCTGCCGCCGGACCCCTTGAACGGATCAAGAACTTTTTCTTCCGCCCCAGGCCCGTTTTTGTCCTCTCGAGCGTGGCGGCGCTCGCCCTCTTCGCCGTTCTCGCGGTCCGCCTGCCCTACCTCACCGGCAGGGTCGAACGCCAACGGCTTGCCGAACGGGCCCTGGAGGAAGAAGTCGACTATTTCGCCTACGGCAACGGCGGGACGGACATGTCCGGCCTGGACACCGGGATCGAAGAGATATTTTCTTGAAGCCCCGGCGGAACTTTCCGGCGGCCGCCCCTGTCTAACCGGATGAAACCCGCAACCATCCCGGGAAAGAACGGGGCTAAAGAAGAGATGATTAGGAAAGGAGAAGACGCCATGAAAGATTTAGCGAAATACCTGAAACGGGCCCTGCCGGTCGTTGTTCTCGCCGTCGCCTTAGGCGGCGCGTCGGCGCTGGCCCAACCCTCCGCCGGCAATGAGGCGCAGGACCAGGGCAGGGGAAAAAAGGCCGCCCTCATGAAGGAACTGGGCCTGAGCGAAGAGCAGGAGGCCCAACTCGCGCAGATGCGGCAGGCCAACAGGGCCGAGGCCAAAACGCTGCGGGAAGCTGTGCAGGCCGCCCAAAAGAGCCTGCGGGAAGCCCTGGGCCGGTACGACGCCGACCCGGCGACGATCCAGACCCTGGCGGCCGAGGTCAAGGCGGCCCAGGCGCAGATGGTCGATCATCGGGTCGCTTCCGTCACGCAGCTCAAGACGATCCTGACGGCCGAACAGTTCGCCAAACTTCAGGAAAAGGCGAAGGAACGGCGCGAGGCCTTTAAGAACGGGGCAGAAGGAAGTAAGGCCGGATTCGGCGGCCGGCGGCACGGCGGATCTTGGGGCGGCGCGGAACAGCAAAGAAACTGCCCCACGGAAGAAACGAAGGAATAAGATCACGCGGTAGGAGAGAGGGTGGGACCATGAAGACGAAAAAGATACTCCTGATAACGGCGTTTCTGGGCGGGTCGCTGGCGCTGACATCGACGGCGAGGGCCGACTACGCCTTCAGCATCAACTACGGATATCCCGACACGCGGCACGGTCACTACGTCCGAAGCCAAAGCCGGGATCACCACAGGTCCAGGCACACGCCCTGGCTCTTCGGGCGGCCTTATCGCAGTTCGACGAGCATCGTCTACGTGAACACGCGCCCGGCAACGGTCGTCGTGCCGCAGGCGCCCGTGGCGACCGGTGAAAAGCTGGGGATCGCGGACATCATCGCCCTGAGCAAAGCCGGCGTCGGTGACGCGGCGATCATCGACAAGATCAACCGGACGGGCTCGGTCTTCGACCTGTCCGTCGAAGAGGTGGAGGCCATGCTGCGGGAAGGCGTAAGCGCCACCGTCGTCAACTATATGCTCGACACCAACCGCAGGTAAGAGTTCCGACAAAAAAAAGGACACCCCAGGGACCGGACTCCTGGGGTGTCCTTTTTCTATGACGGCCGCTGCCCTCTTACTTCGCTTTTCCCTGGCTCGCCACGGACGCCATGGCCTTCCGGACCGCTTCGGGATCGCCCAGATAGCGGTGGCCGAGAGGCTTTAAGTTCTTGTCGAGTTCGTAGACGAGCGGAATGCCCGTCGGGATATTGAGCTTCACGATCGCATCGTCCGAGACGCCGTCGAGATACTTGACCAGGGCGCGCAGGCTGTTGCCGTGGGCGGCGATCAAGACCCTCTTGCCGCCCTGGATGGCCGGCGCGATCGTCTCGTGCCAATAAGGCAGGAAGCGCGCGACCGTATCCTTAAGACACTCCGTCAAAGGAACGTCGCCGGCGGCCATATCCGTATATCGGGGGTCGTTTCCGGGATAGCGGGGATCCTCCTTGGTCAGGGCGGGAGGCTGGATATCGTAGCTGCGCCGCCAGACAAGGACCTGGTCCTCGCCATACTTGGCGGCCGTCTCGGATTTATTAAGCCCCTGCAGGGCACCGTAATGGCGCTCGTTCAATCTCCAGGAACGGTGGACCGGGATCCACATGAGGTCCATCTCATCCAGGGTGATCCACAGCGTGCGGATCGCCCGTTTAAGGACCGAGGTGTATGCCGTGTCGAAGACGAAGCCTTCGCGCTTGAGGGTTAGGCCCGCCTGATGCGCCTCCTGGGCCCCCTTTTCGCTCAAGTCCACGTCCGTCCAGCCCGTGAACCGGTTCTCCTTGTTCCAGGTGCTCTCGCCGTGCCGCAGCAGGACGACCACGCGCTTATCCATACGCACTCCTCTTCTTCGGGATTGTTCTCTCGATCGCAACAAGAAGCATCATACACGTCCTGCCGCCTTTTTCAAGCACAGATTTCCTCTTCGGGACGACGAAAGGGGGCAGGGGAGACGGCGGCCGGCTGTCCTAGAGTGTCCTATTGACAGGCCGTTTTCCCGGGCATAAAATCGAGGTGGTTGCATGCACCCCTCCGGCATCCTTTCCATCGCACATCACCGCTGCACCGGATCCACCGTTTTTTTCAAAAAAGAGGTGTCTATGAAAAGACAGGCCGTCAAGATCGCGCTGGGCGTCTTTTTCCTTTTCGGGACCTTGCCCCTTGCCGCGGCAGGGACCATCTACCAGAATTTCGAACCTGAGAACGCCGGAAGCATCGTGAACGTGGGCACGTCGGCCGTGCAGGGCGTCGACCGGACCGAGGCGGTCCACCTGGGCCGCTACGCGGTAAAATCCATGAGCCCTTTTTACTGGACAGGGGTCGGCGTCTATCCCCGCCAGGACCTGCCGACGCTCGACCTTCAGGAAACAAACAACGACCGGCTGACGTTCTGGGCCTACGCGCTGCCGGACCGCACGTGCTATGTCTACGGCTGCGACCCCGGGACCGATAACAACGTCGGCGTCACCCTTTACGACAACGGCCTCTACACGGCCGGCTTCGAGGTCTGGACCACCCAAAAGGCGCGCTACGGCCGGTGGACCAAGCTCAAGGTCCTCTTCAGCCAGCTGCCGTCCGACTTCGACATGAGGCACGTCACGCGCATCGATTTCAAGAACTACTGGCCCGGGACGTATTATATCGACGATATTCAGGCACAGCGCGAGGACCGCGTCTACCAGTCCTTCGAGATCGAGGAACGCAGCGGCTCTACCGACGACGAATACGGGTGGAAGTGGAACCCGGACGATACCGCCGGCGTCTCGACGGCCGGTGACCCCGTCAAAGAAGGCGCGCACTCCTGGAAGCTCGTGTCGACCCAGAAGTGGGGAGGGACCGGCATCCAATCCCAGGAAAAACAGCTTGTCATCGAGAACGACACGGCTCAGCAGTCCTTCTGGCACGTCCATCTGGACCCGGAAAACAACGACCGGCTGACCTTCTGGGTCTACGGCCTGCCCGACAGCGGCATGGACAACAACGTCGCTGTCCAGTTCTACGGGTTCAACCCGGACGGGACGCCCTTTACCGACGACCAGAAAGCCGTGGTCTGGACAAAAGAGACCGGCCGCGCGGGCCATTGGAGCCGGCTGACGGCCCTCTTCAGCGACGTCCTGGCGCAGAACAGCGCCTTCGACTTCACGAATATCAACAAGCTCCAGTTCCAATTCTACTGGCCGGGCACCTATTATCTCGATGATATCCGCGCCACCGGCCCCCAACCCGTCCTTAAGGAATCCGGGTTCGGCCGGGGCGTGGTCTCCTGGGATCCCGTTGCGGGAGCGACGAATTACCGTCTTCAGGAGAGCACGTCGGGACCGGAAGGGGGATGGGTAACGGTTTACAGCGGCCCCCAGACGTCCTTCACCGCCACGCGGCTGTCCAAGAGCTGGTACCGGGTGCGGTGGGAGGAGGACTTCACCGACAGGAACAGCCTCCCCTACGCCTCGGACTGGTCCCGCCCCGCCGCCTATCTGGCGCCCGCCGTCTGCCTGAACTATAAAGATCTGCAAAGCGGCCGCCTCACCTGGAACGGGATACCGCAGGCCCAGGTTTACGAAGTCCAGTCCGGACCCTCCAAATACGGCCCCTGGACGTCCCTCTACAAGGGGCCGGCCTCCCCGGATCCCCTGGACGCCGACACCGGCGCCTGGTATCGCGTCAGGGCCCTGCGCGAAGAAGGCCCCGATATCGTCGACATAGCGCCCTGGAGCCGTCCCCAGACCTATGACCCCGGCAAGGGGTTTGTGACGGCTGAGGGCACGGTGATCAAGGACGCCGACGGCAACGGGGACGAACTCGTCCTGAACGGCGTCAATCTGGGCGGCCTTTTCGTCATCGAGCCGTGGATGACGGGCCTGGGAACATCCGATGATCCGCCCCTCGAGGACGACTGGAGCATCCGCCAGGCCCTCGCCGGGCGCTTCGCGCCCGACGAGGCCGAGGCGCTGCTCAAGGCCTACCAGGAGGCCTACGTCAACACCTTCGACTTCGACAAGCTGCTGGAGATGGGCGTCACGCTCGTGCGTCTGCCGTTCTACTACCGCAATCTCCAGGACGACGACGGCAACTGGATACGCGATGACGCCGGCAACATAGACTTCGGCGCCCTCGACCGCATCGTGGACGCCTTGTCCGACCGGGGCATTTACGTCCTGTTGGACATGCACGGCGCGCCCGGCCTGCAGAGCGCCGAGGCGACGACGGGCCGCAAGGACTTCAACAAGCTCTTTGCCGAGGACGGGGAGGTCTACCGCGAGCGCACCGTCGACATGTGGACCCGTGTCGCCGAGCATTACAAGGACAACCCCTGGGTCCTGGGATACGATCTTTTGAACGAGCCTATCGGCGCCGCGCCCTACCCCGCGCTGCTCGCGGACCTCTATGACCGGATCTACAAGGCCATCCGGACCGTGGACGCGCGCCACCTCATCGTCATGGAAGGAATGTGGTACCCCGACCCGACGGACCCCGAACCCGATCCCGCCAAAAAGAGGGAGGTGGTGGACTGGGACACCCTGCCGGTCCCCGCGACCATGAGCTGGACGAACGTCATGTACGAATTCCATTTCTATCTGTGGGGCCACGACGAAGACGTCATCGAGCATGAAATATTCATCAACAGGAAGACCAGCGACGCCGCCCTCAAACAGCCCGTCTACGACGTGCCCGTCCTGATCGGCGAGTTCTACGGCTTCAACATCAAGACCATATGGGAATACTATATCGCCAACTTCAGTTCCCGGAAGTGGAGCTGGACGAGCTGGACCTATAAATTCCATCCGGGCGCCTCGACATGGGGGCTCTTCGGCCACGTCTATTATGACGAGCAGGAGCCGGCATTCCGGTCGGACGCTTACGACGTTCTGGAAAGGAAACTCGCCAAGTACGCGACCGCGGATTACCACGCGCCCACCGAGACCCTTCAGGAGATAATGGAGGAGAGCGGCCGGCCGCTCGCGCCGTATCCCGCCGATCGCCCCTATATCAGCGACCTGTCGGCCTTGTTCGTGGGCGTCTATCAGCCGACGCTCACCGTCACGGGCAGGAACTTCGGCGCCGCGCAGGGCGACAGCACGCTCGATTATCCTTACGGGACGCTGTCCGTCATCAAGTGGTCCGACACGTCGATCCTCGCGCAGCTGCTTAACTGCGTGCCGCCCGACTCGGGACCGGTCACGGTGACCACCTCCCAGGGAACGAGCAACGGTATCGACATCGTCACCTCGCCTTTGCCTTCCGGCGCGGATACGGGATTCATCGGCACCACGGAGCCGGGGGGATTCGCCTTCAAGGGCAAGGGGCTGGGGGACACGCCGGGACGGTTCCAGTTCTACCCGAAAGGCTGCAACCCGGACATCCCGCCGTTCCATCCCTGCAATAACGGCGACGCGGCCATCAGCTTTTGGTCGGACACCCTGATCGAAGGGTATGTCCCGCCCGACGCCCTCGATACGGGCAGCCGCTACAACATCTTCGCCCAGCACGGCGGCGATCTGTATCCGACCATGATCCCCGAACCCAACCAGCCTCCGGTCCTCGACGCCATCGGCGACAAGACCGTTGAGGAAGGACAAACGCTGACGTTCACCGTGTCCGCCTCGGACCCCGACGGAGATCCTCTCGTCTACGAAGCGGCGGGCTTGCCGGCGGGCGCTGTCTTTTCCGGGCAGACCTTCGCCTGGACGCCCAGCTACTATCAGGCGGGCGCCTATAACGTCACTTTCAGCGTCACGGACGGCAAGGACACGGCCCAGGAGACCATCGCCATCACCGTCAACAACGTCGCTCTGCCGGACCTGGTGCTGACAGCGCTTTCGACCCCGGCCGCGAACCTCCTGCCCGGGGACGCCTTTGCCGTCTCCTGCACCGTGGGCAATCAAGGCACGGCAACGGCCGGCGCCTTCGACGTCGTCTTTCACCTTTCCCGGGACGCGGCCTTCGGCGGCGGCGACGATATCGCCCTACCGGCGGCCTTTTCCCTGCAATCCCTGAATGCCGGAAAAGAAAGGTCCAAAACGCTCACGTTCACCGTTGCCGCCGGCACGCCGCCGGGAACGTATCATGTTTGCGGGCGGGCGGACGGCAACAACGCCGTTCTCGAAGAAAACGAATCCAACAACGACCGCGCCACGGACACCGTCATCACCATCGCCTCGGCGGCCGGCGCGCCGGACCTTGCGATGACCGCGCTCAGCGGGCCCGCGAGCGCGGCGCGGGGAGAGACCGTTGTTCTCCATAACAGCGTGATCAACGAAGGGACGGGAGCCGCGGGAGGATTTTATGTCGGGCTCTATCTGTCCGCGAAACCCGGCGTCAAGGCCTCGGATAAACGCATAGGGCAGCGCTACGTCGGCGGCCTGGCGGCCGGGGCCTCGGACACGGCCGACTCCCCGGTCACGCTCCCCGACCACATGGGCCGCGGGACCTATTATTTCGGGGCCATCGCCGATGATACGGCCGTGGTCGAAGAGAGCGATGAGAACAACAACGCCCTGACCGGCAACAGCGTGGTCATCCGCTAGGGCGCGGAAGATACGCACGGACGGAAGAAGAGGGGGGAGGCGGCACCGCTTTCCCCCTCTTCTTTCGGCCTTGTATGCCACACAAATGTGTGGTATAAACACAACCAGAGCAGCCTGGGCTCTTGGTTCGTAGCTCTTGGCTCGTAAGAACAAAGAACTAAAACCCGGCGGAAAGGCGCGCATAGCTTCAATGGCGACGATCCTGCATATCGACATGGACGCGTTTTTCGCGTCCGTGGAACAACAGGTGAACCCGGCCCTGCGGGGCCGGCCGGTCATCGTGGGCTCGCGGGACAAGAAGTACCGGACGGTCGTGGCCGCGGCATCTTATGAGGCCAAGGCCTACGGCATCGACTCCGGGATGCCCACGTGGCAAGCCTTCAAACTCTGCCCGCACGCCGCGTTCGTGGCCTGTGACTCGGCCCGGTACACGTATGTTTCGCGCGAAATACGCGGCCTCCTGGAGCCGTTCAGCCCGGACATCCAGCACACCACCATCGATGAATTCGACCTGGTGGTGGACGGCCTGGAGCGCCATTTCGGGCCGCCGCCGGACCTTGGCCGGACGATCAAGAAGATCATCAGGGAGACCTTCGGCCTGGCCTGCACCATAGGCATCGCGCCCACCTGGATCCTGGCCAAGCTGGCCTGCAAACTCCACAAGCCGGACGGTCTTTTTTGGATCACGGAAACCAACCTGGATGAGGTCATAAAAGGGGTTCCGGTCGCCAAAATCTGCGGTATCGGGCCGGCCCTGACCCGGTATCTGGAGACCCTGGGCATCGCCACCTGCGACCAACTAAAACAGACCCCTCAAAACGTCCTGACAGACCACTTCGGCCGGGCCACCGGCCATTGGTTATTCCAATCCCTGCGCACGGACGAAAATCTAACCTTCCAGAAAGGCGAAACCGGCCCCGGCGAAGGACCAAGATCGGTCGGCCATTCTTACACGCTGCCAAGCGCTGTTTCCGATCCCAAGACCATCGAATCCTGGCTCAGGATGCTGTGCGAAATGGTCGCCGAAAGAACCCGGAAATACGGCCTCGTGGGCCGCACGACCGGCCTGTGGTTGAGTTTCGAAAATGAGTCGTTTTTCAGGCAGAAGACCCATCCCATACCTACCCATGATGGCTGGGAGCTCTTTAGTCGCGCCAGGGCCATCTACGCTCAAAAGAAGGCCTGTTTCAGGGCTGTCCGGGCCTTGGGGGTCCATCTGACAGGCCTTGAAAAAGACCAGACCCCTCCCTTGCTGCCGAGCCAAAAAAAGAGGGAGGAGGTCCTCGCCGCCATGGACCGCGTCAACAGCCGTTTTGGGGACTGGACCCTCTACCCGGCCACCCTCAAAAACATCTCCTCGAAATAACCCTTCTGCGAGCCGCGTAAACAGAGAAATGCTCCCCGGCAAGTCGAAGTAAGGACAGGGAAGCAAAAGGAACCTCGAGTAACGGGCGGTAATTCAGCAGGCCGTTTTCCACAACAAAATCCACAATTCATCTAACTCATTAAACCACCCCACGGGTGCGCCAAATCTTCCCATGCTCACAAGTTAACATAAGATATATTATAGGAACTTGATAATGGGGCGATTTTCAGCCCGTTTTTAAGGCTCCCGGCGACGTTTCCCTTGTGCGGCGTCCGGCGCATCATCCGTCGACGTCTCTCCCGCGGCCGACGCAGGATCAATTTCAGACCAACATCCTCAGGACTGGGCCCCTTTGGTCCGCGTGGATCGGCCTGAAAAAAAAACAAAACAGCGTCCCTTTTGAAGACGCTGCGGACAACAAAAAACCCTGCTTTCGCAGGGTTGGCCGGATGCCCGGACAGGCGCGTTTTTTACTTTTTTTGCCCTTTTCAGCCCCCTTCAAAAGAACGATCTTCGGGTCCTTGTGCCGGGGCCAAAATCGGATTTTGTTCCTTTTTTGGAACTAACCTTGCCTCCTAAGATCTTCTAAAGAAATACCCTGATGAGACCCGGCACAGTCCATCCGCGGCCTCAGATATACGTCTCAATGACCTTCGTGAGCTCCCTGATGTCATAGGGTTTCATCAGGTAATCCGTGGCGCCGGCATCCATCAATTTGACCATGGCCGATGTCTCGCGCGTCACGGTTGAAACGATAACGGGCATGTCCGTCATCGCGGCATCGCTGCGTATCAATTGAAGGAGTTTTTCGCCCCCCATTTTGGGCATGGCCAGGTCCAGGATCACCAGGTCCTGGGGCGCGCTTTTCAGGATCTCCCACGCCTCTTCCCCGTCCCGCGCGAGAGCAACGCGGTACTCCTTGTTGTTGCGCTCCAGCAAATGCTTGAGCGAAACAAGGATATCTTCTTCATCATCTACGATAAGGATCCTGCGCACAACGATACTCCCGGTCTGTCCCGGTCCGCGAAATGCGGCTCACCTAGGGCGCCGCTCAAGGCCCGTCCGAGCAGACGAACACCGCACATATGTGCGTGTTCCGCGTTACCTGCGGCCGCCCTTGGGACCGGCCTGGGCATTGGGATTGCGATGCTCCCCGCCCTGGCCCTTGCCGCGTCCGACACCCTGGCCATGGTCCCGGACACCCTGGTTGTCTTTGTCCGCGGGCTTGCCCTTCTTGACATCCTGAGGAGCGCCCTTTTTGTCGGGGGCCGGACCGCGGTCCTGCCGGTCCTCATCGCGATCGCGCCGATCCTCATTACGGTCGGCGATATCCTCGCGGCGGTCCCGCCTGTCCTCGGCGCGATCGCGGCGGTCTTCCCTGCGATCGCGCATATCCTCGCGCCTGTCCTGAATATCCTCCCTGCGGTCCTGCATGTCCTCGCGCCGGTCGCGCACCTCACCGGGGCGGTCCGGAAGACGGGGCTTGCCGAAGAGCGGCGGCGTTCCCTGCTGCTGCGTCGCACCGGCCTGGTCTTGTCCGGGCCTTCTTCCCGGAGGCGGCAAAGGCGGCTTGGGCGGACGCGGGCCCGAGACGCCTTGTCCTTCTTCGCCCGTATCGGAGGAGCCGGCATCTTGCTGCCCGGCCTGCTGCCTATTGTGGACCATTTCCTGGCGCGCTTCCTGCAAGGCCTGCTGGTCCTGCTGCATTTGCTGGATGTTGGCCTCATGCATGGCGCGCAGTTGTTCCTGGAGCTGCCCGGCCGTCTGCTTGTCGCCCGACTGCATGGCCTGCCGGATCTGCTGGCTCAGCTGTTCTTCCTCCTGCCGCGCCGACTGGGCGTTGTTCCGGATGACCTGCTGGGCCTGCTGGAACTTGCTCTGGTCCTCGGGCGCCTGGGAACCTCCCCCCTGCTGCGCGTAGGCGGCAACAGGCGCCAAAAGCAAACATATCCCTAACAATAAAGGAAATCCCCGCATGCTCCCCTCCTGTTCTCTTGCGCTTCTGCCGTAACGGGACGGAAAAGGATCAAAAGGATCGATGGGTATTATTTTACAGAAAAGACGCCCAAAGGAAAAGGGAATTTATGGGGATTCCGTGTCGGGCTTAACGGTAGGCTTGTGATAGAACCTGACGGCCAGGTCGTCCACGATGGCGTAGATGCAGGGGATGACGACGAGGGTCAGGGCCGTCGCGAAAAAGAGGCCCCAGGCGATG
>JBLMXZ010000127.1:0-14854 GCA_050258015.1 Deltaproteobacteria bacterium
CCTTCCTCCAGGCGCGGCATTCACGGCCGCGTGAACATATCGGTAAGCTTGCCCGCCGTTTCTTTCGCCGCGCCGGAAACGCCTTCCTGGATCTTTTGCGTGAGCTCTTGTTGCAGCGCCTGCCCCTGTTGCCGCAGGACCCCGGAGACCTCCCCCTGCAGCTGTGAAAGATCGACATTCAGGACGCCGCTCAGCGCCGTCTTGGAAAGGGCATTGACGACGATAAGATTGACCAGTGCCTTTGGGTCCGTTATGTCCCGGAACGTCTTATCGAGCTGGATGGAAAAATGCCGCACCGAAGGCGGTACCTGACTGTAGTCCTCGTACACGACTTCGTTGATCTTCAGGCGCAGGACGTCGATGCGTATCTCCGGCGGCTTACCGGGGGCCGCCTGTTCGGCCGCAGGCTTGCCGGCCCCCGGCTGTTCCTTTGCCTGGGCCAGCGTCTTTAAGGCATCGAGATTGAGCTTGTTGCCGCTGTTGCGCACGACGACGAGCTCATCAAGGTCGATACGCACTTCGGGAAGATGGACCCGGTGGTTCATAAAAGCGGGCAGGTCATATGCCACGAACAGTTCCGGGAAACGGGCCATCGTCTCTTCCTGGAACCCGGGCGGATTGAGCAGCGTGAAACCCTTGAGCGACAGGGTCGGCCGAAAAAGTCCGATATCCACCCTCTCCACCCGCGTATCAAGGCCCGTGAGACTGCGTATGCCCTTGCTCAGGAAGGTCTCGGCAAGGGCGTTGCGAAAGAGCACCAGGATCGCGAACGCCCCGGCCGCTATTAAAAGAGCCATGAGGATCTTCTTCATGCAACCCCCTTCCCGCCCGACCTGCGCGATGTCAAATGCTGGCCTTTATCTTTTCGATGATGTCCGCGGATGTCGCCTTGTCCCCCGCGGCCCCCACCCGCACCGCGATCTTGGTCGACGTCTGCGTCACGGGCGCGATGTCGATCCAGACCTCCCTGCCGTCCGCCGCCACGCTCTTGAACTGCGTCACTTTCTCGCTCTGCGTCTTCTTGCTGACCGGCATGTCCTTCGCCGCGAGCGTTTTCTCCGTCGCCGCGATCGTGGCGTCATAGGACGCCGCGACCTGGTCGGTCATCTTCCCCGACAGCCAGAACGCCGTGCCCGCGCCCCCGGCCGCAGCGCCGAACAGAAGAAAACATCCGCTCGTCGACATGGAAAGGAACGCCAACAACGCCGCCGCCATGATCCGTTTTCTCATTGTCGCCTCCGGTTTTTCGCTTTGAGATTCGGTGAAATAAAGTTCGAAAATAAGTTCCCGGCCGGCTACGGCCTTAAAAAAAGTCCCATCCGACCGATGATGCTAATCGTGGTCCCGACTATGCCCCCGCGCCCGGCCGTGCGCGGCTCTGCCATCGGGCGGCCAAGCCACGGCGCGCGCGCAGAAGCCCTCCCCTCAGGCTCCTACACTATACCTAATTAACGCGTGCGGCCGGAAGGAGGTAAAGCCAAAAAAAATAGACCTTTCTCTACCTCTTGGTACCGGTAGCTCCAGGTCTAAAGAACCAGACGCCGTTCCATTATCGATGGGGAAAATCCCCGCTAGGAAGGCGTGTGTCCTTTCGGTTTTCTGGGTCCAAGACCGCACAGACACGGACCCGCGTCCGTAAGGCACGCCAGGTAGACAGCCATGCCCAGCAAGCCGATGTCGCGGACTTCCTGAAAGTTCAAGAGAAAGAGAATGCCGCACAGCTCCATGGCCGCCAGGCCGGCGGCGACGCGCGTCAGGCAGCCCAGGACCAGAAGGGCTCCGGTCACGGTCTCAAGGATGCCGATGGCGACGACGGAGACCTGGACAGGCCAGGGAAGATGGCCGAAAAAGTCCATCGAACGGATCGTCTGGGCCCAGAGATCGTCGCGGAACTTGCCGATCCCGAATATCAGGAAAACCACGCCCAGGCTGACCCGCGGTATGAGAAACAGCCACCTGTTCTGCGATCCCATGGCCTACTCCAGGACCCTTAATACAGCGTGCATGTGCGCATGGCCGGGGCCGCAATAGACGGTGCAAAGAATGGGATACTCCCCCGCCTCTTTGGGCATGAAGTCGACCTGCGTCGCTCTGCCCGGCTCCACCTTCACGTCGATACCCAGGTCCTTTATCCCGAACCCATGCTCGACGTCGCGCGTCGTGAGCCGTAACCGGACCTTCTCGCCTTTTTTGACGACGATCGGATCCGGGGAGTAGCCGTACCGGTAGGCCTCCACCTCCACCACCCGGACGCCGTCTTCGACCGCGCCGGAAAGGGGGATCCCTTGCGAACCTTCGGCCGCCGGAGACTCGGGCGCCATTTCGTGGCGATGGGGTCCCGCCGGGGACAGGGAGCCGCTCTCCTGGACCGCGGACGCCGGCTCAGGCTCCTGCATCTGTGCCTGCGTCGAACGCAGGAACGCGGCCAACACCCACAGGGCCGTGACCAAAAAAAGAACGGCCCTCGCTCTTTTCAACGCCGAACGCCTTCCTCTCATATACGCCTCCCTTATGCCTACCCGCTCGAAATGCCGCCCCTCGGCGCGCACGCGCACCCTGCCTTTATCGGACGACCCATCCCCGTATTACCTGTAGCGGACCGGCAACTCCGGCATTTCGACATCGACCTTCCCGCTCATATAGACCTTGACGTAGATCTGACCGTAACCGCCGCGGTCGTTGCCGCTCATCGGCCGGTAGGTGCACTTCCAGTAATCCCCGGAAGAATCGTTGTGCAGCATGACGCTGTACAGAAAATACTGGTCGATGGCAACGCCCTTATCGGCCAACGCCTTCTCGGCGTTATCGACGGCCGTCTTCAGGGGCAATGACGGCGCCGTCTGCGCCGCGAGGTACGGCGTCAGGACCGCGGCAGCCAATAACCCGATAACAACGACGCCCCATATCCGTTTCTTCATAACTGCCTCCCTTATTTTTCCTGTAACGGGTTGTTATGCCGCATCCCTTGCGTTCAAGAATTACCTCCGGCCCCTCCCCCGGCCTCCTTCAAAGGCGATACACCGCCCCCGGCGGCGCGCTCTCCCACCACCAGAACCCTCCACTCCACCCAATCCAGCGGCACCAAACCCATGTAGGTGCGGGCGCTCGTAAGGATGCGCTGCGGATCACCCAGGACCTCCAAGGGAATACGGATATCTATCCGGCGCGGCGTGCGGTCCACCGTGATCCGGGAGCTCGCCAGCGTCCGGCCCTGATCATAGACCTTATGGGAATTCTTCCGGAGGACGACGCGTATCTTCGGCATGCGGCCAAAGGGCCGGTCCGATCTGTAGCCGAAGGCGGCGAGGGAGAGCCGCACCTTACCGGAGACGGGCCGGGAGAGCTTCAACGTAAAGACGAGCGCGCCGTCTTCCAGCGTAAGGAATTCCTCTTCGATGCCGACAAAGAGCACCTTCTCTTCCTCGATCAGCTCTTCCGGTAAAGCGCCGAGATAGGCCGGACTGTGACGCGACAGGTTCAGGGGCGAGCGGAACTCCCTCAAAGAGACCTGCGGGAAATCCCCGAAGATCTCATCGGCCCGTATGAACGAGAGCAGATACTTCCGGCTGGACCTGATCTGGGACCGGTGTTTTTCTATGGCGCGGCGGTTGGAAACCGTCTCCTCGGGGCTCAGGCCGAACCGCCTCCAGAAGACCGCATTCTCCAGGCCGGCGGGCGCGTCTTCATCCCGGTCGGGAAGATATCCCCTCGACACGGGCCAGTTCCTGAAATGGATCAGGTAGGGGTACAGAACGGGCGCCGCCCCGCCCCCCAGGTCCCAAAGGGCGACGCGCGTAAAAAGATAAAGGGCCTGATGGTCGGCATTATGGTCCGCCGGATGCGACAGGAATATCTTGGTCGGCCGGAAGTCCGTAATAACGGCCTCCAGGTCCTTGAGGATCTCCTCCCCCTTGTAGGGGGCATGCGGCCGCAACGCGTTGTCGTAAGGGACCGCCCGAACGTCGGTGAGCATGCTGCGTGCGGCCGGCGCATCCCCCCAATGGCTCCTCCATATTTCGAGCGTCCTGTAATCGGGATATCCCAGAAAGACGAGATCGTCCGGCGGGATCCCCAGGACCGCCGCGGCCTGGCGCGCCTCACGGTAGCGCACCAGCCCCATCTCCAGCGCCGCCCCGGGCATGAGGACCGGATGCTTGCGGTAAACAAGAAACGACCATTGGTTGTTATCCCCATAGGTCAAAAAAACGATCTTAAGGGGCAGGCCCATGTCCCTCGCCTGCTGGATCACGCCCCCGCATCCGAGGATCTCGTCGTCCGGATGCGGCGCCAGGACAAGGATACGGTCATTCCCGTCGAACGTGATGGCGGGGTAGGGCGCCTCTTCTGCCGCCGCGCGCGACGACCCGGCGAGGGCCAGAAGAAGAGCGAGCGCGCAGCCGACCGCCCGCCGCGCCGCCGGCTTGTAACCTTTATAAGGACATGCCCATGACATAAGAGGTGACCTCGCGGCCTGCGTACGGCCGCAAAAAGGACCTGTTCTTCCGGTAGAGATCGTTGAACCCCGTCTTCAGGAAGAACTGCCGCGCTTCCGGCGATAAAGTGGTCAGATGCACCCCGCTCACCGATGCCCGCCTCAGAAGCCCGACATACGCCTCGATCAGCGCCCTGCCGACGCCCTGCCGCCGGCAGCGGCTCTCGAGATTGACGTGCAGCGTGGCGGGATATGCCTCCGAAACATCCCGGCCCGAGAACTCCCCTTTCAGGAAACTGAGGCCCACCCGGGCCGCAAAAAGAAGGTTGGTCGGCGACAGGAGCGTTCCCCGGCGCAGCATTTTTAAAAAAATACCGCGATACGGCTGCGCGTGCCGCCGCATCGCGCGCACGTCCCGGGCGCCCAGAAGATACCCGGCGACGCCGCCCGCGTCCTCGACGACGAGGCAGGATCCGGGTTCGTGGTCCGTAAAATAAAGAGTCAGGAAATCGGCCAGGGCCTCGTCGTCCGCGAAGATGCGCTCCCGCGGCAACCCGAAAAAGGCGGTCGCGCAGCTCAGGCGCCTGACCGCGGACCTGTCGCCGGCCGCATACGGCCTGATGGCATACGTCATGGGGTCCGCCCCCCGCGGCGGCGGGAGGAGGCCTTGGCCTTCAGCCGCTTGATCTCGTCGCGCAGGCGGGCGGCGTCCTCGAACTTGAGGTTGCGCGCGGCCAGCTCCATCTCCCGCTGCAAATAGGCGACCAGCGATTCCCGCTCGTGCTTCTCCAGGGATTGGCCGGAGAGCTCGGCCACATAGGTCTGGGCCTCCTCTTCCTCGCGCAGGCTCTCGTGTATCTCCTTTCGGACCGTGGCGACGGTGATCCCGTGCTCCTCATTATACGCCAACTGCCGCTTGCGGCGGCGATTGCTTTCGCGGATGGCGGTGCGCATGGCGGCCGTCGACTTGTCGGCGTACATCACGACCTGGCCGTTGACGTTGCGCGCGGCGCGGCCCGCGAGCTGGATAAGGGACACCGCCGAGCGCAGGAATCCCTCCTTGTCGGCGTCCAGCACCGCCACGAGCGAGACCTCCGGCAGGTCCAGCCCCTCGCGCAGGAGATTGACGCCGACCAGGCAATCGAATTTTTTCTGACGCAACTGGCGCAGGATCTCCACGCGCTCGACCGTGTCGATGTCGGAGTGCAGATACCGCACCTTGAGCCCCTTTTCCTCCAGGTAGGCGCTTAAGTCCTCGGCCATCTTCTTGGTGAGTGTGGTGACCAGCACCCTCTCGTTCCTGCCGGCCCGCTCGCGGATGCGCTCCTCCAGGTCCTTCACCTGCCCCTTGACGGGACACACGAGGATATCGGGATCCGCGATGCCGGTAGGCCGGATGACCTGTTCGGCCGTCACGCCGCCGGACCGCTTGAGCTCGTAGGGACCGGGGGTGGCCGAAACGAAGACCGCCTGCCGGACGAGACGCTCGTATTCCTCGAATTTGAGAGGACGATTATCGAGACAGGAGGGCAGGCGGAACCCGAAATCCACCAGCACCTCCTTGCGGGCGCGGTCCCCCTCGTACATGCCGCGGACCTGCGGCATGGTCACGTGGCTTTCGTCGACGAAAACGATGAAATCGCGCGGGAAATAATCCAGCAGGCAGTACGGCCGCGAGCCCGGCTCCCGGAACGAGAGCGTGCGCGAATAGTTCTCGATCCCGTGGCAGTAACCGACCTCCCGCAGCATCTCCACGTCATAACGCGTGCGCTGCTCGAGACGCTGGGCCTCCAAAAGCTTGTTCTGCCGGCGCAGGACCTTCAGGCGCTCCTCCATCTCCTCCAGGATGATGCCGGTCGCCTTGTCGATGGCGTCCTGGGGCACGATATAATGCTTGGCCGGATAGATGCCCACGGTCTCCAGCTCGCCCAGCTTGTCGCCGGTAACGGGGTCGAAATCATACAGGGAGCGGATGGCGTCGAAATCAAGGACGCAGCGCACTCCCTTCTCCCCATAGGCCGGATAGATGTCGACCGTGTCGCCTTTGACGCGCACTTTGCCGCGGCTGAATTCATAGTCGTTGCGCTCGTACTGGATGTTCATCAGCCGGCGGACGACCTCGTCCCGGTTGACCCGCTCGCCGACCTTCAGAAAGACCATGAAATCCCGGTAATCCTGCGGGCTTCCCAGGTTATAGATACAGGAGACCGAGGCCACCACGAGCGTGTCCGGCCGGGAAAATAAGGACGTGGTGGCGGACAGGCGCAACCGGTCCAGCCGGTCGTTGATCGCCGCGTCCTTTTCGATGTAGGTATCGGTCGCCGGGATGTAGGCCTCGGGCTGGTAATAATCGTAATAGCTGACGAAGTACTCGACCGCATTGTGCGGGAAGAATTGCCTGAACTCGAAATAAAGTTGCGCGGCGAGCGTTTTGTTGTGGGAGACGACGAGGGCCGGCCGGTTCAGGCGCGCGATGACGTTGGCCATCGTGAACGTCTTGCCGGAACCGGTGACCCCCAGGAGGGTGGAAGCGGGACGGCCGGAGGCGACGGCCGCGGTGATCCTGTCGATGGCCTGAGCCTGATCCCCGGCGGGCCGGAAGGTGCTCGAAAGGGTGAAGACGGGCATAGCGACGCTTCCTCTGTCAACCGCGGGCGCCGCCGCCGCTACCCCAGCCAGCAGCGCGTGAACTCCAGGGAAAAATCAAGAGCGACGGCCGAATGCGTGAGGCTGCCGAGCGAGATGAAGTCGACCCCGCGGATGGCGTAACGCGGGAGGGTCTCCACGCGTATCCCTCCCGAGAGCTCGATGAGCGGCCGCCGGGCCTTGCGGGGGATCATCCGCCGCAGGTGCGCCAGCGCCCGGCGGACCTGCGCCGGCGTGAAGTTATCGAGCATCACGATATCGGGCTCAAGCGCCAGCGCGTTATCAAGCTCCGCCATGCTCTCCACTTCGATCTCGAAGGGGACGCCGGGCCGGCGGAGCCTGAGGAAATCGCACGCGTGCGTGCGGCGCATGATATAGATATGGTTGTCCTTCAGCAGGTACTGGTCCGAAAGATTGAAACGGTGGTTGCAGCCTCCGCCGGCGGCCACGGCGTATTTCTCGGCCAGGCGCAACAAGGGAGTGGTCTTGCGCGTATCGAGGATGCGTATGCCGCATGCGCGCACGCGGCGCACGGCCGCATGGGTCTGCGTGGCGATACCCGAAAGATAGGACAGGAAATTAAGGGCCACCCGTTCGCAGGATAGGACCGTCCGTCCGCCCCCCCGGATCCTGAGGACCGCCTCGCCTTTGCGCACCTGCGCCCCGTCCTTCTTGAGGACGGTCACGCGCGCCTTCGGATCGAAGACGCGGAAGACGTCGAGCACGAACGGTATGCCGCAAACGACCCCCTTCTCGCGCGCGACGACGGCGGCGTCGACGCGCACCTTGAGAGGGATGAAATCCAGGGTCGTGATGTCCTGGGCGGCCGCATCCTCCGTGAGCGCGGCCCGGACCATGCTACGGATGACCGCTTTACTTAAGAGCATCGGCGATCTCCGTAAGGTTCTTGATCTTAAGCCTCAACTCTTCCAGCCGCGCCGCCTCTTTCTCGACGACCTCCCGGGGCGCCCGCCGGGCGAAGCCGGGGTTCTTCAACAGACCCTGCTTCTGCCGCACCTGCCCCTCCAGCGCCTTGAGTTCACGGTCAACGCGCTGTCTTTCGCCGGCCACGTCGATAAGGCCCTCCAGCAGGAGGACCCCCTTGAGCTTCGGCAGCGCGATGAACGGCACAGAGCCGGGACGCGGCGCGCCGGGCTCTTCGAAGAAGACCTCCGCCACGCCCGCCAGCCGCCGGAGAACGGCAACGCACCCCTCGAGGGACCGGCGGACCTCCGGGTCGCCGCAGGTCAATACGATGTCAACCTTGGCCGCGACCGGGACGTTGACGTCATGGCGGCGCTGCCGGATGCCCGCGATACAGGCGTTCGCGCACGCCGCATGGCGAACGCTGCTCTTGTCCTCGAAGCGCTTTTCGGGCTTCGGCCAGGCCGCGACGCCCAGCGTCGCGTGCGCCTCCCCGGGCAGCATCGCATAGATCTCATCGGTGATGAACGGCATGAACGGATGCAGCAGCAGGAGCGTCCTCTTGAGCACGGTGAGCAGGACCTCCTGCGTGCGGCGGCTCTCCAGCGAGATCTTGGCGACCTCGATATAGACGTCGCAGAACGATCCCCAGAAGAAGTTCATCGCGACGTTCAGCGCCTCGTTGAAACGGAAAGAATCGATGGCCCGCGTCACCTGCCGGACCGTCTCGTTGAGCTCGTGCAGGATCCACCGGTCGAAAAGATCCAGCGGTTCCCCGGCGGGAAGCGCGCCCGTCACCCCCTCCTTCACGTTCAACTGGATGAAGCGCGCGGCGTTCCATATCTTGTTGGCGAAGTTGCGCCCCTGCTCGAAGCGCTCGGTCGAGAGATAGATGTCCGAGCCGCTCGCCGCGATGGCGATGAGGCTGAAGCGCAGCGCGTCGGCCCCGTACTGGTCGATCACCCCCAGCGGGTCGATGCTGTTGCCCAGGGACTTCGACATCTTGCGCCCCTCGACGTCGCGCACGGTGCCGTGGATATAGACGTCGGAGAAGGGCTTGTCTCCCATGAACGCGTATCCCGCCATGATCATCCGCGCCACCCAAAAGAAGATGATCTCCGGCGCCGTGACGAGCGTCGCCGTCGGATAGAAATACTCCAGGGCCTTGGGGTCCCCGGTCTTGTCAAAGGGCCATCCGAAGGTGGCAAAGGGCCACAGCCAGGACGAGAACCAGGTATCGAGCACGTCCTCGTCCTGCTTGAGGTCCGTCGAGCCGCACACCGGACACTTCTGCGGCGTCTCTCTGGCCACGATGACGCCCCGCCGCGATTCATCGCCCTTGCCGAGTTTAGCTTTTTCCGCCTTCTGCCCCCTGTCTTCTGACTTCTGACTCGAGCAGGATCCACAGTACCAGACCGGCAGGCGGTGCCCCCACCATATCTGCCGTGAGATGCACCAGTCTTTGATGTTCTCCATCCAGTTCAGGTAGACCTTTGTCCATCGCTTGGGCGTGAACCTGATCTGGCCCTTCTTTACGGCCGCGACGGCCGGCTTCGCCAGGGGTTTCATGTCGACGAACCACTGCTTGGACAGGTACGGCTCGATGACGGTGTGGCACCGGTAGCAGTGGCCGACGGCGTGCTTGTGGTCCTCTATCTTGACCAGGAGCTTGCGCTCCCGCAGGTCCTCGATGATGGCCTGGCGCGCCTCGAAACGGTCCATGCCCGCGTAATCGCCGGCGTGCGTGTTGAGCACGCCGTCCGGGCGCATGATATTGATGAACTCCAGACCATGACTCTTGCCCATGGCGTAGTCGTTGGGGTCGTGGGCGGGCGTGACCTTGACCGCGCCCGTGCCGAAGGCCTTATCGACCATGGGGTCGGCGATGACCTTGATCGCGCGCTCCACCAGGGGCAGGATGAGGGTGGCGCCGATAAGATGTTTATAGCGCCGGTCCCTGGGGTTCACCGCGACCGCCGTATCGCCCAGCATCGTCTCCGGGCGCGTCGTAGCCACGACGATCCCGTCCTGCTCCAAGAGCGGTGTCTTTTGTTTTTTCTTCTTGTCTGACGTCTGACGTCCGACGTCTGCCGTCTTCTTAAGCGGGTACTTTATGTAGTAGAGCTTCCCCTCAAGCTCATGGTGGGGCGCTTCCTCGTCGGCGAGGGCGGTCTGGCAGCGCGGGCACCAGTTGATGATGTAGTCCCCGCGGTAGATGAGCTTTTTTTCGTAGAGACGGACAAAGACCTCGCGGACGGCGGCCGAATAGCCTTCGTCCATGGTAAAGCGCTCGCGCGGCCAGTCGCAGCTGGCGCCCAGACGCTTGAGCTGGTGGATGATGGTCGAGCCGTATTGCTTCTTCCACTCCCAGACGCGCTCAAGGAACTGTTCGCGGCCCAGGTCGCTGCGTTTTTTGTTTTCCTGGGCGAGCTGGCGCTCCACGACGTTCTGGGTCGCGATGCCCGCATGGTCCGTACCGGGCATCCAGAGAGCCTCGTATCCCTGCATGCGGCGCGCCCGGATCAGGATATCCTGGATCGTGTTGTTGAGCGCGTGGCCCATGTGCAGGATACCCGTGACATTGGGCGGCGGGATGACGATGCAATACGGCTTCTTCCCCTTTTGCGCCTCGGCGTGAAAAAGGGGCGTCTGCGCGTAGAACGCGAACCACTTCTCCTCGACATCCTTCGGGTTGTATTGGGCCGCTATCTGTCTGTCCATGGCTTGGAAAAAGGCGGGGCCTGCCGCTACTTGGACTGGTCTTTGAGGAGCTTGTACTCGATGCTGTCGACCAGGGCCTGCCAGGAGGCCTCGATGATGTTCTCCGAGACGCCCACGGTCGTCCAGGTGTCGCGCTCATCCTGCGACTGGATGAGGACGCGGACCTTCGCGGCCGTGCCCTCCTTCGCGTCGAGAACGCGGACCTTGAAGTCCGACAGGTGCATCTTCTGGACCTGCGGGTAGAAGGCCTTGAGCGCCTTGCGCAGGGCGTTGTCGAGGGCGTTGACCGGACCGTCGCCGTCGCTGGAGGTATGCTCGCTCATCTTCCCCACCCGCAGCTTGACCGTCGCCTCCGACGTGACACGCCCCTTCTTGCGCTTCTCGATGATGACGCGGAACCCCTCGAGCAGGAAAAAGTCCCTGAACTTCTTCAGGGCGCGCTTGACCATGATCTCGAAACTCGCGTCCGCCGCCTCGAACTGGAATCCCTGGTGCTCGAGGTCCTGGAGGGTCTTTAAGACCTTCTTCGCCTGGGGCGCGTCCTTCTGGATATCGAGCTTGAGCTCCTGGGCCTTGAGGAGGATCGGCGACTTGCCCGCCAGCTCCGAGACGAGGATGCGGCGGGCGTTACCGACAAGGGCCGGATCGATATGCTCGTAACTCTCGGGGGTCTTCAAGACGGCGTTGATATGCACCCCGGCCTTGTGGGCGAAGGCCGACTTGCCGACAAAGGGTTGATTGTCCGCCTGTTTCATGTTGCTGACCTCGCTCACGAAACGGGAGACCTCCGTCAGCTCGCGCAGGCGATCGTCCGCGAGGCACGTCCGGCCCATCTTGAGCTGCAGGACGGCGATGATGGGGATGAGGTCCGCGTTGCCGCAACGCTCGCCGTAACCGTTGACCGTCCCCTGCACCTGGACGCAGCCGGCCTCGACCGCCGCGACCGCGTTGGCGACGGCCAGGCCCGCGTCGTTATGGGTGTGGATGCCCAGCGGGGCTTTGACCGCGCGCTGCACCGCGGCCACGACGGCGGCCACCTCCGACGGCAGGCTGCCGCCGTTGGTATCGCACAGGCACAGGAGCCGCGCCCCGCTCTCCTCGGCGGCCTTAAGGGTCGCGACCGCATACTCGGAATGGCGCTTGTAGGCGTCGAAAAAATGCTCTGCGTCATAGATGACCTCCAGACCCTGCGCCTTAAGGTAGGCCACGGAATCGCGGATCATCTGCAGGTTCTCTTCGAGCGTCACGCGCAGGACCTCGCGCACGTGCAGGTCCGAGGACTTGCCGAAGATGGTCGCCACGGCGGCGCCGCTGGCGACGAGGCTCTTGAGGCCCGCGTCCTGCGCGGCCTGGACGCCGGCGCGGCGCGTGGAGCCGAAGGCGACGAGCCGGGCGCGTTTCAAGGGTTTCTTCCGGAGCTCCGCAAAGAGCGCCTTGTCCTTGGGGTTGGACAAAGGGTAGCCGCCCTCGACATAGTGAACGCCCAGCTCGTCCAGCTTGCGGGCGATGCGCACCTTGTCGTACACCGAATAGGAGATCCCCTCGGTCTGGGAGCCGTCGCGCAGGGTCGTATCGTAGAGTTCGATGTTCTTCATCGGGTCATGCCCCTTTAGCCCAATCCGAAACGGGCGTGGATGGAACGGACCGCCTTCTCGGCGTTCTTCTTGTTGATGATGCAGGATATGCTGATCTCGGACGTAGATATCATGTCGATGTTGATCTTCTTCGCGGCCAGGGCCTCGAACATCTTGGCGGCGACGCCCGTGTGCGTCTTCATGCCGACGCCGACGATGGAGACGCGGGCGATATCCCTGTCCTCGATGACCTTGGGGGCCCGTATGCGGGCGCCCACCTTCTGGGTCACGGCCTTGGCCCTGTGGAGCTCGCCCAGGGGCACGGTGAAAGAAACGTCCGTCGTGCCGCGGCGGCTGACGTTCTGGACGATCGTGTCGACGTTGATGCCCTGCCGCGAGATCTCGCGGAAGATCTTCGCCGCGATCCCCGGCTGGTCCGGAACGTCGCACAGGGTCAACTTCGCCTCTTTCGTGTTCAGGGTCACCCCGCTGATGACAAAGCCTTCCATCTTATCCGCCTCCTTTAAGATCATCGTGCCCGCCGCGCCCGTGAAGCTCGAGCGCACGTGGACGGGCATATCGAATTTTTTAGCCACCTCTATGGAGCGCGCCTGCATCACCTGGGCGCCCAGCGAGGCCATCTCCAGCATCTCGTCGTACGTGATCTGTTTCAGCTTTTTCGCCGCGGGAACGACGCGCGGATCGGTCGTGTACACGCCCTCGACATCGGTATAGATCTCGCAAACGGATGCCTTCAGCGCCACGGCCAGGGCCACGGCGGTCAGGTCGGACCCGCCCCGGCCGAGGGTCGTGATATCGAGGTTTTCGTTGACGCCCTGAAAACCCGCCACGATGACGACATTCCCGTCCTTAAGGGCGCTCAATATGCGCGCCGTATCGATGCCCACGATCTTGGCCTTGGTGTGGGACGTGTCGGTCTTGATGCCCACCTGTCCCCCGGTAAAAGAGATCGATTTAAAACCGAGGCGGTCTATGGCCATGGCCAACAGGGCGCTCGATATCTGCTCTCCCGTTGACAGGAGCATGTCCATCTCGCGCGCCGGCGGGACGTCCGCGATCTTCCCGGCGAGCTCGACCAATTCGTCGGTCGTATCCCCCAGGGCCGACACGACGACGACCAGGCGCCACCCTTTTTTCCGGTAGGCCGCCACCCGCCGGGACACGGCCTTGATGCGTTCGACATTCGCGACGGAACTACCGCCGAATTTCTGCACCAGTATTCTCATTTGCCTCCACTCCCATCCTGCAAATGACCCCGAAGTCTAACGGAGAAATTCACATCGCGAACGATGGGAATTTGTCCGTTGTTTAGACGAGGGGCAGGTTATTTCCTAAATCTGCCTCCACTCCCATCCTGCAAATGACCAGCGATCTTCATCCGCCAAAGGTTCTCAGACCTTTATGCTCTTCAAGCGAACGAACGCCCGGCGCACTTCATCGACCATGACAAGGGCCAGGACGAGCAGAACGGCGGACAGCCCCGCCAAAAGAAAATTCCCTTCGCGCCAGGACACACGGATCTGGCCCGCGAGCGCCGCGATGGTCGTCAGGAACATGAACACCCCCGCGTAGAGGGTCGTGCGCACGCTCTTGCCCCTTGCGAGGAACCACGCGGAGGCGACGAAAAGGGCCAGCGCGGCCACCAGCTGGTTCGAGGCGCCGAAGACCGGCCACAGTTTGTTCCAGGCGCCCGAAAACGCCAGCGCCGCAGCCGCGGCGACGGTGACGGCCGTCGCGACGAAACGGTTCCTGAGACCGAGGAGTTCCTCGGTGATATAGCGGCAGACGCGCGTGGCGGTGTCGAGCGTCGTCAGGATAAAAGCGTTCAGGATGACGACCGCCAGGAACTTGCCGTGCGCTCCCAAAAAGGCCTGCGTCAGGCCGGCATATCCCTCGCCATAGACGCAGATGGGCCCCCCGTCCTTCAAGAGCAGGCACAACCCCGCCTGGCTGCGTGTGATCCCGGCCGCCACGGCGAGGACCGCGATCAGGGCCACGACCCCCTCGGCGACCATGCCGCCGTATCCGATGCGGCGCGCGTAGCGCTCGTTGGCGAGCTGCTTCGACGTCGTGCCGCTGGCGATGAGGGCGTGAAAACCGGAGATGGCGCCGCAGGCGATGGTCACGCACATCATCGGCCACAGGAATCCCTGGGGTGAGTCGAATCCCGTGAACGCGGGCTGCACCACCGCCGGCCGCGTGACCGCAAGCCCCACGATGCCCGCGGCGACACCCACGATCAAAAGATAGCTGCACAGATAATCCCGAGGCTGCAGGAGAACGTTCACCGGCAACACCGACGCAGAAAAGGCGTACGCCAGCAAGAAGAACATCCAAAGGCGCGCGTTCTCGAGCGCCGCCGGCACCTGCATATGCGGAGCGACCGCGATGCAGGCGGCCAGCACCGCCAGCCCGACCAGCGTGGCCCAGGTCATGGACGCGCCGCGCCCGTAGATCAAATAGCCCACGAAGACCGCCGCCGGAATAAGGCCGACGGACGGCAGGATGACCCCCGGCTCTTCGACGAACGTCTTCG
>JBLMXZ010000128.1:0-10246 GCA_050258015.1 Deltaproteobacteria bacterium
CGGCGCATGCCGTGGATAAGAAGCGGCTCCTCAAGGCTGGCGCCTATCGTCAGCAGCGGATCGAACGCCGCGTAGGGGTTTTGCGCGATGAGCTGGATGTCCCGGCGCGGATCCGCGATCGCCGGGCCGTAATCGAGGCGTCCGCTCGTCGGGGAGAGGACGCGGCACAGGATATGGGCCAGCGTCGTCTTGCCGCTTCCCGAGGCGCCGAGGATGCCGACCGTCTCCCCCGCCGCGATCGAAAGGGAGACATCGTCGAGCGCCTTGAGGGTGCGCGTCGGCTCCCAGAAGAAGGCCCCCGGCACACGATACGTCTTTGTCAGGTTTCGGGCGGCAAGCAGCATCTTACTTTTTCCTTCGGCCGAGGTTTTCGGGGCGGCAGGCGAGCAGCGCCTGCGTGTAGGGATGCTGGGGGGTCTGAAAGACGGCGTCGGCCCTCCCCTCTTCCACGATCGAACCCGCATACATGACCGCCGCGCGATCGGCGGTCTTCTCGGCCAGGCGGACATCATGGGTGATCCATAGGACCCCCCAGTCTTGTTCCCGGGTCAACTGTTTGATCATCCCGGCGACGGCCTCGCGCAGCGCGGGATCGAGGCCCGTCGTGGGTTCGTCCGCGACCAGAACGCGCGGCCCGCAGGCCAGGGCCAGCGCCACCATGACACGCTGGTTCATCCCACCGCTGAGCTGGTGCGGGTAAAAGCGTTCGAAGGCGCCGGCGGGAACGAGGCCCACCCGTTCCAGCAGCCGGCGTGTCTCCTGCGCGGCCGTGCGTTTGTCCCGGCCGCGCGTCATGGTCAGGGTTTCGCGAAGCTGCGCGCCGATCGGGTAAAGCGGGTCGAGGTGCGCGCCCGCGTCCTGGAAGATGTGCGCGATGCCCCTGCCTCGCCAGCGGGCGGCGTCGGCCAGGTCCGCGGCCTGCCGGCCGGCGAAGGCGAGCTGTTTGAAAGCGACGCGGCTGCCTTCGGGCAGGAGTCCCGTCAGGGCGAGCGCGGTCGTCGTCTTGCCGCATCCGCTTTCACCGATGAGGCAGAGGATCTCCCCGGCGCGCACCGTAAGGTCCACGTTGCGCACGACGGGCACCGTTGCCCCGGCCTGGGGCAGCCATACATCCAAACCCTCAACGCGTAGTATCTGTTGTGTCATTTGTCTTTCAGCGCGGGCCGGGAGTCCGTCCCGGCGGAGGGCTCACGCGGACCTGTTTTTGACAGCTGCGGCACATGGAGATCGGATAGACAGGCGCGCGCGGACTCTCCCAATCCGTTGAGCGCCAGCAGAACCAGAAATATGGCGGCGCCGGGAAAGAGGCTTTGCCACCAGGCGACACCCAGGGTCGCGCGGGCGTCGGCCAGCATGTTCCCCCAGGACGGCGTCGGCGGCTGGACACCGAGCCCCAGAAAGCTTAAGGCCGCCTCGGCGAGGATGGCGGACGCCACGCCGAAGATGGCGGTCACGATCACCGGTCCGGCGGCGTTGGGCACCAGGTGGCGCCGGATGATGCGGGCGCGGGAAGCGCCGTAGGCGCGCGCCAGGAGCACGAAGTCGCGCTCTTTGAGCGAGAGGATCTCGGCGCGCACCAGGCGCGCCTGGCCCATCCATGCGGTGAGCCCCAGGATGAGGATGATATTCAGGGTGGAAGGCTCGAGAACGGCGATGACCGAAAGAATGAGGAACGTCACCGGGAAGCACAGGGCTATATCCACCAGGCGCATCAGGACCGCGTCGAGCGCGCCGCCGAAGCTCCCGGCCACGGCGCCGATAAGGACGCCGATGGAAGAAGCGATGACGACGACGACGAATCCGATCGCAAGCGACACGCGCGCCCCGGCCAACAGACGGCTCAGGACGTCGCGGCCGAGCTGGTCGGTTCCCAGAACGTGCGTGCCGGTCAACGGCGGCGTCAGCAGATGGGTCTCATCCACCGTGTCGGGGGCCCACGGACACACGAGCGGCCCCAGAAGGGCCGCGGCGAGGAACAGGCCGATAAGGGCGAGGCTCAGGCGCGTCTGTCTTCGTTTCAGCAGTTCATGCAGCATGTTTGGGATAGCGTATGCGCGGATCGGCCACGGCGTAGCCCAGGTCGGCCAGGAAATTGCCGCACAGGGTCAGCAGGCTCCCGAGGACGAGCATGGCCATGATCACCGGATAGTCGCGCGCCATGACCGAGGCATAAAAGAGGCGGCCCGTGCCGGGGATCGCGAAGATGGACTCGAAGATGACGCTGCCGCTCACGAGGCCCGGGATGCTCAGGCCCAGGATCGTGATGACGGGCAACAGGGCATTGCGCAGCGCGTGCTTATAGACGACGCTGCGCTCGGGAAGCGCCCGGCTGCGGCAGGCCAGCACAAAGGGTTGCCGCAGCGCGCGCGCCATGTTCTCCTGGACATAGCGGGAGATGCCGGCGAGGCTGCCGATCGTCGAGACCGCGACCGGCAGGACGAGGTGACGGCCGATATCGACGATCTTTCCCGTTGCGCTCAGGGAGTCGTGGTCGATGCTCGTTAACCCGAAGACCGGCAGCCAGCCCAGCTTGACGCCTACGGCGTCCATAAGGAGCAGGGCCAGCCAGAACGTCGGCATCGCAAAAAAGAGAAAGAGTGCGGCGGAGATCGTCCTGTCCGTCCAGGTTCCCTGCCGGACGGCGGCGAGCACCCCTAAAGGGATACCCAACCCCAGGATCAGGGCCATCGAGGCGGCGTTGATGAGGAGCGTCACCGGCAGGGCCTCGAGGACCTTCTCCATGACGGGCCGCCCGTCGGCGAATGAGACGCCGAAATCGAAACGGGCCAGGCGGCGGGACCAGTCGATGAATTGCCGTCCCAGGGGTTTATCGAGCCCGTACAGGCGCTCGAGCCGTTCCCGCACCTCCAACGACACCTTGGGGTTCAGGTCGGTCAGGGCATCCGACGGCTTGCCCGGCGCCAGGTGGATGACAAAGAAACTGATGGCGGTGATCCCCACGAACACCGGCACGAGCTGGAGTATTTTCTTGGCGAGATAAGTGAGCATAGTGAAGTCGTCAGGCTTTCTTTTCTCGGGAAAGCCTCGAAGTCCGAATTCCGAGGTCCGATGTCCGACAAACCCATTCAAGGTTTTTCGGATTTCGGTCTTCTGATTTCGGATTTCGTGGCAGGCGATTTGCGGCTTTCATTGTTCCATAAGGTTGCGGTAGCGGCGCTCCTCCGCCGGGATCCACCATTTCGGCATATTGTAGCCGATTCCCGCGGCCGCGGGCACGATACCCTCGACGCGCCGGCTCACCGCCTCAAGGGTGTCCGCGGAATACAGAAAGAGGACCGGTTGTTCCTCGTTCAGGATCGCGTGGATGCGGCGGTAGATGCGCTGCCGTTCTTTCTGGTCGAATGTCCGGCGGCCCCGCACGAGCAGATCGTCGACCTCCGCGTTCCCGTAGGAGATGAAATTGAACTCTCCCTCCTTTGTCTTCGAGGAGTGCCAGATGTCGTAGACGTCCGGGTCGCGGCCGAGCGACCAGCCCAGAAGCACGGCCTCGAAACGCCGCTTGTCGATGAACTCGGAGAGCAGGGCGCTCCATTCGACGACCTTTATCTTCGCTTCAACGCCTATATCCTTGAAGTATCCTTGCAGGAGCTGGGCCGTTTTCTCCCGCTGGTCGTTGCCCTGGTTCGTCAGGATGGTGAACGAAAAGGGGCGGCCGTCCTTGTCGAGGCGGCCGTCGCCGTCCGTGTCGCGCCACCCGGCCTCGGCGAGCAGGCGCCGCGCCGCGCCGGGGTCGTATCCGGCGTCTGCGATCCTTTCGTCATACGCCCATGACTGCGGGACGAACGGACCCGTCACCACGCGTCCCATCCCCAACAGCACGATCCGGATGATCTCGTTCTTGTCCACGGCCAGCGCGAGCGCCCGGCGCACGCGCGCGTCCTTAAAGCGCGGGTCGTTAAGGTTGTATCCGAGATAGGTATAGCCGAACCCCGGCGTGCGGAACTTCCGGTAACGTTCTTTGAACAGCGCGGTATCGGTCTGGCGCGCGTACTGCAACGGCGTCAGCCCCGCGGCATCGACGTCCTGCGTTTCGAGCGCCAGGAAGGCCGTCGTTTCATCCGGAATGATGCGCTCGAAGAGGCGCGTGATCATGGCCTGCGTATCGAAGTACCCGGGAAAGGAGCGCAGCTCCATCCGTTCGTTGCGCCGCCACGTTTTGAGGCGCCAGGGCCCGGTGCCTACGGGCTGGATGGCGGCAGCCGTGTTCAGGTCGACGTTATTCAGGATATGTTCGGGCAGGATGCCCATCCCCCAGCTGGCGAGCGCCGGCGCAAAAGGCTCGGCATACGTCACGACGACCGTGGTGGGATCCGGCGCCCGGATGTCCTTGACCAGGAGAAAGTCCCCGGCATAGGCCGTGCGGACCGTCGGGTCGATGAGCTTATTATAGGTAAACAGGACGTCGCGGGCGCTAAAGGGGCGGCCGTCCTGCCACAGGACGTTCCGCCGCAGGTGGAAGGTGATGGTCAGGCCGTCCGCGGAAACGTCCCAGCTCTCCGCCAGGTCGCCCGTCAGCTCGAGGTCGGCGTCGTATTTCACCAGGCCGTTGAAGATAAGGCCGCAGACGGCCGCGCTCGCGCTGTCCGATGCGAGGATTGGCACGAGGGTCCGCGCATCCGCGGAGGCGGCCAGGACAAGCGTTCCCCCTTTCTCCGGCGCGCGGGCAGCGGGGGCGGCCGCGGCGGAGGTCAGCGCACTTATCAGGAGCGATAAAAAAACCAGGCCGGACACGTGTCCGGCCTGGTTTTCTCGAAATGTCTTTTGCGTCGGCGTCTTCAAGGGTTCTGTGCAGCAGCCGCAGGCTCCTGCGCGGCAGGGGCCGGGGTTGCGGCCGCCTCGCCCGTCGGCGCCGCGGCTTCGGGTGCCGCCGCCGGGACCGTTTCGGGGACGGCGGGTTCTTGCGACGTCGCGGCCGGCGCCTGCGGAAGAGCCGGCATGGCCGGTGCCGCGGCCGGCATCTCCTGGGTTTCGGGGCGATAACGTGTCTCGACCAGCGACTTGCCTTTCTGCAGGGATAGAAAAGCAAGAGACAGGCAGGTCAGGAAAAAGACCGTGGCCAGGACCGACGTGGATTTGACGAGGAAGTCGTTCGTCTTGGTCCCGAATATCGACTCAGCCGAGGAGAAGGAATCGATGAGGCCTCCTCCCCGCCCTTGCTGGACCAGGACGATCAGGATGAGCAGCGTGCAGGAGATCAGGTGGATAGAAATGACCAGGGCGAACATGGGTTGTTAGAACTCCTTTCGGGTCATTAAGGGCGCAGGGTGGCGGCGGTCTTGACGATGGAGGCGAAGCTCGCGACGTCCAGGCTCGCGCCGCCGACCAGGGCGCCGTCGATATCGGATTGTTTCATGAGGTCGGCCGTGTTGTCCGGTTTGACGCTGCCGCCGTAAAGGATGATCGCGGCGTCGGCCGTCTCGCGGTCAAAGAGGTGTCCTATCAGGGAACGGATGAAGACGTGGACTTCCTGCGCCTGGGCCGGGGTGGCGGTCTTGCCCGTGCCGATGGCCCAGACGGGCTCGTAGGCGATGACGGTCCGGGACATCTCTTCGGCCGAGAAGCCCGCCAGGCCGTTCTTCACGTGGTCGCGGATCACATCGAACGTCTTTTCGCTCTCGCGCTCCTGGAGCGATTCGCCCACGCACAGGATCGGGGTGAGACCGGCCGCCAGCAGGGCCTTCGCTTTTTTGTTCACGGTCGCGTTGGTCTCGTGGAAGAACTGCCGGCGTTCGGAATGGCCGACGATGCCGTAGGCGCAGCCCAGGTCTTTGAGCATGAGGGGCGAGATCTCGCCGGTGAAGGCCCCCGCCGTTTCCCAGTAGACGTCCTGCGCGCCGAGCTGGAGGTTCGACTCGGTGATGATCTCGTTGACGCTGTCGAGGGCCGTGAAAGGCGGGCACAGGGCGATATCGACGGTCTCGATGTCGATCAGCTCGCGCTTGAGGCCGTTGGCCAGGGCGATGGCCTCTGTCACGCCTTTATTCATCTTCCAGTTGCCCGCGATGAGTTTGCGTCGCATGGGGTTTTTGTCCTGGGTTTCCTGGTTCGCGATCCTTACTTGTCTTTTAAGGCCGCGATGCCCGGCAGGGTCTTGCCTTCCATGAACTCGAGCGACGCGCCGCCGCCCGTGGAGATGTGCGTCATTTTGTCCTCGAGGCCGAAGGCGGCCACGGCGCTTGCGGTGTCTCCGCCGCCGATGATCGTCTTGGCCGTGGAGCCGGCGAGGGCCCGGGCCACGTCGCGGGTGCCGGCGGCGTAACGCTCCACCTCAAAGATGCCCAGGGGGCCGTTCCAGCAGACCGTTCGGCAGTCTTTGAGGGCCGCGATAAAGGCCTGGATGGTCTTGGGGCCAATATCGACCGCGATCATCCCGTCGGGAATCGAAGCGCCCGGCGTCGTCTCGACGCGGGTCGGCGTATCGATGGCGTCGACGATCAGGTGGTCCGTAGGCAGAAGGACCTGGACGCCCGCCTTCTTCGCCTTGGCCAGCGTTTCCGCGGCCAGGTCCAGCTTGTCTTTTTCGAGCTTGGAGTTGCCGATCGCGATCCCCTGCGCCTTGAGGAACGTATACGCCATGCCGCCGCCGATCAGAAGCTTATCCGCCTTGTTCAAAAGGTGCTCGATGACGCCGATCTTGTCGGAGACCTTGGCGCCGCCCAGGATCACGGCAAAGGGCTTCTGCGGTTTTTCGAGGGCCGTGCCGAGGTATTCGATCTCCTTCTCGATAAGGAATCCGGCCACCGCCGGCAGGTCATGCGCCACGCCTTCGGTCGAGGCATGGGCCCTATGGGCTGTGCCGAAGGCGTCGTTCACGTAGATGTCGGCCAGAGAAGCGAGCTGGCGGGCGAAGGCCGGGTCGTTCTCCTCCTCTTCGGCATGGAAACGCACGTTCTCCAGGAGGATCACCTTCTCGGATGACGCCGCGATCGCTTTTTTGACGTCCTCCCCCACGCAGTCGTTGAGTTTTTTGACGGGCGTCTTGATGAGCTCGGCGAGACGCTGCGCCACCTTGTCCAGGCGCAGCTCCTCTTTGACCTGTCCGTCCGGGCGGCCCAGGTGGGTCATCAGGATGAGCCGGGCCGGATCCTCTTTCAGAAGATAGCTGATCGTGGGCACGGCGGCGCGGATGCGCGTGTCGTCCGTGATGGCGCCGGTCTTTTTGTCGCGCGGGACGTTGAAATCCACGCGCATGATTATCCTTTTTCCTTTAGCCGCGATGTCCTTGACGGTCATTTTATCCATGATATCCCTCCAAATGTCCTGCCATTATACCAAAATCCCTCTTTTTGTAAAGTCGAAAATGACCCGGGTTTTGAGGGGATAAAAGCTCTGGGTGCGCCCTTCAGGCGCTGCGCCGCCGTCGGCCGGCGGCTATGGCCAGGCCCGTCAGGACCCAGAAGATCAGGGCTCCCTGGGAGGTTTGAAGGCTGGATTCAAAAAGGCCGTGGATGAGGTACGCGATCAGGCTTAAGGCCAGAGCCAGGCGAAGGCGCTGGTCGCGCGGCGCCTGAGGATCCTCCCTCTCCGGTTTCAGGAGCCGGTGGAGCAGCCAGGCGGCAAGCCCCAGGAACGCGGCTAAGCCCACCAGACCCGTTTCACAGGCCAGTTGAAGATACATGTCGTGGGCATAGGGACCGCCTGCTCCGTAGAAAGGGTCTCCGGGCCGGGCCGCCGCCGCGTAATCGGCGGAGAAGGTGTTGAGGCCGTGCCCGAGGAACGGACGCTCCAAAAAGAGGCGCGCGCCTATGAGGAACATGCGGCCGCGGCTGACCAGATTCTGCGCGAGCAGCCGGATCAACGCGTGGCGCGTTCCCGGGGGGATGCTCCAGAAGGCGGCCGGCAGCGCGAGAAAGAGGGCGTTGAGGCCGGGTCGGCGCACGGCGATGGTCAGGAAGACGAAAAGGGCAGCGAGCACAACGAGGGATGCGGGGGTCAGGGTCAGAAGGATCGCCGCCGCGAGGAGCGCCCCGGCGGCTGTCGCCGCCAAACGCGTGCGCCGCGAGGACGGGGCCGCGATGAAGACCGCGCATCCGGCCAGGACGCACTCGAGGTAGATGGCCAGCAGGGCGGCCTGTTTAAAGGGTCCGGTGACCCGGATGATCAGCCCCCCGGGATACGTCATGAGGGGCCGCAGAGAGAAGAAGTCTCTGCCGGAGAGAAGTTGATAGTGGGCGTCCGCCGCCGCCAGGAGCGCCGACGCCAGGATAAGGCCGAGGAGCTGCTTCAGCCGCGCCTTATCGTCGAGGACCAGGGCGCCGCCGGCGACGACGAACAGATAGAGCAGGGATTTGCGCAGCCCCACCGCACTGACCGGCAAGGTTGCCGGGTGGGTGATCGAAGCCAGCAAAGAAGCGCCAAAAAACAAAAAAACGGGCCCGAGCGGGGCGTTGCGCAGGAGCCCCCTCCCTTTTGCGGTCCCGATGCCCAGGGTTCCCAGGAAGACCAGGCCGATGCCCGCCCCGGTCAGGCTGCTGTAGAACGGCAGAAAGAAGGCGACGAAGGCGAGGCCGGCAAAAACGCTTTTCGTGCCTGCCTTTTTCAGCCACGCGCCGGGTTTCATGTCGTGCCGCGGATGCGGAACAGTTTGATCACGGCGAAAGCCAGAAGACTGATGTAGGTAAGGTTGGCGAAAAATTCCGCCAGGAAAGAGATGCGGGCCGTCAGCGCGAGCAGCGACACGAGGAGAAAAAAGGCGGAAAGCAGGATCAGCCGTTTCGCCAGGCCGAGGCGCGCCACGTATTTGAACATCGGCGTCGCCATGATGCGGTCGGCGTTCTCTTTGGAGAGCGCGCATACCCTGGTCCAGATCAGGCCGGATGTCGTGGCCAGAAAGATCCTGAGCAGGCCGGGCATCTGTGCCAGTATCGCCGCGCACAGGAGAAAGCCGAGGAAAGAGGCCGGATGGAAGACGAAACGGACGGGCAAGACGGATTCGACGTAGGACAGGAACCCCAGTATGAACAGCGACGGAGCGTAGCACCAGGCCAGCGCCGTCAGGAGGCGGGCGGGCCGCATGAATCCCAGGCGCCAGGAGAACGCGGCCCACCCCGCCCCGATGAGCAGAAAGACGAGGGCAAAGGCCGTCAGGACAAAGGGCGACGGCCGCGGCGCCGGCGTCCGGCCGCGCGTGGAGCGCAGAAGGATGCTGCCGAAGTCGCTCTCCGCGACGTTATTGCGCAGTTTCATGGAGAAGCGGATGGCCGGTTCGATGCGCAGGTCCAGCTTGCCGTCCCATGTGAGCGTCGGGGGCAGGAAATAATAGAATTCCTTGATGGTCGGTCTGTCCCGGTAGAGGAAGTGCGGCAGGGTTTTGTCGTTGACGCTCACGCGCGCGGGCGGGTCGTCCCCCCACAGCTTGAGGATATAAGGCTGGCGCCGGGGGATGACCAGGTGGGCCCCGTTATAAATATCGAGCATCTTGAGCTGGAACGGGCGGAATCCCTGGCGGGTGAACTGGACGAAAGCGCGGCCGAAGACAAGCCCGAGGCCGATATGAAGGATGAGGAGGGCCGCCGGAAAAGCGGCCTTTTTGAGCCGGTGACCCGAAAGGCTCAGACGGCGCATGGTGCGCACTGCGTCCGATGTCTCCATGCAGATCGTCGTCCTCCGGGCGGGCCTAACCGACGAGCCGTCGGTGTGTTTCGGTGATGGCGCGGATGACGGCGTTCGCCGGCATCTCGACGATATCCTCCAGGGGCAGCGGGATCCGCAGCGTCCAGTTCTGCGGATCCGTTGTTCCCGGGAAGTTGATGCGGGATTCCCACGGGTCGAAGTCGAAGAAGGTATCGACGGCGAGCCAGTCCTGGAACAACAGGGACGCGAAGATGCACGCGGAGGCGTTGACGCGGCCCAGCGCCTTTTTCATGAACATGTTCGGGCTGGCCAGGTCCGTTCCCGGCGGGCACTGGATCATCCTGAGGAATTGCTCGCGTTCCCGCAGGGAGCTGCGCATCAGGTCCCACGCGTTCCATGCCTCGCGGTCGCTTTTGCCGATGACGCTTCGGAACAGGTCGGCGGTCATGTGGGCCCGCCACCAGAGCCGTCCGTGGCGCGTGCGTTCGAGATCGAAGAGCTGCGGGGCGACGGCGTTGAAGTCGACCCCGGCCTGACGGCACGCGCGCTCAAAGAGCCCCGTGTCCACCGTCCCTGCCTCATGGTGCCACCATCCCAACAGGGAACTCGTGTCGTGCGTCGCGAGCGTCGCCATGGCCACGGGCCGGTAGGC
>JBLMXZ010000129.1:0-11549 GCA_050258015.1 Deltaproteobacteria bacterium
GTCGGCGAGAAGGTGACGCGGGCGATCGAGAAGTCCATCCGCAGGAAGCTGCCGCTGGTGATCGTCTCGGGCTCCGGCGGCGGGGCGCGGATGTACGAAGGGATATTGAGCCTGATGCAGATGGCCAAGACCTCCGCGGCCCTCAAGCGCCATCACGACGCCGGGCTCCTCTACATCTCGGTCCTCACCAATCCCACCATGGGGGGCGTCATGGCTTCTTTTGCGGGATTGGGGGACGTCATCGTCGCCGAACCCAAGGCCCGCCTCGGTTTCGCGGGTCCGCGCGTCATCGAACAGACGACCCGCCAGAAGCTGCCGGAAGGGTTCCAGAGCTCGGAGTTCATGCTGGATCACGGCCTCATAGATATGATCGTGCCGCGCAAAGAGCTCAAAGAGGTCCTGCACCGTCTTATCGATTATATGAGCTGAGGCATCCTGGCAACGGAAGATCCCCGATCCCGATGACCGCCGTGCGTCAACGCCCTGTTGCCGATGTCCCATGGCCGATGAAGGGATACGCCCTTTATGGCGACAGGAATGCCAAAGATCTTGTGGTCTTTGTTTTTCATCGGTTATCGGTAATTGGGAATTGATCGGGATTTGGGAATGGGTCACTGGGATTTTTTTCTCCGCGACGCGTGATCGTCCTGTCCGCCTGCCATGTCCGCCGCCCCCTGCGTCCCCTGGACCGCTAAAGACGTCCTCCTGGTGTTTTTCGAGGCGACGCTTCTGGCCGTTTTTGTCGTCCTCGGCGCTTTCGTGCTTTTGGCGGCGTGGGGCGGCTTCATCGGTTGGGCCACGCCGGCTCTCGTGCACGAGGCCTTTCTTGCCGTCCCCGACACATATATCGTCCTCGTCTTTTATGTCTCCTTTCTTCTGGCGTTGCGCCGGCACATCCTGAGGCGTTACAGGCTGGACGTGTGGCGTTTCTTTTTTTGTTCGCGGAGTCCCTGGCGGGATGCGGGCGCGGGCGTCCGGGCGTATCTGACGTTTTTCCTTGCGATCGTCGGCGTCACGCTGATCGTCTCGATCGCTTCGGCCTTCCTGGACGCCCTTTGGGGGCTGGGCGCGGCCCAGAAGGTGGAGCTGTATTACACCGCCTCGCAGCTTGAGCAGCTGGATGTGGCCCCCATCGCCGCCAGTTCTCTCGGTTTTATCCTTGTTCTGTTGCTGGGGCCGTGTTTCGAAGAGCTGGTCTTCCGTGGGTTCCTGTTCCCGGCCCTGCGCCGGCGGTTCTCCCTTACGCAGGCCGCCCTGTTGAGCAGCGCCGTCTTCGCCCTTTTTCACGGATACTTCTTTCTCTTTCCCTACGTCTTTGTGCTGGGGGTCGTTCTGGCATTTCTGTATGAACGCCGCGGCAACCTGATCGCGCCGGTCGTCTTCCATACGCTTAATAACGGCATCGTCCTCGTCCTCTTTTTCCTTTCCCTCAAGCGATAATCCTTGCCTCTGCCAACGCGTTGCGATAAAATACCTTCCGTAAAAAGTCTATTCCGCCCCGGGGGAAGGGGTCCGGGGCTTGCCCGCTGTTTTCATATTTTCACCGCTCCTCAGGGAAAATGACCCAATCTGCCGTATATGCCGGCGTGGACGTCGGCGGGACATTCACCAAGGCCGCGCTCTTAGGGCCCGGCGGCCGCATTCTCGCTCAGGACAGGATAACGAGCCGGGGTTTCAGCCGCAGGCCGTATTTTGCCGCCCGGATACAGGCCGTCCTGAGCGCCTTATCCGACAGGGCGCGCTGCCGGTTGCGGGACATCATCGCGGCAGGCGTCGGCGTGCCGGGGCCTGTCGATTTCGGCCGGGGTGTCGTTCTGAGCCTCACGAATATCCGCGGTTGGACGCGGTATCCTCTCGCCCGCGATCTCTCGCGCCGCCTGCGCATCCCCGTCTTCGTGGAGAACGACGCGAATTGCATGGTCCTGGCCGAAAGCCGCCTGGGGGCCGGCCGCGGCGCCCGCCATGTCCTGGGCGTGACGCTGGGGACCGGTGTGGGCGGAGGGCTCATGCTTGCGGGCGGCATCTATCGCGGCCCGTTCTTCCTGGGCGGGGAGGTGGGCCACATCCCTATAAGCTCCGACGGCCCGGATTGTCCCTGCGGCGGGTCGGGATGTCTGGAACGGTTTGTCGGGAATGCCGCGCTCCTGGAGCGGGCGCGCCGTGTCTTCGGCAAGAGGGTCTGCCTCGAGGAGATCAGCGGGAAGGCCCGGCGCGGCAATAGCCGTTGCCGGACGTTCTGGCGCGAGGTCGGCGAAGAGATCGGCCGGGCGCTCGCCGGCGTGGTCAATACCTGCGGCCCCGAGGTCATCGTCGTTGGGGGCGGGGTGGCGGCCGCGGGCGGGGACCTGCTGGACGCCATAGAGGAGTCCGTGAAACGGCATGCCATGAAGCAGATCAAAGGACGCATCCGGGTGCGTCGAGCCGCCCTGGGCAACGACGCCGGCATGATCGGCGCGGCCCTGCTGGCAAGAGAGCAGGCAGCGCTATGAGGCGGTATGCCTGGATCGCGATCGCCTGTGTCTGTCTTGCGGCCGCAGGGGCGCCGCGGGCCGGGGCCGATCCGGCCTCCGGGCCCACCAAGGCCAGGGTGCCCATCACGGTCAACGGCGATACGGTCGAGTTCCTCGCCGAAGGCCGCGAGGTGACCGCCGAAGGCAACGTCGAGATCGATTACCAGGGCAATACCCTGCGCTGCGACCGCGTCCATGTCTATATGGACCAGAAGCTGGCGGTCGCCGAAGGGAGCGTCGTTTTCGCCAGCCCCGGCGGCCAGGAGATGCGCGGGGAGATGCTGATCTATGACTTTGGCGACGGCACCGGCACCATCATCCAGCCGGCCGTGGACTTCGCCCCGTACTACTGCGGGGCGTCGCTCATGGAAAAGGTCGCCGAGACCGAATATCTCGTTGAGCACGCCCGGCTTTCGACATGCGACCTGCCGCACCAGCACTGGGGGTTGTCCTGCCGCGAGGTGGATGTCGACGGCAATATCCTCCAGGCGAAGGACACCGTCATCCGGCTGGGCGACGTGCCGGTCATGTACCTGCCGTTCTTCAGCAAGGAGCTGACGGACAAGAAGCCGCGCCTGATGATCACGCCGGGCCACAATAAGGACTTCGGGACCGAGCTCTTCGGCTCCTGGCGCTATTACCTCAACGCCCATGCCCGCGGCGTCGCCCACATCGATTGGTATCAAAACAGGGGGTTCGCGGAAGGCATCGACCTGAATTACGATACCCGGCTCTTCGGCCGCGGCCAGGCGAAGTATTACCGTATCGATGAGGAGGACCCGAGGGAGGAGATCCCGCAGGCCCTGCGGGATCGTGACGAGCGTTCCCGGCTGGAGTTGCGCCACCGCTGGGAGCCGTCCCCGTCCGACCAGATGGTCCTGGAGTATTTCCGGGCGTCCGACGCCGCGTTCCGGCAGGATTACTTCTACCGCGAATACGAGAAAGACCCAGCCCCGCGCTCCTATTTCCTGTATTCGCACGTCTTTCCCCAGGCGACCCTGAGCCTGCTGGGGGAACCGCGCGTCAATTCCTTCGAAACGAAGCTCCAGAGGATCCCGGAGGTCAAGCTGGAGACCGTCAACCACAAGGTCTTTGACAACCTCTCTCTGTATTACAAGAATCTCACGACGGCGACGTATCTTTCGAGCGCGACGGCTTCTTCGGGGGCGACGACCGACGTCATGCGCGCCGACACCTCCCAGCAGATCTCGTATCCGTTCCGTTTCATGTCGCTCGACGTCAACCCGTTCGTCGGCCACCGGGACACGTATTATTCCCGGGGGGTGAAGCCCGATGAGACCCTGTTGCGGGGCGCCTTCTTCGCCGGCATCGACGTTTCGACGCGGCTCTACAGGGTTTTCGACGTCACGACGCGCGCGTGGGGGCTGGACATAAACAGGCTCCGCCACGTCGTCACCCCGCAGATCCAGTATCGTTACCAGCACGCGCCGACCGTGGACAACAGCCGCCTGTATCAGCTGGACCCGGTGGACACCCTGGACCGCAACGATGCGCTGACGTTCATACTGGAGAACAAGCTCCAGACAAAGCGCAGCGACGACCAGGTGGCGGACCTCGCCACCCTCATCCTGTCGGCGGATTATTACCTGGAGCCCAACGATACGTTCCGGACCGGGTTCGCGACGATGACCTACGACCTCGAGTTCAAGCCGTATAAGGAGTGGGAGTTCGATTCGGACGCCGCCTTCGACGTGCACGGCGGATTTTTCCGGACCCTCAACGCGGATCTCTGGGGGCATTTCGGCCGGGCGGGCGTGACGACGGGATACCGGTTCAAGAAGGACGAGAGCAGCCAGGTGACGGCCGGCCTGACATGGAAGCTGAACCCGTTCTGGAACATGGGGATCTACGAGCGGTTCGAGTGCAAGACGGGGGATCTGGTCGAGCAGGAGTATCGCTTGTCCCGCGATATGCACTGCTGGCTGATGGACTTCATCGTCAACAACAGGGCGAGCGAGGGGATGACGTTCATGCTCGGGTTCACGCTCAAGGCCTTCCCGAGCCTCGGCATCGAGGCGCAGAAGACCTTCCGTCCGCCCGAGCACGGGATCTAGGAGCGCAACAACAGGGGATAGGGGACGGGATATTCATAAGACATTGGACGTTGCGACGTTCTTATAGGAGTGCTCTCTCATGAAAGTAGGGATCATCGGAGCGGGATATGTGGGGCTCGTGTCCGGGGCGTGTTTCGCGGAGCTCGGGCACAAGGTTGTGTGCGTCGACAACGACGCCGCGAAGATCGCCGCGCTCAAAAAGCTCAAGATGCCCATCTACGAGCCGGGTCTGGACGTCCTCGTCAAAAAGAACGTCAAGCGGGGGCGCCTTTCCTTCACCGGCCGGATCGCGGCCGCCGTGCGTTCCTGCGAGGTCATCTTTATCGCCATCGGCACCCCGCCGAAAGACAACGGCGAGGCGGACCTGACGGGGATCGAGAGCGTGGCGCGCGCCATCGCCGGGTCCATGCGGTCCTACCGCCTTATCGTGGAGAAGTCGACGGTGCCGGTGGAGACCGGCCGCTGGGTCAAACATACCATCGCCATCAACAAGCGCAAGGGGGTCGCCTTCGATGTCGCCTCCAATCCGGAGTTCCTGCGCGAGGGGCAGGCGATCCGGGACTTCATGCATCCCGACCGGGTCGTGATAGGCGTGGAGTCCGCGCGGGCCGAGGCCCTTTTGCGCCGCCTGTATGAGGGCGTTGACGCGCCCATCCTCGCGACGGACATCCGTTCGGCCGAGCTTATCAAGCACGCCTCGAATTCTTTCCTGGCGATCAAGATATCCTTTATCAACGCCGTGGCCCGCGTCTGCGAGCTTGCCGGCGCGGACGTGACGCAGGTCGCGCAGGGCCTGGGCCAGGACAGGCGCATCGGCCCTTCGTTCCTCGACGCGGGCATCGGATTCGGCGGTTTCTGCCTGCCCAAAGACCTGGATGCCTTCATCATGATCGCCCGCAAGCTGGGTTATGATTTTGACCTGCTCAAGGAGGTCCGCCGGGTCAACGAGGCGCAGCGGGAGCTTTTTGTCAGGAAGATAGAGGACGAGCTTTGGAATATCAAGGACAAGGTGATCGGGGTCTGGGGTCTTGCGTTCAAGCCCGATACGGACGACATGCGTTTCGCGCCTTCCATCGAGATCATCCGGACGCTCGAGGCTCACGGCGCGCGCGTGCGGGCCTACGATCCGCAGGCGATGGGCAAGGCGAAGCAGATATTGCGCGGCATCACCTTTTGCCGGGACCCGTATGAGGCCGTCCGGGGGGCCGACTGTCTCGTCATCCTGACGCAGTGGCCGCAGTTCGCGCAGGCGGATTTCGCCCGGGTCAGGAAGGGGCTGCGCCAGCCCCTGGTCATCGACGGACGCAACATGTTCTCTCCGGCCGCCATGAAGAAGAACGGCCTGCGGTACGTCTCGATAGGCAGGGGGGCGGTATGAAGACGGTCCTCATCACCGGCGGCGCCGGTTTCATCGGTTCCCACCTGTGCGATCTCTACCTCGGCAGGGGCGCGCGGGTGATCTGTGTGGACAATCTGCTGACCGGCAGCCTCGAAAACATCCGCCATCTGCGCCGCCGCAGGAAGTTCCGTTTCTTGAGGCACAATATCGCCCAACCGCTGCGCCTGAAAGGCCCGGTCGATCTTATCCTGCACTTCGCGTCGCCCGCCAGCCCCGTCGATTATCTGATCTATCCTATCCAGACGCTCAAGGTGGGGGCGCACGGGACGCATAACTGCCTGGGCCTGGCCAAGGCGAAAGGGGCCCGGTTCCTCTTGGCCTCCACCTCCGAGGTCTACGGGGACCCGCACGTCCACCCGCAGCCCGAGACCTACTGGGGTCATGTCAATCCCATCGGTCCGCGGGGGGTATACGACGAGGCCAAGCGTTTCGCCGAGGCGATCACCATGGCCTATCATCGCGTCCACAAGGTCGACACGCGCATCGTGCGTATCTTTAATACCTACGGTCCCCGCATGCGGCTTAAGGACGGACGCGCCATCCCTAATTTCATCACCCAGGCGTTGCGGGGGGAGCCGATCACGCTCTACGGCTCCGGCCGCCAGACGCGCTCGTTCTGTTACGTCGCCGATCTCATCGACGGTATCTATCGTCTGTCGCAGAGCGGTCATTCGGACCCGGTGAACATCGGCAATCCGTCGGAGCGCACGCTCCTGTCCCTGGCCCGTACCATCAAGCGCCTGACGAAGAGCGTCAGTCCTTTTGTGTACGAGCCCCTTCCGGTGGACGATCCTAAGCAGCGCCAGCCGGACATCCGCAAGGCGCGCACCCTGCTGCACTGGAAGCCGCGCGTCACCCTCGAAGATGGTCTGCGCCGCACCATCCGTTGGTTCCGCCTCCACGTGTGAGTCAGGCGACAGGGACAGTCCGGACACAAGCGGCAATAACCGGGCGGTCGCTGAGGGTTTTGTTCGGCGATCGGTCCTTGGGACCCGCAGAGCGTTCGTCTTTTGTGTCTTGGTCAGGGGTCATTTTTTTAGGGTGTTATCATGATACGCACGTCCGATAAGATCAAGACGCTCGTCCGCCTCTTCACCGACAACCGCCAGCCCAAGGTCTTCTCTTTTCACGATTGCCTTCCCGACGTCTTCACGCGCTATATCGAGCTGTTGGTCGCCAAGCGCTACCGTATCGTCGGCGGGGAGGAGCTGTGGGGGCGCGCGTCCTTCGCGCCCAAGAAGAAGGAGGTCGTGCTCACGTTTGACGACGGCCGGCGCAATTGCTGGACGGTGATCTTTCCGCTGCTCAAGAAATACAAGGCCAAGGCCGTTGTTTTCGTGATCCCCGAGCGCGTCCGCGATACGCAGGAGGCCTTGCCCAACCTGGAGGATTACTGGAACGGCAAGGTGACCTGGGAGAACCTGTATCAGAGTCACCGTCGGGAGCCATATCTCACGTGGGCGGAACTGGCGAAGATGAAGGCGAGCGGCCTTGTGGAGGTCTGTTCGCACGGCCTGCGCCATGAAGTCGTGGCGTGTTCCGCGCGCCTGCATGATTTTCAGCATCCCGGCGTTTACGAGATGCCCGTTTATTTCGACGAATGGTTCCAGGCCGGCCGCCCGGCCGTCGAGAGCGTGTGGGGGGTTCCCGTCTACGAGCGGTCGTGGGCGCCCCTGGCGCAGAACGTCTATGAGCCGCCGGCGGAGGCCGCCGCCTCCATGAACGCGTTCGTCAAGAAGCAGGGGGGCTTCCTTTTTTTCAGGAAAAAACGATGGCGGGCCCTGCTGCAACAGCACTACGACGGGCTGCGCCCGGGTGCGGCCCCGGGGCTTTACAGAAAAAACCCAACCCAAGAGACGCTCGTCGATTCCGTTTCGACCTCTAAGCGGCTGATCGAGAGCCGGTTGAAGTCTTCCTGCCCCGGTTTTTCGCTGCCCCTGTACCAGGATCCGAGGGTCCTCGAGGACGCCCTCGAGCGGGCCGGATACCGCCTGGCCTTCGGGGGGCCGTTCGCCGACCGTTCCCGCTACAAGAAAGTCCCTATCCTCAACCGCCTGCCCGGGTTTTGGCTCAAATTCCTGTCTTATTTTTGACCCCTCCTGTTTTTTTCAAAAAAAACTTGACAAAGATATAACAAAATCATATACTTAACGCTTTACGACTTGTCCTGTGCCTGTGCGTGGGACATCGCGCACGGAGCGTGCGGGTCTTGCCCCTGTAGCTCAGTCGGTAGAGCACGTCCTTGGTAAGGACGGGGTCACCGGTTCAATTCCGGTCGGGGGCTTTCTCGACGACAAAATCATGAGAGAACAAATACTGCTTGAGTGTCCGGAGTGCCATCGTCGTTCCTATGCGATGATGAAGAACAAGAAAAAGCATACGGCGCGCCTGGAGACGAAGAAATTTTGTCCTCAGTGCCGCAAGCACGAGGTCTTTAAAGAAGTAAAGTAACAGGTTTGTTTGACGTTGGGCCCGGCAGCATCTCCATGTCGGAAGCAACGGGATGGTTCTTAAGGGGCAGGCCCGAGATAACAGGCGGCGTCGCCCCGCGGGGTTCCAGCGGTTGTGCCTTTAACGAGCTATAGGGGTGTCGGTTAACGGTAAACCACTGGTCTCCAAAACCAGAACTGGGGGTTCAATTCCCTCCACCCCTGGAGATTTAAGACGCGCCGCAGCGCGAAGGACCACATGCCGCAGCCGATCAACGTTATAAAGAACATCCCTGTTTTCGTGTCCCAGGTGAAGGCGGAGCTGGTCAAGGTCTCCTGGCCTTCCCGCAAGGACCTGGTGGGCACGGCCGGCGTCGTCGTCGTGGCGACGATCCTGCTGACCGCCTACATCGGGCTGCTGGATTTTCTTCTGACACACGTCGTCACCCTCGTGATGAAATGAAAAAATGGTACGTCGTCCATACGCAGACCGGCTCCGAGGATAAGGTCAAGCGGGCCCTCCTGCACCGGCTGGAAACGTGCGAGATCAAGGAGCAGTTCGGCGAGATCCTGATCCCGACCGAGCAGGTCTCCGAGGTCCGGGGCGGCAAAAAGAAGATCAGCGAGCGCAAGTTCTTCCCCGGATACATCCTGGTCGAGATGGAGCTGAACGAGAATACCTGGCTTTTCGTGCGCACGACGCCGGGGACCACGGGCTTCATCGGGATGGGCAAGCAGCCCTCCAGCCTCACCCAGGAAGAGGTCGACAACATCATGCGCCGCACCGTCGAGACGCAGGCCAAGCCCAGCCCCAAGATCCACTTCCGCAAGGGCGAGGCGGTGCGGATCATCGAAGGACCGTTCTTGAATTTCAACGGCACCATAGAGGACGTCAACAACGAGAAGCAGAAGATCAAGGTGAGCGTTTCCATCTTCGGGCGCTCGACGCCCGTGGAGCTGGAGTTCTGGCAGATAGAAAAGGTGTGATATGGCGAAAAAGGTGGTCGTTCAGATCAAGCTTCACGTGCCTGCGGGCGCGGCCAACCCGGCGCCGCCGGTCGGTCCCGCCCTCGGCCAGCACGGCGTCAACATCATGCAGTTCTGCAAGTCCTTCAATGAGCAGACGAAGGACAAAGACGGCATCATCCTGCCGGTCGTCATCAGCGTCTACGAGGACAAGAAATTCGATTTCATCATCAAAACGCCGCCGTGCTCGGTCCTTTTGAAGCGCGCCGCGAACCTCGCCAAGGCCTCCGGGACGGCCGGCAAAGAGAAGATCGGCACCGTCACGAAGAAGCAGGTCGAGGAGATCGCAAAGATCAAGCTGGCGGATCTCAATACGTCGGACATGGCGATCGCGATGAAGACCGTCGCGGGGACCGCACGCAGCATGGGCATCGAGGTAGTGGAGTAACGGCCATGGCGCACAAGACAAGCAAACGCATGAAGGAAGCGGCCAAGGTCGTCGAGGCCGGCAAGATATACGGGCTTAAAGAGGCCGTGGGCGCGCTTTTGACGGCGCCCAAGGCGAAGTTCGACGAGAGCGTCGAGGTGTCCTTTCACCTGCGCGTGGATACGAAGAAGTCCGACCACATGGTCCGGGGCACGGTTGTCCTGCCTCACGGGACGGGCAAGAAGATCCGCGTGGCCGCGTTCTGCAAGGGCGACGCCGAGAAGGAAGCTTTGGCCGCGGGGGCGGACCATGTCGGCGCCCAGGAGCTCATCGACAAGGTCGCCGGCGGATGGATGGATTTCGACGCCGTGGTGGCCACTCCCGACATCATGAAGGACTTGAGCAAGCTCGGCAAGGTCCTGGGCCCCCGGGGTCTCATGCCCAGCCCCAAGACCGGCACGGTCACCCAGAAGGTGGGCCAGGCCATCAAGGAGCTTAAGGCCGGCAAGGTCGAGTTTAAGGTGGATAAACAGGGAGGCATTCACGTGGCGGTCGGCAAGCTTTCGTTCGGCGCCGACAAGATCTACGAGAATGCCTTTACCTTAATAGAGAGCGTCAAGAACGCCAAGCCCGCCTCCGTAAAGGGAGAGTTCGTCAAATCCCTGGCCATATCTTCCTCGATGGGGCCGGGGTTTAAGGTAGCCGCAGGCAACGTTTAGGGTAGCCGCTTGGCGTCCCCGCATGGGGGAGCCGGAGGCACCCCTTTAGGGGTGAGCGCATGACGACCATCGTTAAAAAAATAGGGATCTTGTACCGCGAGCTTGTGACCGCGGAGCTTAAGCGGCGCATGGAGGCCTCTCCGGACGTTTTGTTGATCAATTTCGAGAAGCTCAAGTCGGCCGAGGTCTCGAAGCTGCGTAAGGCCTTAAAGACCGTCGGCGCCCGGATGCTGGTCGCCAAGAACAGCTTCATGCGCAAGGCCTTCGAGGAGGCCAGGAAGCCCGAAGGGGCCGCCGGACTCCTGGAGGGGCCGATCGGGATGGTCTTCGTGCAGGATGACCCGATAGCCGTGTGCCGGGCCTTGGTCGATTTCGGCAAGGCCAACGAGGCGCTCGGGATCCGCGGCGGTTTCATGGCGCAGCGCCTGGTGACCCTGGACGACGTTAAACTGCTGGCGAGGATCGGTTCCCGGAAGGCCGTCTACCAGCAGATCGCCGGCGTCCTGAACGCGCCGGTGGCCAAGCTCGCGCAGGGCCTCAATCAGATCGCGGCAAAACTCGTTTACGCGCTCAAAGCGGTGAGCGATAAGAAAAAATAGTCGCCCCTTGGCCAAGCGGGCTGCGGGGTTGATCCTGTAAAGAATAAATACCATTAGAGGCAAAATCAAGGAGGGAACCACGATGGCAAAGATCGAAGAGATGATCAAAGAGATCGAGACGATGAGCGTCTTGGAATTGTGCGACCTCGTCAAGGCGATCGAAGACAAGTTCGGCGTCTCGGCCGCAGCGCCCGTCATGGCGGTGGCTGCCGCGTCCGGCGCCGCCGGAGCCCCGGCCGCCGAGGAGAAGTCGGTCTTCACCGTTGTCCTCGCGAGCGCAGGCGCCAACAAGATCGCCGTCATCAAGGAAGTCCGGGCGATCACCAGCCTCGGGCTGAAAGAGGCGAAGGATCTGGTCGACGGTGCCCCGAAGCCCGTGAAGGAGAGCGTTCCGAAGGAAGAGGCCGAAGAGATCAAGAAGAAGC
>JBLMXZ010000130.1:0-15940 GCA_050258015.1 Deltaproteobacteria bacterium
TTTTCTTCGGTCTCAAGTTCGTCCGCCGGGAGCCCGTGCGGATGAACGCGGTGAAGCTGCTGGGCATCTTCGTCCTCTCCGTGGCGCTGAGCTCTTTCCTGGCGATGTTCTTCGCGAGCGCCTCGACGGTCCGTTTCCGCCGGGGCGGCATCACGGGGCTCGTCTTCTCGGATTTCCTCACGCATTACTTCGGCCGCACGGGGGCCTATGTCCTCGTCCTGATGCTGGGTCTGCTGGCCCTGCCCCTCGTCGGCCAGGTGTTCATCTTCCCGTTCTTTTCCCGTTTCTTCGAGGATGCCCTGAAACGTCTCAAGAAAGTCTCCTGGCCCTCCTGGAAGCTGGAGGCGTCGGCGCGGCCGCGCTCCCCGCGCATCGGAGGCCTGCCGTCCCGCGCGGTGGGCCTGCAGTCCCGCGGGGCGGGCCTGCAGGAAAAAGAGGCGCGTCCCCTTCCCAAGCGTCCCGTTCCCGCGAAAGAAGACAAGCCTTCCGCGGCGGCGCAACCCGCTGCTGCCGGTCCCGTGGGCATCAAGATCGCCAAGCCCCAGGCTGAGGCCAGGATCGACGATGAGTCCGGTGTCCGGGAGGCCGGCGAGGAGAATTACGTGCTGCCGGGGCTCGACCTTCTCGATTCGCCGCCGCCGTTGTCCATGCGCCAGATCAAGGACGACCTCACCGAGAACGCCAAGGTCCTCGAGGATACCCTTAACGATTTCGGCATCAGCGTGCGCGTCGCGGACATCGAGCGCGGCCCCGTCATCACGCGCTACGAGCTGGAGCCGGCGCCCGGCGTCAAGATCCAGCGGATCGTGAGCCTATCCGACGACATCGCCCTCACGATGAAGGCGACCTCCGTGCGGGTGGTGGCGCCGATCCCCGGCAAGAACCGCGTCGGGGTGGAGGTGCCCAACGCGCAGTCGGCGATGGTGTTCCTTAAGGAGGTCCTGGCGTCGGAAGAGTTCCGCGATTGCGATTCGAAACTGACGCTCGCCCTGGGCAAGGACACGGCCGGGAAACCCATCGTCGCCGATCTCGGCGAGATGCCGCATCTGCTGATCGCGGGCACCACGGGTTCGGGCAAGACCGTCTGCGTCAACGGCATCATCACGTCGATGCTCTTCAACGCCTCCCCCAACGACGTCAAGTTCCTGATGGTCGATCCCAAGATGGTGGAGCTGGCGCAATTCAACGATATCCCCCATATGCTGTGCCCCGTCGTCACCGACCCCAAGAAAGTGGCGATGGCCCTTGCCTGGGTGACGTCGGAGATGGACGAGCGCTATCAGCTTCTCGCCCGGGAAGGCGTGCGCAACATCGAGGCCTACAACCTCAGGAAGCAGAAGCTTCCCTATATCGTCCTGGTCATCGACGAATTGGCGGATCTTATGATGACCGTGCGTGACCAGGTGGAAAGCGCCATCGCGCGCCTGGCGCAGCTGTCGCGCGCCGTAGGCATCCACCTGGTCTTGGCGACGCAGCGGCCGAGCGTCGACGTTATCACGGGGGTGATCAAGGCGAATTTCCCGGCGCGCATCTCTTTCAAGGTGGCCTCCAAGGTCGACTCGCGCACCGTCCTGGACATGAACGGCGCCGAGAAGCTGCTGGGGCGCGGCGATCTTTTGTTCCTGGAGCCCGGTCAGGCGAAGCCTATCCGCGCGCAGAGCTCTTTCATCAAGGACCAGGAGCTCGAACGCGTGCTTGATTTCATCAAAAAACAGGGGAAGCCCGTTTATGACGATTCCATCGTCAAGGCCCAGGACCAGAGCTCGGTCGGGCCGCTCGGCGAAAAGGACGAGCTTTTTGACACGGCGTCGCGCCTCGTGATCGAGACGGGGCAGGCGTCGGTGTCCATCATCCAGCGCCGTCTGCGCCTGGGCTATACGCGCGCCGCGCGGCTCATCGACATGATGGAGCAGGAGGGGCTCGTGGGGCCGTATTGCGGCAGCAAACCGCGCGAGATCCTGGTCGACAGGGAGCAGTGGCTCAAGGAGAAGACGGGAACGAGGGAGGCGCTAGAAGATGCCGGAGAATAACGGGAACGCTCCCGGACAAGAGAAGTCGGTCGGCACCATCCTGCGCGAGGCCCGCGAGGCGCGCAATCTGAGCCTGGAACAGGTGGCCCGCGCGACCCGCATCCACGCGCACGTCCTGCGGGCTCTCGAGGGCGACGATACGGCAAAGCTCGGCGCCGTCTACACGAAGAGCTTTTTGAAGATCTACGCCGAATTTCTGGGCCTGGATAAGGAAGACCTGGTCGCGCGCTTCGTCGCGGCGATCCCGGAGGCGGCCGCCCCCGTCCGCAAGACGTCCCCGGTGCGCCGGGGCCAGGCGCCGGCGGCCATGGGGCCGGTCCTGCGCGTTTCGGGGAGGATCGGCAGGCGTCTTTGGGCGCAGGTATGCCGTTCGATCGAGCGCATACCGTGGCCGCGCGTCTTCGTCATCGCTCTTGCCGTTCTGTTCGTCTGGGGGATGGGACGCATGATCAAAGGGTGCCGCGCCGGCAGACGGGCGCGCCGCGCCGCGGTCACCGCAACGGCGCCCAAGGCGGCCGTCGCCAAGAAGGCCGCAGCGTCGCCTGCCGCCGTCAAGCCCGCGGCCGATAAGAAGGACGCCAAAAAGGTCGCGCTCGTCGTGCGGGCCGTGGGCCGGACGTTCCTGCAGGTCAAGACCGACGATAAGATCGTGTTCGAGAACATCCTGGCCAAGGGGAGTTCCGAGAGCTGGACCGCCGACGAGAAGATCGATCTATGGATCGGTGATGCGGGCGCCCTGGAGCTGGAGGTGAACGGCCGTTTCCTGGACCGGATCGGCCGTCCCGGTCAGACGCTCAAAGAGGTCGTCATCACGCCGAAAGGCCTTGTCGTGCGCGGATAGGGATGTCTTTGGTGCGCCCACCTCGTGCGGGTCCCGTGGCGAGGTGGGTTTTTCTTTTTCGAGAGGTCTCGTGAACGGTGCCGGCGAGAAGGTCTGCGTGGTGACGTTGGGGTGCGCGCGCAATGTCGTGGACTCCGAGAAGGCGTTGGGCGATCTCCTCCGGGCGGGTGCCCGCCGGCAGCCCCTGGCGCGCGCCTCGACCGTCGTGCTCAATACATGCGGTTTCACCGAAGAAGCGAAGCGCGAGTCGCTGGAGGCGATCGAGGATCTCGTGCGCAGGAAACGCTCGGGAAAGATCCGCGCCCTCTACGTGAGCGGGTGTCTCGTGGAGCGTTACCGCCGGCAGCTGTCCGCCGATTTTCCCGATGTCGACGGCTGGCAGGGCGTGGCGGCGTTCCCCTCGAAAGGGATCACCCCGGCGGCCGCCCGGCTGACCGGCGCGTCCAGCGCATTCCTCAAGATCGCCGAGGGATGCGCGAACCTGTGCACCTACTGCGCTATTCCCATGATCAAGGGGGCGTTGCGCAGCCGGCCGCAGGCCGATATCCTGCGCGAGGCCCGCGCCCTTGACCGGCAGGGCGTCAAAGAGATCAATATCATCGGGCAGGACATCACGCTCTACGGCCTGACGCGCCCGGGCCGGCCGGATGCCCTGCCGCTTGTCCGTCTGCTGCGCCGGATGCTCGCGCAGACACGGTTTCCCTGGATCCGCCTGCTGTACCTGCATCCCGCGCGGGTGAGCGACGATCTCATCGATCTTATCGCCGGGGAGCCGCGCCTGTGTTCCTATGCCGACATCCCCTTTCAGCACGTCCACCCCCGCATCTTAAGGGCGATGGGCCGGCGGACGCGCGGGCAGGAGATCCCCGCCCTCGTCGAAAAGCTGCGCCGCCGCATACCGGGCGTCGCCCTGCGCACGTCTTTTATCGTGGGTTTTCCCGGAGAGACGAAGCGGGAGTTCGGCGCGTTGTGCAACGCGGTCACGGCATTGCGGTTCGACCGGATGGGCGTCTTTGCGTATTCACGGGAGGAGGGCACGGCGGCGTATCGCCTGCCGGGCCAGCGCAGCCGGCGCGTCAAAGAGGAGCGCCGGGATCATCTTATGCGCCTGCAGGAGGGGATCTCGGCCGAAAACCTGCGCCGGGACGTCGGCCGCTCCCTCGAGGTCCTGATCGAGGCGCCCGGGCGCGGAAAGAGCGCTTTCCTCGGCCGCAGCTATAAGGATGCGCCCGAGGTGGACGGTGTCGTGCATGTTCGTTCCCGCCGGCGGCTTGCCGTCGGCTCCCTGGTGCGGTGCCGGGTCACGTCGTCGTCGGCCCACGACCTCTACGCGGAGCCTTTAGAATGAACCTTGCGAACCGGCTGACCCTTTTGCGGATCGTCCTGACCTTTATCCTGATGGGCCTTCTCTTTACGGACGGCGCGCCGTCCAAGGCGGCGGCGCTCCTCTTGTTCCTTTTGTGCTGCTTGACCGATTATCTGGACGGGGCGATCGCGCGCCGCCGCGGCCTCGTCTCCGATTTCGGCAAGATCATGGATCCCGTGGCCGATAAGATCCTGGTCCTGGGCGTTTTTCTTGCCTTCGTGGAGCTTCGCCTGGTGGCTTCCTGGATGGTCGCCCTCATCATGGTGCGGGAGTTTTTGATCACGGGGCTGCGTCTTTTCGCGATGCGGCGCGGACGGGTGCTGGCCGCCGAGGCGGCGGGCAAGCACAAAACGGTCTCGCAGATGACGACGATCTGCCTGATCCTGCTGTTCATCTTCCTGCGCGCCGTGGGCCGCGAGGCCTCTTTCTGGACCCCCGGTCACGAGGCGCTCTTCGTGCGGACGATCGCGGTGTGCATGGACATCACCGTCGTTCTTACCCTGATATCGGGCTTCCTTTTCGTGTGGCGAAACCGGCGCCTGATAAGAAGCTTGTGAGGCGGAAGAAAAGACTTCTTTGGGGGCGCAGTTTTGCCGATCCGCGGCTGAAAAAACGATGAAGAAGAAACTGGCCGTTTTTCTGGCGACCTTCGGATTTATCGGTTATCTCCCGGCAGCGCCCGGGACGTGGGCGAGCGCGGCGGCCGCGCTGCTGGCGTTTGATCTGGGGGACAGGCCGCTGATTTTGGGCGTCGCCTTCGGCGCGTGCTGCGCGCTGGGTCTTTGGAGCGCGCGGATCGCGGCCGCCGTCTTCGGCAAGTCCGACCCCGGGCCGGTCGTCATCGACGAGGTCTGCGGCATGCTCCTGGTCTTTCTTTTCGTGCCCGCCGCACCGGCGGCCCTCGTTCTGGGGTTTGTGGGCTTCCGCATCGCGGATATCCTGAAGCCATTGGGGATCCGCAGGCTCGAACGGCTGCCGCCCCCCTGGGGCATCATGCTCGATGACCTGGCGGCGGGGTTATTGGTCGGCAGCGTATTGTGGCTTGCGCGATGGCGGGGGATGTTGTAGGATAGTTGCAAGAAAACATCATGGCCGCGACGTCTTAAGGTCCCGCGACCCGGGGGGAACGGACGCCGTCGCGGGTCGGGTTCATCCTGAGGCTTGGGACGCTGAGACTTTGAGACCCGGCAGTCGACTGTTTTTCAGCGAGGACGTTATGTACGAACGGCGGCAGGATATCCGGCAAGAGACGTTGGACATGGTCTATACCTTTGTGCGCCGGGGCCTGAAGGAGCGCGCGACGGACGTTCATTGGGAGCCTTTCTCTGAGGCGCAGAAGGAGGGTTTGGTCGTGCGTTTCCGGGTGGACGGCCTGTTGAAGGACGTGGAGCGCCTCACCGGCGAAAAGACGAACCTGGGCTCGATCATGAACGCCATCAAGCTGATGGCCGAGATGGACCCGACCCAGCGGCGCGAGCAGCAGGATGGGCGCATGACCTTCCGCCAGGAGGGCGTGGAATACGATATCCGCGTTGCGTCCATGCCGACCATCCTCGGCGAGAAGATCGTCATGCGGCTCATGGACCGCAACCGTTTCTGCCTCAAGCTTTCGGACCTCGGGATGACCCAGGAGGTCATGGACCAGGTGGGCGCCGTCGTCCATCGGCCGGAAGGGTTCATCGTGATCAGCGGGCCGACCGGCGCCGGCAAGACGACGACCCTGTATTCCATCTTGCAGCAGATCTATTCCCGCGACAAGAACCTCTGCACGATCGAAGACCCCGTCGAGGTCAAATTCCCGGGGATCAATCAGGTCCAGGTTGAGCCCAACTTCGGCATGACCTTCGTCAAAGGGCTGCGGGCGATCATGCGGCAGGACCCGAACGTGATCGCGGTCGGCGAGATGCGCGACCCGGAGACCGTGCGCACGGCGCTGGAGGCGGCGTTGACGGGCACCCTCGTTTTTTCGACGATACACGCCCGCGACAGCGTCAATACGATCGTGCGCATGCTGGACATGGGGGTGGAGCCTTTCTTTATCGCGAGCGCCCTGACGGGGGTGATCTCCCAGCGCCTTATCCGGTTGGTCTGCATCGTCTGCAAGGGCAAGGGATGCGTGCAGTGCGCCAATATCGGCTACCGGAAGCGCATGGGGATCTTCGAGGTCCTTAAGATCAACGACGGGTTGCGGACGCTTATCCTCAAGGGAGGATCGGCCGAGGAGCTGCGCCGCGCCGCCGCGGAGGGGCAGATGGTTCCTTTCCATCGGTCCTGTGTCCCTCTCGTTGAGCAGGGATTGACGACGCAGCAGGAGATCGATCGCGTTTTGGCCTTGGACTGATCTATGGCAAAGATCCCGCAAAAACTGGGTGAACTCTTGGTCGCCAACGGCGTCGTCACCGAGGAGCAGCTGCTGGCGGCGCTCGAGACGCAGCGGCAGACCCGGCGCCTGCTGGGAGAGATCATCGTCGAGAAGGGGTATGCCACGAAGGAGAAGCTCGACGCCGCGCTTGCCCGTCAATACGGTTCGGCGCTCGGCGAGATCCTCATCAGGAAGGGGTATGTCACTTTCGAGCAGCTGGAGCGGGCGCTGGAGGACCAGCGCAGCAGCGCCAGAACGCTCGGCGAGATCCTGATCGACAAGGGGTATGTCGCGGAGTCGGACCTCATGGACGGCCTTTCCCAGCAGTACAAGATCCCCTACGTGCGTCTTTCCACCTATCAGATCAATCCGGAGGCGGTCGGCAAGGTGCCGATCGACGCCCTGAAGAAGTATTGCGTCTTTCCGATCGACATGCAGGATAATATGCTTGTCGTCGCCACGTGCAACCCCGAAGATTTCGTCGCGGAGTCGGACCTGCGTTTCCTTTCGGGCATGTACGTCAAGTTCGTTCTGGCGTCCCGGTCGGAACTCCTCACCTTCCTGGAATAGTCCCCTCGTTCCCGAAAAGGATCAGGTTTTGAGCGGCAGGGCCGCGAGCGCCGTGTACAGGGCACCGCGCGCCGTGGGCCCGCTCGCGGGCGCGAGCGTGCTTTCGAAGAGCGTCACGCACCGGGCCGGAATGTCGGGCGTCGTGCAGGCGCTCTTTTCTTTTTGGAGCGCTTCCATGAGGAAGACGCGGCCGCGGGGAGACCGGACGCGTCCGAGGGTGACGTGCGCGTGGAAGGGGCGGTCTTCTTTTTCAAAGCCGAGAGCGGACAGGGCGGCCTCCAGGTCTGCGGCCAGCTTTTCCAGCGCAGCGTCCCGTGTTGCGATACCGGCCCACAGGACGCGCGGCGCGTTGATCGAGGGAAAGGCGCCCAGGCCTTCGAGGGAAAAAGAGAAGGGGGGATGCAGCCGGCAGACCGCCGCGCAGGCGTCCGTTATCCGGGGGAGGCGATCTTCGGCCACGCCGCCGAGGAATTTGAGGGTAAGATGGAAGTTGTCCGGCGCGACCCAGGCGACGTCCGCGCCGCCCTTTTTGAGCCGTTGGGCCAGGAGGCCGCACGTTTCTTTGGCGTCGGACGGCAGGTCGATGGCGAGGAAGAGACGCCTGTCTTTCACGTCAGACACGCGAGAAGGAAGGCGAGGGCCGCTTCTTTTGTCTTTTCCTTGACGGCCGCGCGGTTGCCGGGAAAAGCGAATTTCTTGAAATAGATGTGCCGGCCTGCGGCGCAGGCGAGGAAGACCGTGCCGACCGGTTTCGTCGGCGTGCCGCCGCCGGGGCCCGCGATGCCCGTGACGGCGAGGCCCACGGTGCTGCGCGCGCGCCGCTTTATCCCGGCGGCCATCTCGAGCGCGGTCTCCTGGGAGACCGCGCCCTGGCGCCGGAGCGTCGCGGCGGACACGCCGAGCAGGGTGCGCTTGAGATCGTTGGCGTAGGCGACGACACCGCCGCGCAGGTAGCGGGAGCTGCCGGGCACCCCGGTCAAGGCGTGCATGATCAGGCCGCCCGTGCAGGATTCGGCGACGGCCAGGGTGGCCCTGCGGCGCAGGAAGAGGTCCGCGACGCGGCGCGGTTTAAGGGACATAGGGATATTATACAGAAGGACGGCGGACTTGACAACAGGGGCGCAAAGGCGTATACTCTATCCGTCTTCGGGATAGGGTGAAATTCCCAGCTGGCAGTGAGTCGCCGCCGAGAGGGCGGGGACGAGCCTGCGAGCCCACCAGAGGTCGTTGGCGGGCAGACCAAGTGCGAAGCTTGGGCCAATAGTCACAGCCTAGACGGGAGAAGACGACGGGGCGCTGTCTCTATCTATCCCGAAGCCTGAGCTTCGGGATTTTTTGTTTTGCGGCTTCGTAGGATGAAAGCACCCTTTACACGAAAGGCGATCGATCATGGTTTTTAACGCTATCGAAGAGATCCTGGAAGACCTGCGGCGGGGCAGGATGGTCGTTGTCGTCGATGACGAGGATCGCGAGAACGAGGGCGATCTTGTCGTCGCGGCGTCTTTTGCGGACGCGGCGCACGTCAACTTCATGGCCCGGCACGGCCGCGGCCTCATCTGTGTCCCGATGGAGGAGGAACGCCTGCGGACCCTCGATATTCCGGCCATGGCCGCTGCGGAGGGCAAGGCGGCGGTGGCGGACGATCCCTATGCCACGGCCTGGATGATGTCCGTTGACGCCCGGGAGGGGGTCACGACCGGCATTTCGGCGCCGGACCGGGCCCGCACGATCCGCAGGTTGATCGCCGCGGATGCCGAGGCGTCGTCCTTCACGAGGCCCGGGCACGTCTTTCCTCTGCGGGCCCGCCGGGGCGGCACCCTTGTGCGCGCCGGTCACACGGAGGCGGCCGTGGACCTGGCGCGGTTGGCGGGGTTGTATCCCGCCGGCGTTATCTGCGAGATCATGAATGAGGACGGGACGATGAGCCGTTTGCCGCAGCTCGAGGTCTTTGCCGCCGAGCACGATCTGAAGATCTGTACCATCGAAGCCCTCATCGAGTACAGGCGGCGCACCGAGCGTCTCGTCACGCGCACGGTCACTACGTCGCTGCCGACCCGGCACGGGCCGTTCACGATGCATCTTTATGAGTCCGTTCTGGACGGTTCGCACCATGTGGCCCTGTGCCTGGGCTTGGATGAGGCCATGGAGCCGGTGCGCCCGCCTCTTGTGCGCGTCCACTCCGAGTGCCTGACGGGCGATGTCTTCGGTTCCCTGCGGTGCGACTGCGGGTCCCAGCTTGAGGCGGCGATGGCCGCCATCGCCAAGGAGAGCCGCGGCGTGGTGCTCTATATGAAGCAGGAGGGGCGCGGCATCGGTCTGGCCAACAAGATCAGGGCCTATGCCCTGCAGGACAAGGGGCTTGATACGGTGGAGGCCAATGAGGCGCTGGGCTTCGCGCCCGACCTTCGCGATTACGGGATCGGGGCGCAGATCCTCGCAGACCTCGGCGTGACATCCCTGCGCCTGTTGACGAACAACCCGCGCAAGATCGTGGGATTGGAAGGGTACGGCCTGCACATCGCCGAGCGCGTGCCTTTGCAGTGCCCCAAAACAGGCGTCAATGCGCGGTACCTGGATACCAAGCGCGAGAAGCTGGGGCATTGGCTGGAGTAGATAAGACGATAGACAATAGACGATAGTCCTATCAATTCTAAGGAGGCGTTATGATCAAGGTAAACGAAGGGCAATTGATGGCAAAGGGAAAACGCTTCGCGCTCGTCGCGTCGCGTTTCAACGATTTCGTGACGAAGGCGCTGGTGGACGGATGCACGGATACGCTTGTGCGCCACGGGGCGAAGGATGCGGACATCACGGTTACCTGGGTCCCCGGCGCTTTTGAGATCCCGTCCATCGCGCTTCTGGCGGCCAGATCCAAGAAGGCCGACGCGGTGATCTGTCTGGGCGCCGTCATCCGGGGGGACACCCCGCACTTCGATTTCGTGGCGGCGGAGGCGGCCAAAGGAGTCGCTCAGGTCGGCATGACGACCGGCGTGCCGGCGATCTTCGGCATCATCACCGCCGATACGCTCGAGCAGGCCATGGAGCGGGCCGGCAGCAAGGGCGGCAACAAGGGCCGCGATGCGGCGTTGCACGCTATTGAAATGGCGAACCTGGTGGATATAATATAACAGGCACAGGGAACGGGCAGCGGAGAACAGGCGGCAAGGATAAGGTATAGCGATGAGGAAGCGCACAAAAGCCAGGGAGATGATCCTTCGTCTCTTCTATCAGGCCGATATCACGGTCGTCGATCCCAAGGATCTCCTGGAAGCATCCTGGGTGGATTATCCGGAGATCTGCGAGGATCCTTCTCTGCGGGCGTTCGTCCGGGAGCTTGTGACGCTTTTTTCCGGCCACAGGCAGGAGGTCGATCAGATCCTTGCAGCGGCAGCTACCAATTGGCAGCTGGACCGGATGGCGGCCGTCGATCGCAATATCCTGCGGCTGGCCGCGATCGAACTTCTCTTCCGCCAGGATGTCCCGCCGAAAGTAGCCATCAACGAAGCCGTCGAGCTTGCCAAAAAATATGGGGATCTGGAGAGCGGCAAGTTCGTCAACGGCATCCTCGACAAGGTCCACAAGACGCGTTGATTTTTCTCGCGTCCTAAACCTGCCCCTTGCTTAAGCACGTGTAAATTTCCCGGCGTTTTACGTCGTGAAATTTCCTACGCAAGCTGCGGGGTAATTTGCGGGATATGAGCGAAGGCAAATTAGCTGATCTGCATATTCATACCGTTTTTTCCGACGGCACCCTTACGCCCGAACAGGTCGTTGAGGAGGCGATACGGGCGGGTATTGCCTGCATCGCGCTGACCGATCACGATAATACCGATGGGATAGAGCCCGCTCTCGCGGCGGCCGGGAAGCGCATCGAGGTCTTGCCGGCCATCGAGACGTCGACGGAGGTCGGGGGCGAGGAGGTCCATATCCTCGGCTATCTGATCGAGTTCCGCCGCAAGTCCGTCGTCAAGATGCTGGCCGAGATGCGGCGTGTCCGGGTGGACCGCATCCACCGCATGTGCCGCAAGCTCAAGGATCTCGATATCCCGCTTACGGTCGAGGAGGTCTTTGCCGAGGCAGGGGCGGGAAGCGTCGGCCGCCTGCACGTCGCCCAGGCCCTGCGCCGGCGCGGTTTCGTGGCGACCCTGGGAGAGGCGTTTGCCAAGTATATCGGCGACCGCGGCCCCGCCTATGTCGGCAAGTTCAAGATGACGCCGGCGCAGGCCATCCGGTGGATCCGTCAGAACGGCGGCGTGCCGGTCCTGGCGCATCCCTACACGCTGAGCGACAACGCGCTCATCGGGGATTTCGTGAAGGCCGGCATCATGGGCCTGGAGGCTTACTATCCCGAGCATACGGCCTTCCAGACACAGGCCTTCGTGGGCTTGGCGCAGAGGGACGGTCTTCTTGTAACCGGCGGCTCGGACTTTCACGGCGAGGCGAAACCTCACATCAAGATCGGCAAGGCCAGCGTGGCCTACGCGCATGTGGAGCGTCTCAAGGCGGCTCGATGCGGCATCGGGTAGAATATTTCATGCGTCAGGCGCTGGGCCTGGCGGCCAGGGGGGCGTCCACGACGCTTCCCAATCCCTGCGTGGGCGCCGTCGTCGTTAAGGCCGGCAGGATCGTCGGCCGAGGATTTCATGAGCGGGCCGGTATGCCGCATGCCGAGGTCCTCGCGCTTCGGCAGGCGGGCCCGCGCGCCCGCGGGGCGACCTTATACTGTACGCTTGAGCCGTGCGATCACCAGGGCCGGACGGGGCCGTGCACGCGTGCGGTCATGCGTGCCGGCATCCGCCGCGTCTTTATCGGGACAACGGATCCGAATCCGCTTGTGAACGGTCGAGGCATACGCCGCCTGCGGCGTTACGGCATCGAAGTGCGGGCGGGATTCCTCGAAAAGGAAGGGGAAGTCCTTAACCGGCCGTATCTTTTCGCGCATCGCCGCCGCCGCCCTATGGTGACGGTCAAAGTGGCCGCTTCCCTGGACGGCAAAACGGCCACGCGGACGGGCGCCTCGCGCTGGATCACGGATGCCGACAGCCGGCGTCACGCGCACCGCGCGCGGGCTTCTTTCGACGCGATTATGGTCGGGATCGGTACGGTCCTGGCCGATGATCCGCGGCTTGAAGCGCCGCTGGCATACGTCCGTCCGTGGCGTCCCGGCGCGGCGCGGCGCCGGACGTGGACGAAGATCGTCGTGGATTCCCGGGGACGGCTGCCGCTGCGGTCGCGCCTGCTGCGGACAGCGGGGCGCCTCGTCGTGGCGGCCGCCGCGATGAGCCGCGGCCGGGAAGAGGCCTTGCGGCGCAAGGGCGCGCTCGTTGTGCGTTGCCCGGCGAAGGGCGGGCGCGTTGACCTGAAGCGGCTGATGAAGGCGCTGTACCGTCTGGAGGTCCGCCACGTTCTTGCGGAGGGAGGGGCGACGCTGCGGGGATCCTTGTTCGACGCGCGCCTCGCGGACCGCGCCGTCTTCTATCTGGCGCCGATGGTCATCGCGGGAGAGAAGGCCTTGCCGGCAGTCGGCGGCGAGGGGGCCGGCCCCTTGAAGGCGGCTGCGCGGCTCAGGAACGTGACGTGCCGGCGGCTCAAGAACGATCTTCTGATTGAAGGCGACGTGGTCTATCCGGGGAAGAGGCGCCTCCCCGCGGAGCGATAAAACAATGTTTACCGGTCTGGTGGAAGAGACGGGCGTGGTCCGTGCCGTGCGGCTCGCGCGGCTTCCCCGCGCAGGCGGCAGGACGTGGCAGCTGGATGTCGAGGCGCCGGCGGCCTTCGACGCCGCCGGGCTGGGCGCAAGCGTGGCGGTGGACGGGGTGTGCCTTACCGTCGCGCGCCGCCGCGACCGCGTCCTGTCTTTCGACGTGATGCAGGAGACATGGCTTTCGACCACGCTGCCCAAGAGGCGTCCCGGCCATCGCGTCAACCTGGAGCAGGCCTTGCGGGTGGGCGACCGGCTGGGAGGCCATTTTGTGACCGGGCACGTGGATGCCGTCGGCGTCATCCGCTCCCGGCGGACGGTCCGCGGCAACCTGGAAATACGCATAGCCGTCCCCGCGCGCATGAACCCCTTTTTTGTGCTTAAGGGCTCCGTTGCCGTCGACGGTATCAGCCTGACCGTCGGGGCCCTGGGACAGGGGGCGTTCAGCGTCCATCTTATTCCGGTGACCGCCCGCATGACGACGCTCGGCGCCAAGCGCGCCGGCGATACCGTCAACGTCGAGTGCGACATGCTCCTGAAGCGGCGGTCGATAGCCGGGGCGAGTAGCTCATAGCTCCTAAGCTCCTGGGCAAGATCGAAATCCCGCAGGGCTTTCGCTTATTTGCTTGCGTTTAAGTTCGAAGGATTTTCCCGGCAGATTTTTTGTTTTTATGGTTTGCTTGCGAGCGCATGGGTTAGGAGCGCAGGGCTGCGGGCTGTTGCCCCGCGAAGTTAACCTTTCGTTGAAAAGAGCGTGCGGGTGTGATAAAATCATACCCGCTTAAGAGTTAGAGAACTTCCGTTGAGATATCCGGGGAGTGGCTCAGTTTGGCTAGAGCGCAACGTTCGGGACGTTGAGGTCGTGGGTTCAAGTCCCACCTCCCCGATAAAATTTTGCCCTGCGAAATTTTGCAGAGAATCGAAAGCAGAGAGGCGGGGTTCTGCCGAAACCGTGTTTTCGATCCGGTCGTCTCTCTCTTTTCTTTTTTCTGAACAAAAGCTCGCTTGAGCGACCGGTTGGAGAAACCGAAAGGAGAGAGGCGAAATCAGACAAGCCGAACGGCAATTCGATTTCGGTCTCCTTTCTCCTTTCTCCCCTCGATCCTTCACGCTCGGATCTCAGTTCTAAAGCGACGATCTTTTCTTCTCGTCGGCATCCTTTTTCCCCATGAACAAGCGCTTGCACGCCCTCTTCAGCGGTCATGTCCAGGGCGTGGGTTTTCGTTTTACGGTGCGCTCCCTCGCAAGGACCGCCGGGGCAACGGGATGGGTGCGCAACCTTCCGGACGGCACCGTCGAGGTCCTGGCCGAAGCCGAAGAGGGGCTCCTGGCCGATATCCTGGCGCGCATCGACAGCGAATTCGAGGGATACATCCGCGATAAGCGGCTTGAGTGGCAGGCGCCGACGGGCGAGTTCAACGATTTCGGTATCCGGCTGTAGGCCGGTGAGAGCGGAACCCCCTGTGGATACACGCCGAGAGATAGAGCGCTTGCGGGAGGCGATCCGGCACCACGATTACCGTTATTACGTCCTCGACGACCCCGAGGTGTCGGACGCCGAGTATGACCGGTTGATGGCCGAGCTCAAGGACCTGGAGGCGCGCCATCCGCACCTGGTCGTCCCGGATTCGCCGACCCAGCGGGTCGGCGCGGCCCCGGCCGCCGGGTTCGCGACGGTGCGCCACCGCCGCAAGATGCTCTCCCTGGACAATACGTATACCTTTGACGAGGTGCGGGCGTGGGACCAGCGCGTCCGCAAGGGCCTGGGCGATGCCGAAAGCGTGGCCTACGCCGTGGAGCTGAAACTGGACGGGGTGAGCGTCAACCTGACCTATGAGGGCGGGGCGTTGTTGCGCGGCGCCCTGCGCGGCGACGGCGAGACGGGGGAAGACGTCACGACGAACCTGCGCACCGTCCGGGCCATCCCCCTGAGGCTGCGCGGCGCGGGAGAGGCGGGACGTATCGAGGTCCGCGGCGAGGTCTTTATGCCGCTGGATGATTTCGCCCGGATGAACAAGGAGCGCGGCCGGGCCGGAGAGCCGCCTTTTGCCAATCCCCGCAACGCCACCGCCGGCGCGCTCAAGACCCTCGATCCGGGCATCGTCGCCGGACGGCATCTCTTGTTCTGCGCGCACTCCCTGGGAGACGTCGAGCACGATATTTTTCCCACCCATGAGGCCTATCTGAAGCAGCTCAGGGAATGGGGGGTGCCGGTGAACCCCGAGACGCGTGTCTGCGGGACGATCGAGGAGGTGATCGAGCGTTGCCGGCAGATGCAGCAGCGCCGCGATACGCTCCCGTATGAAGTCGACGGCATGGTCATCAAGGTCAACGCGCGCGCGCAGGAAAGACGGCTGGGCGCGACCCTGAAGAGCCCGCGCTGGGCCATAGCCTATAAGTTTCCCGCCCACCAGGCGACGACGACCGTGAAGAACATAACCGTCAACGTCGGCCGCACGGGGGTCCTGACGCCGGTGGCGGAGCTGGAGCCCGTGGCATGCGCGGGCGTCGTTATCCGCAACGCAACACTGCACAATTTCGAGGAGATGGAACGCCTGGACGTGCGGACCGGCGACCGGGTGGTGCTGGAGCGGGCCGGGGACGTTATCCCCAAGGTCGTCAAGGTCGTCACGAGCGTGCGCACCGGAAAGGAAAAGAAGTTCGCCGTGCCCGCCGCTTGTCCCGCGTGCGGCGGCGCCATTGAAAAAGAGAAGGAAGGGGAGGTGGCCTATCGTTGCGTCAACGCCCTGTGCCCGGCGCAGCTGGAGCGCCGGCTCCTGCATTTCGCTTCCCGCGGGGCCATGGATATCGAAGGGTTGGGCGAGGCGGTGGCGGCGCAGCTGGTCGGCCGCGGCATGGTCAAAGGCGTCGAGGACATCTACGCCCTGAAGCGCGAGGATCTTCTCGCGCTCGATCTCGTCAGAGAGAAGAAGGCGGACCAGTTGATGAAGGGGATCGCGGCGAGCAAGAAACGCCCCCTTCAGCGCCTGCTGTTCGCTTTGGGCATCCGGCATGTCGGCGAAAAGGCGGCCTGGCTGCTCGCCGAGCATTTTCGGACCATGGAGGCGCT
>JBLMXZ010000131.1:0-11648 GCA_050258015.1 Deltaproteobacteria bacterium
TCTTCGGCCGGTTCGGGACCATCGACAAGAAATCGGTCAAGAGCTCCAACGTCAACGTCAAGTTCGCCGACGTCCTGGGGATAGAGGAGGCCAAGGAAGAGGCGCTCGAGGTCGTCCAGCTCCTGAAGGACCATACCGCCGTCAATCGCGTCGGCGGCAAGATCATCAAGGGACTGCTGATGATAGGGCCGCCGGGCTGCGGCAAGACGTACCTGGCCAAGGCCATCGCCACCGAGGCGGGGCTGCCGTTCCTCTCCCTGTCGGCCAGCGAGTTCACCGAGATCTTCGTCGGGGTCGGCGCCCGGCGCGTGCGCAAGCTCTTCAAGCAGGCGCGGCGCCTGGCCTACGCGCACGGCGGGGCCATCGTCTTCATCGACGAGGTCGACGCCATCGGCCGGACGCGCAACTTCAGCTTCATGAGCGGCCAGGAGACCAACACCACCCTGAACCAGCTCCTCGTCGAGATGGACGGCCTGCAGGACGAGAAGGAGAACGTCGTCGTCATCAGCGCCACCAACTCCTCGGAGGAGGTGCTCGACCCGGCGCTCCTGCGCCCCGGGCGCTTCGACAGGAAGATCTACGTCGACAAACCCAACCTTCAGGGCCGCCAGGAGATCTTCAAGTTCTACATGGGCAAGGTGAAATACGACCCCAACATCGACATCGCCAAGCTCGCCCGCCAGGCGGTCTACAAGACCCCCGCCGAGATCGAGAACATCGTCAAGGAGGCCTCCATCATCTGCCTGCGCAACAAACGCGAGGTCATCGAGCACAAGGACCTTTCGGAGGCGATGGAGCGCATCGAGCTGGGCATCAAGCACCGCAAGCACATGACCAAGGACGAGAAGAGCCGCGTGGCCTACCACGAGGCGGGCCACCTCATCACGCTCTATCTGCTGCACCCGACCTACGACGTCATCAAGGCCTCCATCATCGCCCGGCGCGGGTCGCTGGGGATGGTCGCCCACCAGCCGCGCGAAGAGACGTTCTTAAGCAACCGCGAGGAGCTCCTGGCGACCATCAAGGTCTCCCTGTCCGGCTACGCGGCGGAGAAGATCAAGTTCAACACGACGTCGAACGGCGTCGCCTCGGATTTCCACCACGCCATGCTCTTGGTGCACACCATGGTCTGGCGGCTGGGGATGGACGATAAACACCTCGGCGACTTCGAAGCCCTGGAACCGGAGCATCTCTCCGAACAGCTCAAGCAGGAGCTCAACGCCGAAACGCAAAAGATCTTCCAGACATGCCTTGCCGAGGTGGAAGACCTCCTGCGCACCGAAATGCCCCTCCTGGACCGTTTCGCCAAGGAGCTTATCGCGCGCGAGGAGCTCGAATACGATGAGATCGATGCGATCTTTAAAGAATTCAACAAATCCAAGAAGGTCCCCCTCCCGCCCTCCGTTTCGCCCTGACAGCCTTGCCGGACGGCTCCTCATCCTCTTCTTCTGCGGTGTGACGGCCGTGACGGCGCTGGCCGGCTGCGGCGCCACGTATCCGGCCGCCACCCTGACCGATCGCATCCCCGAACTCGTCAAAGAAGAGCACGGCATAGACGTCACCGCCACGATCGTCGGCAAGACGCTGTGGGTCTATGTCCCGATGCAGGACCTGATCGACGAGAAAAAGATGACCTGGCAGGCGCCGGCGCTCGAGCGGCTCAGCAAGGTGATCGGCGTGGTCCACCGGATGGCGCTGTCCACCGACGCCCATATCGACTTCCTGGTCTTCGTCGCCGCCGACGTCAAGTATATGGGGCTTGAGTTCATCGCGATGGAATACCTGCCGGACCTCAAGGAGGCGATGCTGGAGAGGTTCTCGCGGGGGGAATACTTCCTGCGCAGCGTGCGCGACGTCGGCATCAACCCCGAGGCGCAGGAGGACGCGACGGGCGCCTCGCGGCGGTATCACGACGTCACGTTCGACGAGTTCGTGTGCCTGCAGATCATCCACCGCGTCAAGAGCCTCTTCGCGCGCGACGAAAGTCTCGCCGCCCGTTACGAGATCCGCTCGACGTCCTGGTCCCAGAAATTCGGCGTCCTCAAGATCGACATCGAATGCATCAAGAAGCGTTACGACCAGAACGCCGAGGCCGACCAGCGCCGCCCCCTCGACTTGTTCGAGATGATCGCCGCCCAGGTCGTCAAGACCTACGATTATTACGGCAAGTTCCAGGCCATCGAGCTCGCCGACAGCTTCGCCGACGACCGCGTGCGGCTGACCCCCCAGCAGCTCAGAGAGATCAAGATAGACCTGCCGGAATTCCGGGATTGATCCGAGGGATAACGACGTTAGCGGGTGAGGACGCGCCGGCCCCGGACGCGCAAGCGGCCGGCTGCCAGCTTTTGCAGAGCCTGCGTGTAGAGACGGTGCTCAACGCGATGGATACGGGCCTCGAGGGCCGCGACGCTGTCCGTGTCGCGGACGGCGACGGCCTCCTGCAGGATGACCGGGCCGTTGTCCGTCTTTTCGTCGACGAAGTGGACGGTGACGCCCGTCACCCTGACGCCGTAGCGGTGGGCCCGCGCGATGGAATCCGTGCCCCTGAAGGCGGGCAGGAGCGCGGGATGGATGTTGAGGACCCTGTTCTTGAACGCGCGCACGAAAACGGGGCTCAGGATCCGCATGAACCCCGCCAGGACGACGTAATCCACGCGCGCCTTCCGGAGCACCTTGACGAGATGGCCGTCGTAGGCCGCCCGGCCGGGGAATTTCCGCGGATCCTCAAAAGACGCGGGGATGCCCGCGGCCGCCGCCCTCCTCAAGGCGCGGGCCTTCTCCCGGTCGCTGACGACGAGAACAACACGGGCGCCCCTGAGGGCGCCCTTCCTGATATTATCGATGATCGCCTGCAGGTTGGTGCCGTTGCCCGAGGCCAGCACCGCCAATCTCTTCATGACGTCTCTCCGCGCACCTTGATGACTTTCGTGGGGCAGACCTTGACGCAGGCGGCGCAGCCGTTGCATAAAGCGTAATCGACGCGCGCGAGGTTGTCCACGACCTTCATCGCGCCGTGCGGACAGGCCTTTTCGCACTTGCGGCAGGCGATGCACCCGGCGCCGCAGGCGTCCATGACGCGCTTGCCCATGTCCCGGGACATGCACGCCACGTAGATCGCCGCCGTCTTTTTGTCCGCGGGGATAAGATCATACAGCTTCTTGGGGCAGACCGTCACGCAGACCCCGCACGCCGTGCATTTGTCCTCATTGACGCGCGGGTACCCCTCCCCGGTCAACTCGATGGCGCCGAAGGGGCACGCCCGCACGCACGTGCCGTAGGTCAGGCATCCGTACGCGCACTCCTTCTGCCCGCCCAACAGCAGGCTTACCGACAGGCAGTCCTTCATCCCGTCATACAGGAACTTGTCCTTGGCCCTGTTGCCGCCGTTGCAGTGCAGGCACGCAACCTTCTTCTCTTTCTCTTCGAGGCTCAGGCCCAGATACTCCGCGAGGCCCTGCTTGTTCTCCTGCGCCATCACCGAGCAGGAGGCGACATTGAGCTCCCCCTGCAGGAGCGCCTGCGCGAACCCCATGCAGCCGGCCCTGCCGCACGCCCCGCAATTCGCTCCGGGCAGGCTCCTGATGATATGCTCGAGCCGCGGGTCCACGGGGACGTGGAACTTCCGGGCCGCATAGGCGAGGCTCAGTCCGAAGAGCACGCCCAAACCGCCAAGGATCGATATGGGTATAAGTAAGTTTGCCATGATAACGCTAAAAACAGACGTTAGAAGACAAAGGGCAGATGTCAGAAGGCAGAAAACCCAAAATAATGCCCAAAATCTGTCTTCTCCCTTCTGCCTTCTCCCTTCTCTTTATATCTTCAGCCCCAAAAATCCCATGAACGCCAGCCCCATCAGCGACGCCGTCAGGAACGCGACGGGCAGACCCTCGAGCGCTTCGGGCACGTCGGCAAGCTCCAGGCGCTCGCGGATGCCGGACATGAGCAGGAGCACGAACATGAAACCGATGCCCGCGCACAAGGCCTGCAGGAGCGCCAGGGGGAAACTGCCGGCGACCGGCGCCCCGTTCTTGAAGAAATCCTGGACGTTCAGGACGGTGACGCCCAGGACGGCGCAATTGGTCGTGATCAGGGGCAGATAGATACCCAGCGCCCGGTACAGGGCGGGCGAGGTCTTTAAGATCACCATCTCGATGAACTGGACGGACGTGGCGATGACGAGGATGAAGGTGACCGTGCGCATGTATTCCATCTTGAAGGGTATCAGAAGGAAGCGGTAGGCCAGCCACGTGATGGCGCCGGAGGAGACCATGACGAAGATGACGGCCAGGCCCATACTGACGGCGGACTTCGTCTGCTTGGAGACCCCCAAAAAGGGACACAGCCCCAGAAACTTGAAGAGGATGAAGTTGCTGATGAGGATGTTGCTTAGGACGATCGCGACGACCTGAGCCACCGTAACCCTCCGATCAATAGTCCCATCACGAGAAGCGCCCCCGGCGCGAGCGCCATGACGAGCGCCGGCTCGAACTGGTGCGAAAGACTAAGGTTCAACAACTTGCCGCTGCCCAGGGTCTCCCTGAAAAAGGCGATGACGACCAGGGCGAGCATAAAGCCGGCCCCCATCCCCAGCCCGTCGGCGACGGACGCGAGGACCGGATTCTTCGAAGCAAAGGCCTCGGCGCGGCCGAGGATGATGCAGTTGACGACGATGAGCGGCACGAAGATCCCCAGCGACTTGTCGAGCGCGGGCGCGTAGGCCTTTAAGACCATCTCGACGATCGTGACGAACGTCGCGATGATGACGATAAAGCACGGGATGCGGATCTTGTCCGGGATCCACGACCGCACGAGCGCGATGATGGCGTTGGAGCAGACAAGAACGAAGGTCGCGGCCAGCCCCATGCCGATGGCATTGGTGAGACTCGTTGAGACCGCGAGAGTCGGACACAATCCCAGGACCATGAAAAAGATGGGGTTCTCCGCGACGATCCCCTTATTGAACTCGCGCCAGAGACGTTTCATCGTGTCACCCCGTAACGCCGCGGCTGCATAAAGCGGTCGATGAGCGGCACCGCCGTGTTCATGAACAGGATGGAATAGCACACGCCCTCCGGATACCCGCCCCAGCGCCGGATGACGCCCGTCAAAAGGCCGCAGCAGACGCCGAAGACCACCTGGCCCTTCTTCGTGATGGGGCTCGTCACGTAATCCGTCGCCATAAAAAGGGCGCCCAGGAGAAGGCCGCCGCTCAATATCTGAAAGACGATGTCGCCCTTAAAGTACCCGTCGGGAGAGCCCAGCGCCCAGCCGAAGACCGCGGCCGCGGCGATGAAGCTTACCGGCGTATGCCAGGTGATGATGCCGCGGATCAAAAGGTACAGACCGCCCAGGAGCAGCGCCAGGGCGCACACCTCACCCAGACAGCCGCCGCGAAAACCAAGCAGCATATCCTTATAGGTCAGCCCCATATCGGCGATGCCCGCGGCCTTGCCCTCCTTCAGGAGCATCAGGGGGGTCGCCTGCGTCACGGCGTCGACGGCAAAAGGCTTCATATACGCGGTCATGTGCTGCGGCCAGGCGGCCATGAGAAAGGCGCGTGAGGCAAGCGCGGGGTTGAAGATATTGCGGCCCAGGCCTCCGAAAGCCTGCTTGGCGATGGCGATGGCAAAGACACCGCCCACGAAAGGTATCCACAGCGGTACGTTGGCCGGCAGATTGAACGCCAGGAGCAGCCCCGTCATGAACGCGCTGCCGTCCGCGACCGAGGACCTTGCGGCCGAGGAAGTGCCGAGGCCTCTGGCCGAGGTGACGGTCACGCGCGGACTCGCCCGCCTTCGGCGGGCAGGGCCGCGCTGGATCACGGCCTCGGTGGCGAGAGTGGCCGCGACCGCCGTCAGCATCACCCAGAGAGAAGAATAACCGAATATGACCACGCTCATCAGCGCCGCCGGTACGAGCGCGATGTTCACCGTCCACATGATCCGGGAGACGGATTCCTCTTTCTTGCGGAAGTGCGGAGCGGCGGAGACGATATACTTATCGGCCATCGTTCACCTGCCTTAAGACCTCGAGGGCCTTTTCTTTTACCGAAGCGATCACCGTGGACGATGAGATCGTGGCGCCGGTGATGGCATCGACCGTCTGTCCCAGGGTCGCGGCGTCCTTGCCGTCGAAGCGCTCCTGGAACCACGGACGCGGCTGAACAAGCACCTTCACCCTGCGCAGCAACACGTCCCAGAGCGTCTCTTTCTGGATGACCTCCGTGACGCGCGTGCCGAGGCCCGGGGTCTCGTTCTGGGAAAGGACCTCGATACGCACGATCCTGCCTTCGGGCGTCATGCCCGCCATGGTCACGATATCGCTGGAATACCCGCGGCGCACGGCCTTAAAGGCATAACCCAGAAGAGCCCTTTTATCGTCGAGCGCCCTATAATAAAGGATTGTATCATCCTTCGTGACGGGCTCAAACGTCGCGGCGGCGGGATAAACGTCCTTAAGGCTCTCCTCTTCCTCGGCCAGGCGCTGGGCCGCGATCTTAGGCTGGGTCACGCCGTAGACGGCGCTCAGAAGGCCCGCCGCCGCCACACAGATGACCGCCAGGATGACCGCGTAACGCAGGAAATCACTTTTTGCCACTTTTGATCCTCGCCTTTGCCGTCTTGATCGCCTGCACGATGTTGCGCCGGCCCGGGCAGGCGTAGGCGCACAGGCCGCACTCGATACAATCCATGATACCGTAGGCCTCGGCCAGATCGAGCCTGTCCCGCGAAAGGGCGAGAGACAGCAGGCTCGGGTTCAGGCCCATCGGGCAATTCTGAACGCACTCCCCGCAGCGGATGCACACCTCTTCCCGCTGTTCTTCGACCGCCGCCTCATCGAAGAAGAGGACGCCGCTGCTGCCCTTGATGACGGGGGTGTCCATGGTGAACTGGGCGATGCCCATCATCGGGCCGCCCATGACGATCTTCTGGGGCTCCCTGATCATCGGCCCGCATGCCTGGGCGAGGTCGCGCACGCGCGTCCCCAGGCGCACGAGCAGGTTCTTGGGACGGGTCACGCAGGGGCCGGCCACGGTCATGACGCGCTCATACAGCGGCTTGCCGAGATACACGGCCTCATAGACGGCATAGACCGTCCCGACGTTCTGGACGACGACGCCGATATCGAAAGGAAGCTTGCCCGAAGGGACCTCGCGGCCGAGGCACGACTTGATGATCTGCTTCTCCCCGCCCTGGGGATAGGCGCTCTTCAACACCGCGACATCCCAGGCGAACGCCCGCGCGCGCTCCCGCATGAGCCGTATGGCCTCGGGCTTGTTGTCCTCGATGGCGATGATGCACCGTTTGGGCTGAAGGATCTTGAGGATAAGCTTGAGGCCCGTAACGATCTCATCCGTCTTCTCGACCATCAACCGGTAATCCGTCGTCAGGTACGGCTCGCACTCGGCGCCGTTAAGGATAAAGACGTCGATGGGCTGACGCGGGGAAAGCTTGATGTGCGTCGGGAATGTCGCGCCCCCGAGCCCCACGATCCCGGCCTCAAAGACGAGACGGCGCAGCTCCTCGACGCTCATGCCGTCCACCGCCTCCGGGGACCGCGGCGCGAGCCCCGGACACGGCGTGTCTTTGCCGTCGCTCTCGATGACGATCGCGCGGCTCGACCCCAGCACGGGGTGGGGCTGCATCGCGACCGCCTTGACCGTGCCGGAGACCGAAGCGTGCACCGGCGCGAAGACGCCCTTATCGGAGGTCGCCAGGCACTGGCCGCGCAGGACAAGGTCCCCGGCCTTCACCTTGATGTCGTCGAGCGGCTTACCCAGGTGCTGCGAGACGGGGATGACGACCGTCGCCGGCAGCGGCGCGATCTCTATGGCCTTGTTCTCGGTCTCGTGTTTATGCTCTTCGAGTCTGATCATATCGTAAGAAAAAACCGCCTATGCCCATCGCCATCAAACAGAAGCTGACCGTCCTCAGGACGGCCGCGGCCCCCAGGCGGTCGGCGAGCGGCGCCGCGATGAGCATGCTTAACAGGAACGCCAGGTGGACGACGATCTCAAGGGAACTGAACAGCCTCCCCCGCATGGAACTCTCGGTCAGCTCCTGGACGAGCGTCTGAGAGATGACCATGGTCGGCGCCACGACGAGTCCCAGGATGAACGTTAACGCGATAGCCAGCATCAGGTTAGGATATCTCGCCACCGCCGACACGAAGGTCAATAATACCACCCCTCCCGCGAAAACACAAGCAAAAATCATCTTGAAGCTGTGCTTCTGGTGGCCCAGGCGGCCATAGACAAGAGATCCGATAAAGAGCCCCACCCCCAACCCTACGATCAGAAGGCCTATCTCCCGCGTGGCGTGGCCAAAGGCCTGCTGGATGAAAACGATAGAGACGACGTACACGGCGCCCAGGGCCGCCCATAAAAAGAAAAGGATGCCGAAACAGGAACGCAATTGCCGCTGGTTGGCCAGAAAGACGACCGCATCCTTGATCTCCTGAAGGACGGACTTGCGGACCACGGCCAGGATCTCCTTGCCGACGGCCGACACCCCCTCCCTGACGGTTTCCGGCGCGCCGCCGTTCTTGACGCAAAAGATAAGGGTCCCCGCGATAAGAAAGGTGACCGCGTCGATGACAAATCCCCCCTTGGCCCCCACCCAGCTCACGAGGATGCCGCCGAGGCCGAACCCCATCATCGCGGCGACCATCCCCGTCGTGTTGACGAGGGAATTGGCCAAAAGCAGATCATCCCCCTTGACGATCTCCGGGATGATGGACATCTTCGCCGGGACGTAAAAACGGCTGACGCAGAAAGCGAGGCAGACGATGGCATACACCGGCCACAGGATGTCTTTGCGCATAAAGTAGAAAGCGATGGAAAAGACCAGGGCCGCCCGCACGAAATCCGCGACGACCATGGTGGAGCGCCGGTCCCAGCGGTCCACGTAGACGCCGGCCATCGGCCCGACCAGGAAGACGGGCACGATGGCAAAAGACATAAGTTTAGCGATCTGGGTCGTGGAACCCGGCGCAAACCGGTAGACGAGCGCCAGCAGCGCCATTTGATTGAGGCGGTCTCCGAACTGCGAGATGATCTGGGAGATCCACAGGAGGGAAAAGTTGCGGTTCCGGACGATGTGTCGGAAGCGGGCCATGGAGCACCAAAATGTCGTATTTCAGCGAAATCCCGCCGAGCAAGGGCCGCAGCCCTTACGAAAGCGGGGGAGGTCTGAAGTGTCCTATTCTAGCGACGCCTCAGGAGAAAGACGTACGTTCTCTCCAACTATTCGACCCCCTCACGGGTCCCCAAGACCCGCGGGGGGGGCCAAAAAAATAAGCCGATGAGTGGACTTGAACCACCGACCCGCGCTTTACGAAAGCGCTGCTCTACCAACTGAGCTACATCGGCATGTGCATCTTGGTCAAAGGAGAAAAATCAGCGCGACTCCGGGATTCTCCTCCTTAAAAATGCGGCGTAAGGGAATAATTTTAACAAAACCCCCTATCTCCTGCAAGCCTTATTATCTCTGCCCTGCTCCCTGCGGGCCAGAGCCAAAAGACCAAGGATCATCACGGCATAGGACGCCGCCGCCCCGGCGGCCGGCAGGGCCAGGCGCAGCCGCGCCAAAGGCCACCCCGCTATCCACGCGCTCCAGGCGACCTGGAGTTCAAGAAGGAAGGCGCACGCCGCGGCGGATGCCGCGGCCAGACTTCCGTTAAAAGGCGCGCAGCAAAGGACCAAAAAGCCGCTGCCGATAACGCCCATGGCCAGGGGCACGGCCAGGATATTGGCCGCCATGCCGTAGAGGGAGACGGCCCCAAAGGATGCGGCGACCAGGGGCAGCGTCCCCAGCCAGGCGCTCAGCGACACGGCCGCGCACGTCAGCGGCGGTCGCAGTATGCGGAACAAAGGATGCGACGGCCGCCACCTCCTGCCGAGCCAGGGCACCGGATCAAAACGGGGCAACAGGGCCAGGATCGCCATGACGCTGGCGAAGGAAAGCTGAAAACTGACAGAGGCAAGAGCCGTCGGATCCATGACCAACAGCATGAACGCCGCCCACGCCACGGCGACCCAGACGAGCGGATGCCGCCGGCGCAGAAAGGTGTACATGAGGGCGCACGTCATGAGCGCCGCCCGCACGACGGAGACCGCGGCGCCGGTCACCAGGCAATAACCGCCTACCGCCGCCATGCCCAGGACCAGGCGCACATTCCCCGGGACCCGCCCCACCTTAAGGAACAACAGGACCAGCCCGGCGAGGAAGGCCGTGTGGAAGCCGCTGACGACCATGAGGTGCCACGTCCCGGCCGCGATCATCGCCTCCCGGACGCGCCGGGGAACGAGCTCTTTTTCGCCGAGCATCATCGCCCGCAGGAGCGACGCCGTCTCGGGATCGAAGTGCCGCGCGAAGATGCGGACGAGCCGCCCGCGCGCGGCGAGCGGCGACCAGAACCCCGTTCCCGGGCCTTCGCGGACGACCCTGCCCCCGCGGCCGACGCTCACCAGGGAATAGATGCGCCGCTGCGCCAGAAGCCGGGCGAACAAACCGCTCGGCCTATAGAGCTTGCCCTTGAGGCGCAGCCTTTCCCCGGCCTCGGGGTACGTCTTTAAATAATCCCGCACCGCCACATCGCCGCACACGGCGACCGCGGCGCCCTTTCTCGGATGGACACGTTCGAGACGCAGGATGTATCCCGTAAAAAGGGACGCCCGCCGCGGAGAAGAGACCACCACCCCTTCCGCGTCTATCCACCGCCCCTTGCGCGGCGTGGCATGGGCGATGTGCCGGGGAGGCAGCCGCGACGCCTCCTCGTACCGCAGAGCGCCCGCGCACAAAAAGACGGCCAGGATCAACGCCGTGGCGGACGTTTTCTTGAGGCAGGCTCCCGCGCCGGCGATTCCGAGCGCCGCCAGGACGCCCAGCGCGCCGGCCGGGATGTGCCAGCGCATCTGCATCAGGATACCCGAGGCATACGCCAGCACGACCGGGATGAGCGGCGGGTAATAATGAGGTTTCATGGAGCACCGCTGGTTGGACCCAGGGAACGGCATCGAAGACAAGAGGGTCAATGATCCGGGGGAAAAGGAGCTGCGGGAAGGGTGTTGCGGGAAGGGCTACTTTTCCTGCTGGGCCGCGATACGCAGGTTCTCCAGGCCCAGGCCGTTCAATACGTCGAGCACCCCCACGAGATCCTTAAAGGGCACCTGACGGTCCACGCGCACGAAGACAGCCACGTCCGGCTGCATCTTCCTGCGCTCGCCGAGTTTCGTTTCGAGCTGCGCCAGGGTGACGACGTCGGACCCCAGGTAGACGGGACCCTCTCCCGAGAGCGTGATCTCCACGACGTCGGACCGCTTCTTGTCCGGCGCCATCACGTTCCTGGCCTTGGGGAGATTCACCTTGATCTGCTTGGCGCGGCTCGGATCAAAGGTATAAAGAAGGCTGAAGGAGATGAAGAAAAAGATGAAGAGGTTCAGGACGACGTCGGTCATGGCGATGGACTCCAGGCTCACCAGGTGCCGGCGTGTCATGCCGATCCTCACAGGAGCCTCCCCCGCGCCACGGCCTCCAAGAGCTGGCTGGAATAGTTGTTCAGCTCGTGCGCATAATACTTGATGCGGCTGATGAAAAAATTGTAGCACAGGTAGAACGGGATCGCGACCATCAGGCCCGCCGCGGTCG
>JBLMXZ010000132.1:0-25832 GCA_050258015.1 Deltaproteobacteria bacterium
TTTTCAATACCCTGCCCGCGCATGCCCTGCCGAGATTCCGCGGCGCCTGCCGCAGCGCGGGTTTCGTCTTCGTCGCGATCACTCCTATCCGCTACGGGGACCACATCATCGGCCTCATTCACTTCGCCGACCGCAAGGGGCACCCTGGACTTCAGAAGAAGGTCGCGGCGATCGAGGTGGTGACGTCGGTCGTCGGCGAAGGCGTGCGCAAGTTCGAGCTGGAGGAGCGGATAAAGCGCGAGAGCGCGACGCTGGAGGGTTTTTTCGCACACACGATCACGCCCCTCGTCATCCTCGACAAGGATTTCAATTTCGTCCGCGTCAACGAGGCCTACGCGAAGGCCTGCCAGAGGAGACCCGGGGATTTCGTGGGGCGCAACCACTTCGAGCTCTATCCCAGCGCGGAGAACGAGCTCATCTTCCGCGAGGTGGTGCGGACGAAGACCCCGCATCAGGCCTTTGCCAAGGCCTTCCTGTTCCCGGACCATCCCGAGTGGGGCACGACATACTGGAACTGGACGCTGGTGCCCATGCTGGACGACAGCGGTGCTGTCGAATGTCTCGTCTTTTCGCTCAACGACGTGACGGCGGTGACCCGCGCGCGGGAAGAGCTGCGGCGTAAAGAGCGCGAGCTCGCGGACGCGCGCCGCCTCGCCGACGTAGGCACGCTCGCCGCCACGGTCGCCCACGAGCTGCGCAATCCCCTGGCGGCGATCCGCATGGCGGCCTACAACATCCGCCGCAAGGCCGCCAACCCGGCGTTGAGCGGGCACCTGGAGAACATCGAGGCCAAGATCGAGGACAGCGAACAGATCATCACGAACCTGCTGTTCTATTCGCGGATGCGACCGCCCGTTTTCGCGCCGGTCGCCCTCGAGTCCCTCCTGGAGGAATGCCTCAGGGAGGTCGAGCACCGCCATGGAAACAACGGCGCCGCCGTTCTGCGGCGGTTCGAAGACCTGGCCGATGTCACGATCGAAGCCGATGCGGTCCAGATGAAGGAGCTGTTCTCCAACCTTTTGAACAACGCCTTCGAGGCCCTGGAGGGGGGCAAGGGCATGGTCGAGGTCGCGGCGGGCCGCGAGAACAATATGCTGCGCGTGGCTGTCCGCGATTCCGGCAGGGGGATCGCCGCGCACAACCTCGAAAGGATATTCGAGCCCTTTTTCTCGGACAAGGCCCGGGGGACGGGGTTGGGGTTGACCGTGAGCCGGCAGATCGCGGTTTTTCACGGCGGGGAGATCCGCGTCGCGAGCAGGGAGGGCGCGGGGACGACGGTAACGGTGTCCTTGCCGATCGAACGGGGGGGTGTCCATGGCCGGTGAACGCGTTTTGGTCATCGACGACGACAGGGACTATTGCGAAGAGTTCCAGGAGATCCTGGAGGCAGAAGGTTTCTCGGCCACCTGCGTCTGTTCGACCGGGGAGGCCGCCCAGGCTCTCGCGCAGGGCGCCTTCGATCTGGTCCTGCTCGATATGAAGATGCCCACGATGGACGGGGTCCATTTCCTCAGTGAGCACCGCGGTCGGCTGGGCGCCGCCCGCGTCATCGTGGTCAGCGGCAGCGTGACGGCCCGCCGCCGGCTCGAGGAGGCGGACGTGGCTCAGTTCGTCTTCGCCGTCGTGCCCAAGCCCTTCAACATCGCCGTTTTCCTTAAGGACATTCACGAGGCCCTGCGTCGGTGAGCTGCGTGGGTCTGCGGAAAAAAGTCAATGATTTCGGGAGTCTCCACCTCGTCTTTGCGCCCGGAAGAGATACAATTAGACAGAAGAACGATCCAAGGGGACGTCATGGAAAGAAAGAAACGCATCCTGGTGGTGGACGACGACAAGGGTTACCTGAGCGAGATCGTCGAGGCTTTGAACGTTTCGGGGTATGAAGCGAGGGGGACGACGGAGCCTGCCGGGGTGGTGGCCGAGGCGGAACGCGCGCGGCCCGATCTGATCCTCCTGGACCTTAAGATGCCGGGGATGAGCGGTTTCGATGTGGCCAGCCTCCTCAAGAAGGAGGCGCGGTTGAGCACGATACCCATCCTGGCGGTGAGCGCCTTCTATAAGGACGGGGATTACCCGCTGGCGAAGGTGCACGGCATCTGGAAGTGTCTTCATAAGCCGCTTGATCCGGAGGAGTTGATAAAGAGCATACAGGATCTGTTCAATAACGAAGGCGAGGCTTCAAACGACAGGCGCAGGCTTAACTAAGGCCGAGCGCCCGTCCCACGCGGGGTTTGGGAAAAGGAGGAAAAGGCATGGCGGACGTGAAAAAAGAGCTGGCGGGGATGTTGAACAAGGCGCTGGAGCTGGAGCACGCGGCGCGAATCCAGTACCTGGCCCACGCGCAGCTCGTCAAGGGCGCGAACGCGGAGAAGATCGTCGAGCGGCTCGAAGAGATCGCTTCCGACGAGGCCAAGCACGAGGAGATGTTCCGCAATCTCGTCGGCAGCTACCTGGGAGGCGAACCGACCATGGGGATGGCCGCCGTGCATCGTGCGCAGGAGCTCGACGACATCCTCACGGTAAACCGCAAGAACGAGAAAGAGGCCATCGATTTCTATAAGGCCATCTATAAGAAAGCCTGCGATAATAAGGACGCCCTGCCGTATGTGTTCGAGAGAATAGAGCACGATGTGCGGCATGTCATCCTTGACGAAGAGGAGCACGTTGTGGAGCTGTCGCTGCTTTTGGGCGAATAGAAGACGTCGGGGGCCGGGTTCCTGAGATGCCGAAGGGATCGCTGTCCGGAAAGAGGGGAAAAGGATAAAGCGGAGAGAGAGATGAAAGCGCGCGTCGATCCGGACAAATGCATCGGTTGCCAATTGTGCGTGGAGACGTGTCCGGCCGTCTTCAGCATGGAGGGCGATACGGCGACGGCGTTCGGCGGCGCCGTGCCGCGGGAAGAGGAGGCGGCCTGTCGTCAGGCCGCGGAAGGATGTCCCGTGGAGGCGATCGCCGTCGAAGAGACCGTTTCACAATAAGATGGCCGCGGGGTTTTCCTGGGCATCCGAGAGGGGGGCGGGTTTGCATCTGCCGCCCCTCTCTTTCTTTGTGCGGGGATTTCAGGTATAATACTTACGTTATGGCTAAGACGCTGAGCAAGAAGAGGACCGCGGCCCGTCCCGTCCCCGGGACGAGCAAGGAGACCTTTACGGGGCGGCCTTTGCCCAAACGCGTTGTGGTAGAAAGGGTTTTGCCCCAGATAAACGACGGGGTTTTCCCCATAAAACGGGCCGTGGGGGAGAAGGTGGCGGTGGAGGCGCATGTCCTGATAGACGGCCACGACGCCGCGGCCGCGCGCCTGCTGTACCGCAGGCAGGGCGAAAAGGTCTGGCATCCCGTTCCGATGACGGCCACGGGTAATGATGTGTGGCGGGCCGATTTTTCCATCGATGCCTTGCGGCCGTACCTGTATACCGTCCAGGCGTGGCCGGATCGGGTGCAGACGTGGCAGGATGACCTGGGGAAAAAGCACGCCGCCGGCCAGGATATCGGCGTGGACATCGGTCTCGGCGTCAAGCTTCTTCAGGCGCGGCTGAAAACCGCCGAGCCCGCCCTGGGCCGCGCCCTTAAGGATTGGATCGCGCGGCTGACGCAGGGGGAGGCGGCGCAGCGGGCGGAGGCGGCCTTAAGCCCGGATCTGCCCGCCCTGACGCGCCTTTTTCCCGACGCGAAGGAGATCGTGGATTACGAGCGCGAGCTGGAGGTATGCGTGGAACGCGCCGAGACCCGCTCCAGCGCGTGGTATGAGCTTTTCCCCCGTTCCACGGCCCCGGGCACGGCGCACGGGACATTCCGGGATTGCGAGGCGCGGCTGGCCGATATCGCGAAGCTGGGTTTCGACGTCGTTTATCTGCCGCCTATCCATCCCATCGGCACGACGAACCGTAAGGGAAAGAACAATGCCCTGGCGTGCGGCCCGGAGGATCCGGGAAGCCCGTGGGCCGTCGGCGCGCAGGCCGGCGGGCACAAGGCCGTTCATCCCGGGCTGGGCACGCTCGCGGACTTCAGGCGATTCGTCGGGAAAGCGCGGGGGCTCGGTCTTGACGTAGCCGTCGACCTCGCCTTTCAGTGTTCGCCCGACCACCCCTATGTCAAAGAGCATCCGGAGTGGTTTGCGTGGCGGCCCGACGGATCCATCCGGTTCGCCGAGAACCCGCCGAAGAAGTACGAGGACATCGTGCCCTTTGATTTCGAGACGGATGCCTGGGAGGCGCTCTGGAAGGAACTGAAGAGCATCGTCGAATACTGGATAGACCAGGGGATCCGCCTCTTCCGCGTCGACAACCCGCACACAAAGCCCTTCGCTTTCTGGCAGTGGCTCATCGGCGAGATCCGGGCCGCGCATCCGGATGTCCTGTTTCTCGCGGAGGCCTTCACGCGCCCCAAGGTGATGTACCGCCTGGCCAAGGCCGGTTTCTCGGCCTCCTATACCTATTTCACCTGGCGCACCACCAAGCAGGAGCTGACCGATTACCTGACGGAGCTGACGCAGACCGAGGTGGCGGAGTATTTCCGGCCGCACTTCTGGCCGAACACCCCGGATATCCTGCCGGAGCATCTGCAATACGGCGGCCGGCCGATGTTCCTGAGCCGTCTCGTTCTCGCCGCTACCTTATCGGCGAACTACGGGGTCTACGGGCCGGCATACGAGCTGTGCGTCGCGCGGGCGCTGCCCGGCCGTGAGGAGTACGCCGACTCCGAGAAGTACGAGATCAAGGACTGGGACCTGCGCGCGCCGGGCAACATCCGCGATTTCATCGCCCGCGTCAACAAGGTCCGCCGGGAGAACGCCGCGCTGCGGACGACGCGCAACCTGCGCTTCTGCCCCATCGATAACGACAACCTCATCGCTTATCTGAAGGCGACGGACGACCTCAAGAACGTTCTCCTTGTGGCGGTGAACCTGGACCCGTTCCACACGCAATCGGGGTGGTTGACGGTGCCGCTCGCGTCTCTCGGCATCGACGGTAAGGCGCCCTACCTGGCGCACGATCTTTTGAGCGGCGACAAGTATATCTGGCATGGCGCGCGCGTTTATATCGAGCTCAACCCGCAGCTCGCCCCGGCCCATATCCTGCGTCTGCATCGTCGGCTGCACCGCGAACAGGACTTTGATTATTTCACGTGAGATCGAGGCTCCGTAGGTTGTATGAGGTTGCCTGTCTCAGGGCATAGGGGACAGGAAAGCCGAAGAAAACATTGCGTTGTTTTTCTGTACCCTAAGGCAAAAGCGGTTATCGGGGTATCCGAGGACCAGAGGGCAGGATATCAGAATATCAGGTCATCAGGACAAGCCAGAACGAAAAGCAATTCCTGATAACCTGATGTCCTGGTCCCCGCGTCAAGACAGCAGTTCTTTCAAGGGCATATCATGTCGGCAAAAGACTTCCGTTTAGAGGACGACCCTTTCTGGTACAAGAAGGCCATCATTTACGAGCTGCACGTTAAGTCGTTCTGCGATTCGAACGGCGACGGCACGGGCGATTTCCAGGGGCTGATCTCCCGGCTGGACTACCTGCAGACCCTCGGCGTCACCGCCGTGTGGCTCTTGCCTTTTTATCCCTCCCCGCTGCGCGACGACGGCTACGACATCGCCGACTACACGGACATCAACCCCGATTACGGCACGCTCGCGGATTTCAAGGAGTTCCTGCGCGCCGCCCATCGCCGGGGCATCCGCGTCATCACGGAGCTCGTCATCAACCACACCTCGGACCAGCACCCGTGGTTCCAGCGGGCGCGCCGGGCCAAGACCGGCTCCGCCTGGCGCAATTTCTACGTCTGGAGCGATACGGTCAAGAAATACGCGGACGCGCGCGTTATCTTCAAGGACTTCGAAAGCTCCAATTGGACGTGGGACGCGGAGGCCAGGGCGTACTACTGGCACCGTTTCTATTCCCATCAACCGGACCTCAATTTTGAGAGCCGTCTGGTGCAGCGGGAGATCTTCCGGGTCGTGGACTTCTGGCTCGGGATGGGAGTCGACGGCCTGCGCCTGGACGCCGTGCCTTATCTGTATGAAGAGGAGGGGACGAACTGCGAGAACCTTGAGACGACGCACGTGTTCCTGAAGAAGCTGCGCGCGCACGTGGACGGCCGCTTCAAGAACCGGATGCTCCTGTGCGAGGCCAACCAGTGGCCCGAGGATGCGGCGGCCTATTTCGGCAAGGGGGACGAGTGCCACATGGCCTTCCACTTCCCCGTGATGCCGCGCCTGTTCATGTCCCTGTGGATGGAGGACCGTTTCCCCCTGATCGACATCCTCCAGCAGACGCCCGCCATCCCCGCGAACTGCCAATGGGCGATGTTCCTGCGCAATCACGACGAACTGACGCTGGAGATGGTCACGGACGAGGAACGCGATTACATGTACCGGGCTTTCGCCGAGGACCAGCGCGCGCGCATCAACCTCGGCATCCGCCGCCGGCTGGCGCCGCTGTTGGACAACAACCGGCGCCGCATGGAGTTGATGCAGATGCTCCTGTTGTCCCTGCCGGGGACGCCCGTCATTTATTACGGCGATGAAATAGGCATGGGCGACAACTATTACCTTGGCGACAGGGACGGCGTGCGCACGCCCATGCAATGGAGCCCGGACCGCAACGCCGGCTTCTCGAAGGCGCCGCCGCAGAAGCTTTTTCTGCCGGTCATCGTGGATTCGGAATACCACTACGAGGCGGTCAACGTCGAGAACCAGGAGGCGAATCTTACCTCGATCCTGTGGTGGATGCGCCGCGTCCTGGGGATGCGCAAGAAGCTCAAGGCCCTGTCCCTGGGCGGCATCGAGTTCGTGGGCTCGGACAATCCCAAGGTGCTTTCCTTCACGCGCACCCGTGAGGAGGAGACCGTGCTCGTGGTCGTGAACCTTTCGCGCTTCTCGCAGCCCGTCCACCTCGACCTGGGCGCCTATGCCGGCCACGTCCCCGAGGAGGTCTTTTCCGGCAACCGGTTCCCCGAGATCGACGCGGCGCCCTACGCGTTGACCCTGGGGTTCCACGATTATTTCTGGTTCGTCCTGCGCAAGCAGGAAGCGGCGGTCGAGGCGAAAAAGGACGAAGGGCTGCCCGAGTGCGTCTTCAGGAGGTCCTGGGAGACGCTCGGCGACGCCGACGTCCAGACGCTCGAGGAGCTCCTGCCGCGCTACCTGAATGCCTGCCGGTGGTTCGGCGGCAAGGCCCGCCGCCTGCGGCGGCTCAAGATCATCGAAGATTTCCCCATGTCTTACGACGGACGGACCGCGCACCTCCTGCTGCTCGAGTCCGCCTATGCCGAAGGCGCCCACGATCATTATATGCTGCCTGTGTCCTTCGCCACGGATGAGCGGGCCCTGAGCGTGGCGAAGGAGAGCCCCCAGGCGGTGGTGGGACGCGCCCGCATCGAGGCCAAGGACGGCATCCTTTACGACGCGGCCTATGACCCGGCTTTTCACCGGACACTCCTGGAATGCGTGGCCAAACGCCGCCGCGTCCGGGGCCGCCGCGCCCGCATCATCGCCCTGCCGGGGCACCGTTTCCGGGAGTTGTTGGGCGCGGCGCCGCAGGAGATCGTCTCGCACATCGGGAAGGCGGAGCAAAGCAATACCTCGATCTTTTACGGCGACCGCCTTTTTCTGAAGCTGTACCGGCGCCTTGAGCCCGGGATGAACCCGGACCTCGAAGTGGAGAGGTTCCTTACCGAAAAGACGGAGTTTGACCGTATCCCGCCGTTCGCCGGCGCGCTCGAGATAAAGGGGCTGACGCGGGAACCCATTTCTCTGGGGCTGTTGGAGGGTTTCGTCGCCAGCGAGACGGACGCCTGGTCCTACGCGCTCGACAACGCGAAGAAATTCTTCGAGCAGATCCTCGCCCGCGCGCCGGGCGCGACGTGCCAGGTCGAGGGGGTATGTCTCTTTGACGCCGCGCCGAGCGCGTCCTTCGACCCCCTGAAAGAGAGCCTGGGCACCGTTTTCCTCGACATGGTCCAGCTTCTGGGGCGGCGCACCGGCGAGTTCCACCGGGCGATGGCCTCCTCAAGCGCCGGCGATTTCGCGCCCGAGCCTTTTTCGAAGCTCTATCAGCGCGCGGTCTATCAGTCGATGACGGGCCTGACGCGCCGCGTCATGCAGACGCTCGCCGGCAAGGTGAAGACGCTGCCCGCGTCGGTCCGCGAGGACGCGAAGACCGTGCTCGAAGCCGAGGGGCATATCAACGCGAGCTTCCAGAAGATACTGACGCGCAAGTTCTCGGCCACGAAGATCCGCATCCACGGCGATTACCATCTCGGCCAGGCGCTCTTCACGGGAAAGGATTTCTACATCATTGATTTCGAAGGGGAGCCCGCCCGCGCCCTGAGCGAGCGCCGCCTCAAGCGATCGGCCCTGCGCGACGTGGCGGGGATGCTGCGCTCTTTCCACTACGCGGCCTACGCGACCTTCTTCCTTAAGGCCGCGACCCAGCCCGAGGACGTGGCGCGCCTCATGCCGTGGGCCGACTTCTGGGCGTGCGCGGTGGGCAACGCCTTCCTGCGCTCCTATGTCGAGACCGTCGGGCCCGCGCCCTTCGTGCCCAAGGCCCGGGAGGAGTTCAATGACCTCCTGCGCGCGTTCATCCTCGAGAAGGCGGTCTACGAACTCGGCTATGAGCTCAACAACCGGCCCGAGTGGATCGTCATCCCCGTCAAGGGCATCCAGTATATCCTCAAGGAGCATTTCAGCGCACCGAAAAAACAGTAGATAGCAGACAGTAAAACGGAAAAGTGCGGGGATCAGACTATCAGGATACCAGAGTGAAGGATATCAGGACATCAGGATATCAGGAATTGATTTGTGGTTTGGCTCGTCCTGATCCCCTGGTTCTCTGACAGGCTACCTGCTGATCCTCTGATGCCCTGATATCCGCTTTTTGCCTGCGATGCCGGCAGTAGACAGACCTGGTTGTTTGAGCCTCCGTGTTACCTAACGATATGACGAACGACCTGACGCATGCGGTATCATTGTTGACCGAACAGGATATCTACCTGTTCAGGGAGGGCAGCCACTTCCGGACCTACGAGAAGCTGGGCAGCCATCCCGTCAGCGTGGACGGGGTAGAGGGGACGTACTTCGCCGTGTGGGCGCCGAACGCCGAGCGGGTGACGGTGGTCGGCGATTTCAACGGCTGGGATGCCGGCGCGCACGCCCTGGGAGGCCGATGGGACGACTCGGGGATCTGGGAAGGTTTCGTGCCCGGCGCCCGGGAAGGGATGCTCTACAAATACCACATCGAGTCCAAGATGAACGGCTACAAGGTGGACAAAGGGGACCCGATGGCGTTCTCCTGGGAGACGGCGCCGCGCACGGCCACGCGCATCCGCAAACTCGCCTACCCGTGGAAGGATGCCGCCTGGATGAAAGAGCGGCGGGCGCGCAACGGGCTGGCCGCGCCCGTCTCCATCTACGAGGTGCACCTGGGCTCCTGGCGCCGCAAGCCCGAGGAGGGCAATCGTTTCCTCACCTACCGCGAGATGGCGCCGCTGTTGGCCGACTACGTCGCCGAGACGGGGTTCACGCACGTCGAGTTCCTGCCCGTCATGGAGCACCCTTTTTACGCGTCGTGGGGGTATCAGTCGCTCGGCTACTTCGCGCCGACGAGCCGCTACGGCACGCCCGAAGATTTCATGTATCTCATCGACACGCTCCACCGGCGCGGCATCGGCGTCATCCTCGATTGGGTGCCGTCGCACTTCCCGTCCGACGAGCACGGCATCATCTATTTTGACGGAACGCACCTGTACGAGCACCAGGACCCGCGCAAGGGGTTCCATCCCGAGTGGAAGAGCCATATCTTCAACTACGGCCGCAACGAGGTGCGCAATTTCCTCATCTCGAGCGCCCTTTTCTGGCTCGACAAGTATCATGCCGACGGCCTGCGCGTCGATGCCGTGGCGTCGATGCTGTACCTTGATTACGCGCGGCCGCAGGGCCAGTGGGAGCCGAACCGTTTCGGCGGCCGGGAGAACATCGAGGCGGTCGACTTCCTGCGCCGCCTCAACGAGACGGTCTACGGCGCGTATCCGGACGTGCAGGTCTTCGCCGAGGAATCGACGGCCTGGCCGGCCGTATCGCGGCCCGTGTATGTCGGCGGGCTCGGTTTCGGCCTCAAATGGAACATGGGATGGATGCACGACACGCTTTCCTACGTCGCCCGCGATCCCGTCCACCGCAAGTACCACCAGAACGAGCTGACCTTCAGCATCTGGTACGCCTTTTACGAGAACTTCGTCCTGCCCCTGTCGCACGACGAGGTCGTCTACGGCAAGCGCTCGATGCTCAACAAGATGCCCGGCGACGCCTGGCAGAAGTTCGCGAACCTGCGGCTCTTGCTGGGATATATGTACGGCCATCCCGGCAAGAAGCTTCTTTTCATGGGGGCGGAGTTCGGGCAGTGGGACGAGTGGAACCACGATAAGAGCCTGGATTGGCACCTGATCCATTACGCGCCGCACGGCGGCCTGCGGCACTGGCTCGCGGACCTGAATCGTGTCTACCGCGCCGAGGCGGCCCTCTGGGCCCGCGACTTCGACGCCGGCGGTTTTGAATGGGTCGACTTCCACGACGCGGACAAGAGCGTCATCAGTTTTTTGCGCCGCGCCGCGGCGCCCGCCGAGACCATGCTCGTGGTGTGCAACTTCACCCCCGTGCCGCAGTTCAATTATCGCGTGGGGGTCCCGTCCGGCGGCGCCTGGCGGGAGGTCTTGAACAGCGACGCGGCGGCCTACGGCGGCGCCGGATTCGGTAATCTGGGCGGCGTCGACGCCGCGCCGGTCTCCTTTTACGGCCGTTACGATTATGTGCTTTCCTTGACCTTGCCGCCCCTGAGCGCCCTCTTTTTCAAACCGCAGGGTGCTTGACAGAAGGCGGCACCGCGATTAAGATTAAGTCTTAGACAACGGGGAGGCCGTAGCCGGCCTGAGAGTTCTGCAAGCGAAGCAGATGACCCGCATAACCTGATCTGGGTAATGCCAGCGTAGGGAAAGGCGTGCGACTCGTTTTTCTTCGACCCTTATGCCGGCGGCATAAGGGTTTTTTGCCGGCGGGGGCGCCGTCCCGGGCGCGGGTCTATCCGGGTCCCAAAACGGGAGGGCGTCATGTTCCATGAGGTGGGGGAGGCGAGGATCACGCGGGCGATCTTCGCGACATTCGCGCAGTGGTTCGATGAGTACATCACGAGCGACGTCGTCATCGTGGGCGCGGGGCCCAGCGGCCTCGTCGCGGCCCACGACCTGGCCCGGCAGGGCCGCAAGGTCCTGGTCGTCGAGAGCAACAACTACCTCGGCGGCGGCTTCTGGGTCGGCGGGTATTTTTTCAACACGCTCACCTTTCGGGCGCCGGCCCAGGAGATGCTCGCCGAGTTCGGCATCCGCGTGACGCCGGCGGGCGACGGCCTTTTCGTGACCGAGGGGCCGCAGGCCTGTTCCAAGCTTATCGCGGCCGCCTGCGACGCGGGCGCCAAGTTTTTGAACCTGACCAAGTTCGACGACGTGGTCTACCGCAATGGGCGCGTCGAGGGGGTCGTCGTCAACTGGTCGGCGGTCGCGGCGCTTCCCCGTCAGATCACCTGTGTCGATCCGGTCGCCCTGGAGGCGAAGGTCGTCATCGACGCGACGGGTCATGACGCATGGGTCGTCAAAAGCCTCGAGCGGCGCGGCATCGTGGCGTGCTCGACCTACGGCCCGATGGACGTCGTGCGCTCCGAGGATGCGGTCGTGGAAAAGACCGGCGTCCTGCATCCCGGCCTCATCGTCGCCGGCATGGCGGCGTCGACGGCCTTCGGGATACCGCGCATGGGGCCGACCTTCGCGGGCATGCTCTATTCCGGGCGCAAGGCCGCGGCCGAGGCCGCCCGGCTGCTCGCCGAGGCAACGCCGCGCGAGGCGGCTTTGGTCGGATAGCGGAACATCAATCGGGACAGAGGGCTTTTTGGTAAACAGCCTCTGTCCCGATTTATTTGGTGAGCGTTCTTGCCTCAGGTGTTATAATAAATACGATCGGAGGGAAGATGCGCATATTAGGTATGGGCACGCAGGAGCTTCTGCTCGTTCTGCTCGTTTGTCTGTTGGTCTTCGGCGCCGCCAAACTGCCGGAGATCGGCCGGGCGCTGGGCAAGACCATCAAAGAGTTCAAGAAGTCGCTGCACGAGGACTCCGAGGACGCGTCCAAGAAGGACGACGCAACCAAGGCGTAACATCTCCTCCTCCCGCCTTATGGACCTGCGCCGGCCATTCCTGGAGCACCTCGAGGAGCTGCGCAGACGGATGCTCGTCTGTCTGCTGGCCCTCGTCGCGGCAGGCGCCGCCTGTTTCCCCTTCGCTTCCGCCGTCCTCGAACTCCTTAAGCGTCCCGCCCCTTCCATCGACCGCCTCGTTTTCTTCGGTCCCGAAGAGGCGCTCGTCGTCCTGGTGCGCGTGGGGCTCTTTTGCGGCGCCTTCCTCGCCGCGCCCGTTGTCCTGTGGCAGGCGTGGGCCTTCCTCGCGCCGGCCGTGGGCCCGAGCGTCAGGCGCTCCGCAGGCCTCTTCGTCGCCGTGTCGACGGCGGTCTTCATCCTCGGCGGCGCCTTTGCGTATTATCTTCTTTTGCCGGCGGCGCTTACGTTCCTGCTGGGCCTGGCCACCGGCACGCTCGTGCCTCTTTTGTCCGCGGCGCGTTACGTCGCCTTTGTGACGAATTTCATCCTTGCCTGCGGCCTCGTCTTTCAGATGCCGGTCGTCATGTTTTTCCTGGGGCGCCTGGGCGTGGTGCGGCCCGCGTGGCTGCGCCGCCACTACGGAGCGGCTCTCGTCGTCATCTTTATCCTCGCCGCCGTCATCACGCCCACGACCGACATCGTCAACATGCTCCTGCTCGCTGTTCCCATGGTCGGTCTTTACGAGATCAGTATCTGGTCCTGCGGTCTTGCCCGCAGGGGAGGTCCTTAGTTTTTTGTCTTGCGCCGCCGCGGGGGCATAATTCATCTTGAAACGGCCGGTCAGGGAAATTATAATGGTTGCATGCGCATATTGAAGAGAGCGTTTTTGTTCCTTGTTGTCGTGAGCGCGGCCGGTTTTGCCGGGCCGCGCTCTTTTGCTTGGGCGCAGGAGACGGCGGTGCCGTCCGTGCCCCACACGGCCGCGGCCAGGATGCTCGATCAGATGGTCGCCGCCGGCGCGGCCAGGAGCGCCGCTGTGACCGGCAAGATCGCGGCCCTGAGCGGCTCCGTCAAGGTGCGGCGGGTCAAGGCGCTCTTTTGGGAGAACGCCGAGGCCGGTCAGCAGGTCGCCCAGGGCGATTCCGTCAGGACGGGCAAGGACGGGCAGGCCAAGATCGCGTTCGGCGACGGCAATTTCCTCTTTGTGAAGAAGAACTCGGTCGTTATCATCGACGCCCTGGCCCGGGACGAGGCGAGCGGAAAATACGACGCCGCGGTCAAGGCGACCAAGGCGCGCCTCAAGCTGCAGATCGACAATAAAGAGAGCCTTCATTCCTTCGAGATACGCACGCCCGTGGTCGTGTGCGGGGTGCGCGGCACGATCCTCTACGTGAACGCAAGACCCGGCTTTGCCGACGTCTTCGTCGAGCGGGGCGACGCTTTTGTGCGCAGCCCCATTTCCGGAGAGGAACGGGAGCTGCCGGCCGGTTTGGCCACGCAGACGGACAGGCTCGGTCAGATCGCCGATCCCCTGCCGCCGCCGCCCGAACAGCTTGCCGAGATGCAGGAAGGCTGGGAGCCCCTGCCGCCGCCCCCGCCGCCCGGAGGGACAATGACCGACGGCACGGCTCCCCCGCCGCCCGGAGGGACGACGACCCAGACGGCTCCCCCGCCGCCTGAGGGCACGACGACCGACACGACCCTTCTTTTATCGCCGATCAATCTGGCGGACGTGGCGCCGCCTCCCAACCAGCAGCAGTATGATCTTTTGGACCGCACGCTGACCCAGCAGAGCACCTTGACGGATTACATCTCCAACCCGCCTTCGGATCCCCTGGCCCTTGACTCCGATAACGACGGCCTCACCGATTGGGAAGAGCTCAAGATGCAAATGACGAACCCGCTCGTGACCGACACGGACGCGGACGGCAACGCCGACCTGAACGACGCCTTCCCGAACGACCCGGGCATCTACCTGGAGTCGCGGCAGACCATCCGCGACGCCCGCTACGACAAGATGGCGACGATCGCGGGCCTGCGCGCCGAGATCACGTCGATGCTGGCCGACGGCTACGAGCGGCAGCATGATTACCTCATGGACAAGATCTCGGACGCCCAGATGCAGAAGGTCATGAAGGACCATGCCGGCAACTGGGTGCGCCTGGAGCAGTATGTCTTCCGGCCGACGCCCAACACGATCGAGGTCGCCGCCCTGACGTACCGCACGAGCAACCAGCTGACGTACTTCCACTGGGAGACGACCTTTAATACGTCGCTGACGGGCCTCTCCTCCCAGCAGATAAAGAACCTGCCGTGGGAAAAATATCTCAACGCCGTGCCCAGCTACGGCGCGACCGCGCCGGCTCTTTACCCGACGAAGATGGAGGTGGACTTCGAGAACGGCAGCAATGGCCAGATCATGACGGACCGCCGCACGTTCTATGCGCCGGCCTTCGGGGGGAGTTGGACACAGTCGACGAGCGAGGACGTTTCCTTTAACCTCAGCGCTTTCTACGCCGTGTCGCTGGGGGGCAGCACGGCGGGCAACCCGGCCAGTTTCCAATATACGTCGGGAGGCGGCAACGCCCTCTTCAACGTGTATGTCATCAGCGACGCCGGTTCCCTCGCCGGCGGACCGTATACCTTCGATACCTTCTGGACGGTTCTGGCCTGCAACCTGCCCGGTTTCACGAGCGTCGGCAACAGCACCGTCGAGATCGCCGTGACCTTCGGCGGCAACACATGGAGCTACCTCTATCTTCCCATTCGGGGGCTTCTGTGGCGCGGTTCGACGGAATGGCAGGAACAGCTTACGTGGTAGGACCCCTTCCGCATCTCCCGTACGACCTGCCTTAGAAGTCCCAGGAGATCCCCGATTTGATGCTGTAGGAGTCGTAGTTGTAGCGGTAATACGCCTCGTACTTCTGGTTCGATCGGGCCGTGATCCAGGAGTACTTGGTGACGAAGCCTATCTGTTTCGTCAGGGGGATGTAGAGAAGGGCGAAGTATTCGTGCTGGCGGTCCGATTGCTCCTGGGCGAGATAGTTGCCCGCGGCGTCCTGGGACCTGCGGTGCGAGTAGTACCGGTGCATGTAGCCGTAGCCGAGACGCAGGCGCAGCACCTTCTGTTCGCCGACGGGCCGCCTGTACTCGACGGCCGGGGTGACGTCGAAGCTGTCGTAGCCGAAGTAGCGCGGGGTATAGACGTCGTCGGTGAGGATCACCGTGTTGCGCGAGTCGTAATATCCCAGATCGCTGAAGTTGTGGGTGTAGGAGCTGTCGAGGCAGACGGCGAACCCGTCCCACGGCAGGGGCGCGCTGAAGCCGCCCTCGAGATCGATCTCGTGGTCCTGCCGTTGTTTCCTCGTGTCGAGCGTGCCGTCCTCCAGGACCAGGTGCTTGTCGAGAAAGGCCTTGTACAGGTAGCGCCCTTCGAGATAGCCGCGCAGCCCGTCGGGGGTCGCCGCCTCCGCGCGCAGCCTCAGCTTGTAGCCGTCGTAGTCTTTTTCGCGGCGCTCCGGCGGGGTGACGGAAGCGCTCGAGATGAGGGTCGCGAAGTTCGGGTATTGGCGCCGGTAATATTCGACGGCGCCCAGATAGAGGGCGATCATCTCGTCTTTCTTGACCGTGTGTTTGAGCTCGACGGCCACGCCGGCGTCCCGGTAGTCGTAGAGTCCCCGTCCCCAGACCTCTTCGTGCGATTCATGCACGAAGTTCCACGTTCCCAGCGCCTTGAGCGTCACGAACCAGTCGGGCCGGAACTCCTTGCGCAGGGCCAGGTTGAAATTTTCGACCAGGTAGGTGTTGTAGAAGACGTTGCCTTCTTCTTCGGGCAGGTACTGTTCGACGCGGTTGAATTGGACGCTGTAGAGCGGGATAAGGAAGAGGGTGTCGTTGAACTTGACGGTGGGGGAGAAGTATCCGGAGAGGTCGAAACCCAGATCGTGGTCGCCGTTGACGATCTCGGAATACGCGCCCAGGAGGTCGGCGTGCCCGAGGGTTATGAGCTCGGCGGCGTGCGCCGCCGACGCGCAGAGGCCCGCAAGGGAAAAAAGAAAGGCGGCGGTCATCTTTACGGAGGCTCTGCGTGTCATTGAAATATACTATAGCAGAATCGCGAATTTTGTAAATACCGCCCCCATGTTATAATGGGGACGGCACGGGGTCGAGGACGTGTCCGTGCCCGCGGAGCGAGGGATGGGGAAAAAATCTCCTTTTTTTGAGCGCCGGGTGAGCCGGCGCGATTTTTTAAAATTGATGGGCGCGCTGGCCTGTCTCGTTTGGGGAGGCGGGTGGTCTTCGGCCGCGCCGCCGAGCGGCGGGGGGACGAACGCCCGGCCCAAGAAGGGGTTGCGCGGCGACCACGACCTCGTCGTGGCCGAAGGGCGGGACCCCTATGCCACCACGGTCAAGGCGGTCGGGGCGCTGGGCGGGATGGAACGTTTCGTCCGTAAGGGCGGTGTGGTCGTCGTCAAGCCCAACATAGGCTGGGACAGGACGCCCGAGCAGGCGGCCGACACCCATCCGGCCGTGGTCGCGGCGGTCGTCGATCTGTGCTTTAAGGCCGGCGCCGGCCGTGTCAACGTCTTCGACGTGACGTGCAATGACCCCCGGCGTTGTTACGACAACAGCGGCATCCGGGCGGCCGCCGAAGCGGCCGGGGCGAGGGTGTATTTTCCCAGCGACTGGGACACGGTCAAGGCGCGCTTCGCCTACGACAGCCCGATGGAGGGCTGGCCTATCCTGCGCGACGCGCTCGCGTGCGATACCTTTATCAATGTGCCCGTGCTCAAGCACCACGGCCTGACGCGGTTGACCGTTGCCATGAAGAACCTGATGGGCGTCTGCGCGGGGAACCGCGGCACCATCCATCAGAACATCGGCCGCAGTCTCGTCGATCTTACCGACTTTATCGGTCCGGAGCTCACGGTCGTGGATGCCACGCGTGTTCTCCTGCGGCATGGACCGCAGGGCGGGGACCTGGCGGACGTGGAAAGGCGCGACACCGTCCTGGCCGCGACGGACCCCGTCCTGGCGGACACCTACGCCTGTTCGCTCATGGACGTGGCGCCCGAAGAGCTGCAGAACATCGCCGCGGCCCGGGCGCGGGGCTTCGGCCTGAGCGATCTGTCCCGCGCCGATATCGTGCGCGTAGGATGACGTTGCCTGCGGCTCCCCGAAACTTTTTCGTTTATGAATAAACTCGTTCGCATCCGCCGCGTCTTCCAGCTCTTCTTCCTCGTTCTCTTTGTCTTTATCCTGTGGTCGACCACGTATCCTTTGACCGGCGTCATTCCCGCGCAGACCTTCTTTAAGACCGACCCCCTCCTTATGGCGATGACCGCCCTGGGCGAACGGACGTGGCTGCCGGGTCTCACGGCGGCCCTTCTTATGCTGGGCCTGGCGCTCCTGGCGGGCCGGTTCTTCTGCGGCTGGATCTGTCCTTTGGGCACGCTGATGGATGTCGCGGCGCGGCTCATGCGGCGTTCCGGCTGGGGCTGGAGCGTTGCGACGCGCCGCCTGAGGATCGCGAAGTTCGGTCTCCTGGCCGCCGTGCTGGTGACGGCGCTGGCGGGCATCCAGACCGCCTGGGTGCTCGACCCGATGGTCATCACCGGCCGTTTCGTCTCGCTCAACCTTATCCCCGCGGCGACGCGCGGTCTCGACGCCGCTTTCGTCTTTTTGATGACGAGCCTGCAGATGCGCGAGACCCTTATAGACGTCTACCACTGGCTCCAGGGGACGTTGCTGGGGATCCCCGCGCGCTTTTTTTCGCACAGTATTTTCGTCTTCGGCACCACGTTCGTCGTTCTGGGGACGGTGGTCCTGGCTTCCCGTTTCTGGTGCCGCTGTGTCTGTCCTCTCGGCGCTCTTTACGCCTTTTTTGCCAGGGCGGCCCGGGTGCGGCGGTATGTCGATGTCTGCAAACACTGCACCCTTTGCGTCAGCCGCTGCCGTATGGGCGCCATCCGGCCGGACATGTCGTACGACAAAGGGGAGTGCATTCTATGCATGGATTGCGTCTATGATTGCCCGCAGCACATGACGCGATTCGGCATCCGGGCGCGCGTGCGGCAACCCGTTGCGCCCGCCGGGTCGGGCCTTTCCCGCAGGGGGTTTCTGGCTTTGCTGGCGCTGTCTCTTTTTGCCGCCGGCCGGCGCGCCTTTGCGGCACGGGGCAGGTGGACGGGCGTCATCCGGCCGCCGGCGGCCCTGCCCGAGGCCGCTTTTTTAGGCCGGTGCGTGCGCTGCGGGAATTGCATGAAGGTCTGCCCGACCGGCTTCCTGCAGCCGCTGGTGCTTGAGCAGGGCCCCGAAAATCTCTGGACGCCGCACGCGGTCCCGGAGGTCGGTTACTGTGAATACCTGTGCGTTCTGTGCGGCGAGGTGTGTCCGACCGGCGCCATCCGCCGTCTGACCGTCGAGCAGAAACGGCGTACGCGGTTGGGCCTGGCGGCCGTCGACCGCACGATCTGCCTGCCCTGGGCGTCGGGCCAAGAATGCCGGGTCTGCGAGGAGCATTGCCCTGTCCCGGAAAAGGCGATCAAAGTCGATCTCAGGCCCGGCGCCGCCGGCCGTCTCATCGGCGCGCCTCTGGTGGACCAGAACATGTGCATCGGTTGCGGCATCTGCCAGAATAAGTGCCCCGTCCGCCCGGAGCGCGCCATCCGCGTCTATCCCTTACCCGAATGAAGCTTACCCTTAAGGCCCGACCCGAGGATTTCCTTGTCCGTGAGATCGCCCAGCCGGTCTGGGGCGAAAAAGGCACGCATGCGGTATATCTTTTGACCAAGCGCAACCGCAACACGGTCGAGCTCTTGATCGCGATCGCGGACCGCCTCGGTGTGCCGTTCGGCCGCTTTTCTTACGGCGCCCGCAAGGACCGCCGCGCCCTGACACATCAGTTCGTCGCCATCGCCCACCCGAAGCGCTTCGAGCTCAAAGACAAGGATTTCACGCTCGCCTACGTGGGGCGCATGGACAGGCCCATGGGGCCGGACCTGATAGCGGCGAACGACTTCACCGTCGTTGTCCGGAACCTCGAGGCGGGCGCCGCGGCCGGCGGCCTCGCCGCGCTCGACGGCATCGCCGCCGCGGGGTTCGCGAATTATTTCGACGATCAGCGGTTCGGTTGCCACGATCCCCTTCAGGGGTTCTTTGCCGAGAAGCTCCTGAAGCGGCAGTTCAACGGCGCGCTGAAGGTCTATATGACCGCAGCGGCTTTTGCCGACGACGCCGCGGCGCGGGAGCGCAAGCGTTTTTTCTTCGAGCGCTGGCGCGACTGGGACGCCTGCCTTAAAGAGGCGAAGACGTCCTTTGAAAAACGCGCCTTCGCCCGCCTGCGCGACGACCCGAAAGATTTTTTCGGTCCCCTGAAGGACATCCCGCTCCATGAGATGACTTTATTTGTCTCCGCGTATCAGTCTTTCCTGTGGAACGAGATGCTGCGCCGGCTGCTGACGGACAGGGGGTTGGGGCAGCGGGTCTACGAGGGGGCTGTCGGGCCCTATTGTTTCTGGACCCCCGGACACGTGTTTGACGACGGGCAAGCGTTTCCTTCGCTGCCCATGCCCGGTCTCAGGCCCGTGTTCGAATATACCTTTATAAAGGAGCTGTACGACGGCGTTCTGGCCGACAACGGCGCGAGACAGGCGCTCTTCAACAAGGTGGTCCCGCGCCGCGTCTTTTTCAAGAGTTTTCCGCGTCCGTCCCGGGTGCGGCCCGAAGGCCTTCAGGCCGCCGCAAGCGCCGACGACATGTATCCTTCCCGCCAGAAACTCACGCTCTCTTTTCGTCTTCCACGCGGTTCCTTCGCGACCATGATGATCAAGGCCGCCTTTTCCGAGTCTATAGCGTAGGCAAAAAATTCCCGATTTCCAATGTCCAACGAAGGAATAAAGACCCTTTATAAAGAGCAGGGTTGTCAAAGGCCCCAAGGTCTTTGGTCTTCCTGGATAATCGGGAATCGGTGGTTTCTAAAGCCGTTTTTTGTTTTTCATTGGTAATCGGGAATTGAGGAATTAATTGGGAATTTGTCATTGGGAATTGAAGATTTAATCGGGAATTGGCCATTGGGAGCTGCCGCCGCTTGTCCGTACCGCATGGACTATCGTCCCGTAATCTTTCCCCCCTCAAAATATCTATTGCAAAGGAGGACAGAGGAAGGTACAATTTGCCCTATGCCGGGATGGTGGAATTGGCAGACACATACGTTTGAGGGGCGTATGCCGTAAGGCGTAAGGGTTCGAGCCCCTTTCCCGGCACTAATTTTACGGGTCTGAGCGCCGGCTCGAACCCCAGGGGTGTGGGGGAAGGATTTCCCCCACGTTTTAGGGGTGACAGGGCGAAGCCGCTTGGCGGTTTCGCCAAGCCGAGGAGCCCGCCAGAGGGGCGAAGCCCCTATGGGGAGCGACTGCCGCAGGCAGGAGCGACGTGAGAGCCCCTTTCCCGGCACTAATTTTACGGGTCTGAGCGCCGGCTCGAACCCTTGGGCGCGGGTTCTCTCCCAGACCTTCGGGGTGACAGCTAGTCCGCTGACGGCAGCCGAGCGAGCGCCTGAAAGGCAGAGCCGTGACAAAACTGCGTTTGGACAGGTAACAGGACAAGATCCCCGGCCTTATCGCCGGGGATTTTTTTCAGGATCGGCCATGGCACGATCAAAGGTATGGGATAATACCGCCCTCTATTTGGCCAAGACCGCCTTGACCGGCAAGGTCATTGCCTCCCGGGTCAGGGTAGCGGATACCCTGAGGAGTCGGGCCACAGGCCTCCTAAACCGCTCCTCTCTGGACCAGGACGAGGGCCTGCTGATCGTGCCTTGCGACTCTATTCACACATTATTCATGCGTTTCCCCATAGATATTCTCTATTTGGATAAGGAAATGATGGTCGTTCATGCCGTTTCCAAAATCCCCCCTTTCAGGCTGTCATTTTGCCTCGGGAGGGCACAAAGTGTTCTTGAGCTGAAAGCAGGAACAGTTCCGGAAGAAATCGTTGGCCAGAGGCTCATATTTGAGAAACAGCATTGATTTTAATGTCCAAATGTGCTACTATTTAGTTGGAAATGCTAACAAAATAAAAGAGTTAAGAATAATAAATGTCCAAAATTTCAAAGGAAGTACAGTCTTGCATTATTAAAGCTAAAAAGAAAAATAGAAGTGCGGCGGTACGGGAGATAGCGCAAGAAATAAAAAAGATTCATGGCGTTAAGCTATCAAAATCGTCCGTAGCTACAATTCTTAAAGAAAACGGCCTCAGTTCATCTGTGGGCCGGCGGATTTCAGGAGAGAGCCTGGGCAGGGTGAAGAGTTCCTGCGCAGGCTATTATTTTTTTACGGCTGCGGAGGCGCTTTTGGGGGTCTCCAGGTCCGTGGCAGCGTGTTTTCGCCGCGCATGCCCGACGATGCACATGAGCGAGAGAGCGTTGGAGGATGTGGTCTCCTCCTGGTTGCTGGCAAAGGTCATGTACAGCGTCGATTTTTCAAAGGTGATCGGTTATGATAAAAGGGAGTTGTGGCAGATCCTGGGCAGGCGAGCTTCCAAGGGGGGCATGGGTCGTTTCCTTGAAACATACAATTCGTTGCAACATATTGGAAATGAAATAGTTGCGGATATTTCGAATCTCCTTCGTGAAGCCAACTATTTGCGGTTTGATCTGGAGGACAGGACATCGTTTTTCGTGGATGGCACATTCAACACCATCTGGAGCACCCCTGAGATCCCGATTGATTTTTCTGCAACTGTTTGTAATTTAGATGGTTATGTAAATTCCATTTTAAAGGGAAGGGAGCCTGTGGTCGTATTCAATGCGCGCGCGGAAGCTGACCTGAATGAACTCCTCGCGGATTTTATCTTTGCCTTGCAGGACTCCAGTCCTCGCAAGAAGATCCGGAGCCTTTCACTGATATCTTCTCAACATGCTGAAATTAAAAATGTTGCGATAAATCCGGGAAATAAGCTGGATTTCATTATCGGGATCTGGCCGTGGCAATACAAAATGATCCGAGAGCTCGAGCAGAGGAGGGCAATGGGTTACGTGTTCAATGAACCCCTTGAGCTGAAATATCCTTATGTCGAAGAGTCGATAAGATTTGCACAACATATTGATAATAATGAAGTTAGGTTAAGAATAATCGTCATTAAAGAGCGGGAGGATGGGCATGCCCGCATTGCTTTGTTTACGAATATGGACCCCCAAAAGCACACGGCTCGCAATGTGGTAGAGCGATTTGTGCGGCGTTTTCCTTTTTTCGAAGAGGGCCATAGGGCGTTTCTCGAAATTTTGAGGGAGCCTGCTTATGCGGATGCATTTCAGGGCGAAAAGCAGCTCATCGAGAAGGCCCAGGCGATCCGGGATGCGCGTTCCGCGGACGAAGCCTTCGGCGTTCTCGTCGAGATCGTCAACGCTTTTATGCAACGGTCTTTTTTCCCCGCCGCATCCTGGGGCTGGAGCATCCTGAAGATGCGGGAGCTCTATTTTAAGATACCCGGGAAGATCCGCCGTGATTACGCGGATGATGTTATATGTAACTTGTTGCCATCAAAGGAGTTAAATGTAATCCGAAGTGCCGAAGCTGCGGCGTTGCGCTTAAACGGAACGCCGGTCTTTGATCCGGAAAAGAAGAAGCTCTGGATGCGCCTCAGCGCTCAGTAAGACCCCGCGTCCCTGTGACCGGCCTCCGGCTGGTTATCCACCGTTTTCCACCCCCGCACAAATTTCCATAACTCAAGAAAGCGCTTCCTCTTGGCGCAAATTTTTTGTTGACGCCTTTTATTATAATATGTTATATTAGTCATGTAACGAAAGGTATCGGATCGGCAGATCCCAATATCCGCCACGGACATGACAAAGACGCCACGGTCTTCTGTCAAAAGATTTTTTTTCTGGGTTTTTGTCTTTTCCGGATTGCCGAAATCCGATGTGAAAATCTGATCTCGGTGATCCGGATTTTTTTTCCGGAGGTTTGTAATGAGTTTAAAAAAGTTTTTAAAAACGATGCAGGTCATGCATCCCAACGGCCGCCCGGGTCGTTTGGCATCCTCTTTTCTGGCCGGCGCCTGCACGTGCGCCGGTTTTCTGTTAAAGGTCTCAGCCCGGATGACGCGCAACAACAGGGCGCAGGTCATGATGGAATATTTCATCATCCTGTGCGTCGTTACCCTCTTCGCCATGGTCCTGAATTCGTCGAGCTTCTTCGGCCGGTTCCGCACGAACCTGAACGCGTCGATGAAGTCGGCCATGGAGACGATGGACCAGCCGGGCGTGGGCTCCGGCACGTCGGGCACGAGCGGGGCGGGGACCGGCGATCTTATCCCCTGGTGGGAGGAAGACATAAATGACACCGACGCGACGCCGTGGTGGGTCCTCAACTGGTAACGCAGGAGCCGCTTATGTTCCGTTTGATGCATAGCCGCCGCGTATCGGGCACGGGGCAGTCCGCCATAGAATACGCGCTCCTGCTTTCGATCCTGTGCGCGGTCTTTTTGGCGATGTTCTTTTACGTCAAGGGCGCGGTGCGGGCGCGGCTGTTGATCACCCAGGACCGGCTCAACGAGGTGCGGCGATGAACGGCACAGACAGGCAGAAACGCGGGCAGAGCATCCTGGAATACTCGGTCCTGGTCGCGATGGTGGCCGCGGCTTTCATCGCGATGAGCATGTATGTCCAGCGCGCCGCGCAGGGACGCATCACGAAGATCGACGAGACGATCACGGCCAAGCCCAAGCCGAAGTCGGTCTTCACCGGTTGGCCTGTGTTCGGGGGCGCTTCCGGCGGCGGGAGCTACCCGTGGTAGTCCGCCGCCTTATTCCCGGAGGAGATGTCATGGAGACGTTGAGGGCACGAGAGAGGGCTTGCGACAGAGGGCGCCGGGGGCAGATGATCCTGGAGTATACGGTCATGTTCGTCGTGATCGTGGCCGTGATCATCTATGCTTCCGCCAACGTCGTCAAGCCCGCGGTGAACCGTTTCTTTTCCGCGTCCGGGCGCGTCCTGGACAACGCGACGAACGAGATCCAGAACCGCTTCTGAAGCGGTTCTCATATCCGGAGGGAGAGAGGGGGTGAAAGAGAATGAAGAAACTGTTGTGTAAGGCCGGTCAAAGCACGATGGAGTACGTCATAGTGTTGACGGCGATCATCGCCGCCATCCTGTTTGCCGCGGTGACGTTCATCAAGCCGAGCGTGAACAGGGTCTATAACCAGACCAGCTCCACGATGGACACGCAGTCGTCGTTCTTCCTGAACAAGGTGGGTGTGCCGCAGAACGGCATACCGACCGGCACGGGCGGTACCGGCACAGGCACCACGGGCGGTACGACGTCAGGCACGGGAGGCGCCGTCGGTTTCTAGCGCCGGCGGGCGTGTTCACAAGACAAGGAGGAGGTGAAATCGAATGTTCTTAAGAGGCAGATCCAAGAGAGGTCAGAATACGGCAGAATACGCGATCCTGATCGGCGTTATCGTGGCGGCGGCCATCGCCATGCAGGTCTACATCCGCCGCGGCGTGCAGGCGCGTATGAAGGATGCCGTGGACTTCACGTTGACGGCCGATGATGATGCCGGCGGCAACGTGTTCAGCGGGAACCTGCAGTATGAACCGTACTATGATCAGGGTTCCAACTTCACGACCACTTCTACGGCCCAGACGACCGAAGAGCATCAGCTCGGCGGAGGCGTCGTGCGCGATTCGCTCGGCCAGTACACGCAAAGGACGGGCAATCAGGTGGTCGCCAACTACGAAATCGGCAATTAAAACGGTCTTCGTAAAAGGCGAAGGAGGTGAAAATAGATGTTGAGGATGCTTCGCAAAAGAGGTCAGAGCACTCTCGAGTACGCGGTTTTAATAGTCGTTATCATCGCGGCCTTGATCGCCATGCAGACGTATTTGAAGCGCGGCCTTCAGGGACGTATACGGGAGTCCTCGGATCAGATCGGCGATCAGTTCTCACCTGGTTACACGGTCTCCAACCGCGTGACGACCTCCGGCAGTGTGGTTACGGAGTCGCGTGAGGCGGGTGGAGCGGTTACGACGGACATCACGAACCAGTGGCAGAACATCACGGGCGCGGAAAACGTCCTGGGTTCGGACAACGAGTACTGGGGCGTTTAACGCGGACGGGTGACATGAATCAAGCGGGCGGCAGGAAGCCCGGAACAGCGGAGAGCGGTCATGTTGGGACGCCGGGGATATCAACGGAACGCAATGTATCAGGGGATCGATCGGGTGCGGGCGCGCTCCCTCCGCCTGCCGGCATCCGGCGGTCTTCGACCGGCGCACGTGTCTCCGCGGGCTTCCTGCCGCCCCGCCGCTTGCCCCCTGCGGGGGCAGGCGGCAGGACGAGCCTTGCCGACGGCGGCGCACCTGTGGCTGCGCCGGGCGGGCTCCCGGTTGGGCCAGCAGATCATCGAATACGCGGTGCTGTTCGCGGCCATCGCGGCGGCCCTGACGGCGATGTTCCTTTACGGCAAGCGCGGCATCCAGGCGGTGGTCCGGGAGTCGGCCATCAAGACGATAGGCGGACAGGTCGACAGCGCGCCGCTGGCCGATCCGAACCAGCCGGTCCGCGGCAACACGACGACGGAGACCTTCTCCGGCGGCACCAATACGGCGAACATGATGGGGCCCGAGATCGTCTATGTTTACGACGACTCCTCCGTCACGAACGGAACGAGCGTGTCCGTCAGCGACCAGGA
>JBLMXZ010000133.1:0-6581 GCA_050258015.1 Deltaproteobacteria bacterium
CCCCGACTCCGTATTGACGGCAAAAGCCATCTTTTCCTGGGAGATGTTCTTGCGCCTGAACTTCCCGGAATTGACGTCGATGACGGTCAGACCTTCCGTCGGCTCGATGACGATATAGGCGCCGCTCTTCAGGAACACCTTGGTGGCATACAGGCGCTCGATCTCCTCTTCGATCCCCTTCTTTTCGAAGAGGGGCTCCTTCTCGCGGTAGAGCCGCACCGTCTGCGAAAGCCGCGTCATGTAGGAACGCATGAACCTCAGGACGCGCTTGAACTCCTCTTTCGAGTCGATCGTGATGCTGCCGATCTCATCGTTATAATAATCCCGCAGCATGCGCAGGACGAGGTCGTAATCCTCGTAGATGAGGAACGGCGCCGGCCGACGGCGCGCGGCCTTCTCGATGTTCTCCCACAGCCGCAGGAGCAGGGCCAGATCGCGCTGGAGCTCCTTGAGCGTCATGCCCTCGGCCACGGTGCGCAGGATAAGCCCCATGGTCTCCGGGACCGTCACCTGCTTGAGCAGGTCCCGCAGGCGTCGGCGCTCTTTCTCGTCGGTGATCCTCTTCGAGATGCCGAAATGGCGCTCATACGGCATCAAGACGCAGTAACGGCCCGGCAGGCTGATGTGGGTCGTCAGGCGCGCCCCCTTCGTGCCGAAAGGCTCTTTGGTCACCTGAACGATGAGCTCCTGGCACGCCTTGAGCGTCATCGGCGCCCCGCGCTTGGCCGCCGCCGCGCCCCCGTTCTCTTCGATATCCTCATCCAGGACCTGCTGGATGGAATCGTTCAGGTACAAGAAGCCGTTCTTCTCCGCGCCTATCGCGACGAACGCGGCGCCCACCGAAGGAACGACGTTCTCCACCCTCCCTTTATAGATATTTCCCAACACCGTCCGGTCCGAAAGGCGCTCGACGAAATAATTCGTCAGGCGGCCTTCTTCCAGGATCGCCACGCGGCGCTCCTGGTGCTCATAGTTGATCAGAATCTCTTTCTTGCTTCTCACGACAAAATCCTCCCGTCACTGTTGTGTGGCTAAGACAAGATCATCGACGCGGATCCCCAAAGGCAATGCCGCGTCAAGGCGCGCCGCCAGTTCACGCGGCGCCATCAAATCTTTTAACTCCACCTCTCCCGCCTCGGCCTCAAAAGACATCCCCAGTTTCACGGCCCGGGCGACACGCAGACGCGGCCGGGGGCTGAAGCCCTGCGTCAGGGCCAGCGCCGCGCCGGACCGGCGGAAAGCGCGCGTCAAAAGACGCATCAGGTCGAGGTGCGAGAGATAGACCATCTCGTCGGTTTTGCTCAATGTGAATGTGTAGCGGTAGACCATACGGTAAACCGTTGTTCCCCTGAATCCTCTGCTCCGTAAGGCGGGCGCAAATTCCGCCCGCATTTTACGAAATTTCCCTGAGAATTCAATCCCACCCGCCGAGGCGCCCTTTTGTGCCCCTCCTCAAATAAATCCGTTGGGGCCCAAAATGACAACCCCGCACTATTGATGTGCGGGGTCATCAATCTTGCCAGTCAGGCGGTCGAAAACGTCGAACGTTACTTGGAACCCGAAGAGCGCAGCCCAAGGTTCTTCTCGAGGATCTCAAGCTGGTCCGAGGTCAGGCCTTCGTCGTTGACGACGTGCGCCGTGATGAAGATCACGAGCTCGATCTTCTCCGTGTCGATCGTCGTCCGCTCAAAGAAGATCTTGCCCAACCATGGGATGCGGCGCAGGAACGGCACCCCCTGGATGCTCTCGTTCTTGACGTCCTTCATGAGGCCGCCGATCATGATCGTTTCGCCCGTCCGCATAAGGATCTGCGTCTGCGTCTCGCGCGTCGTGATCCGCGGATACCGGTTCTCGATCAGGGTCCCTTCCGAGGTCACCGCGGGATGAATGATCATGTTGATGTAATCCCGGTCGATACCGCTGACCTGCGGCACCACGTTCAGCTGGATCCCGATATCGATATAGGAATCCAGGGACACATCGACCGTCGAGGCCGTGTCGCTGCTCTTGGTCGTGGAAACGATCGGGAACTGCTCGCCCACAAGGATCGTCGCCTCCTGGTTGTCCAGCGTCAGGATGCTCGGCGCCGAAAGGATGTTCGAGGCGACGTTCTCCTCGAGCGCATGCAGGATGACCTCGAACCGCGTCCCGCTCAGCTTCTGAAAGATCAGCCCCAGCCCCGTGTTCGTGACATCGATCGTCGTCGCCTTGGGCCCGAAGGCTGCCGGGTCTACGCCGAGTCCGCCGAAGACATGACCACCCGCAGCCAGTTCATCGTTGATGCCTTGCATCGTCACCGTCGTAGATTCCGCGCCGGTATCGCCCGTCGCGTAATCAATCCCGTAATCTTTCAGCTTGTCGCGGCTGACCTCGACGATGCGCGTCTCGATCAGGACCTGTTTCGGTTTGACGTCGATCTTCTTCAAGACCTCGCGGATCTTATCCAAAACGGGCGGAATGTCCGAAACGATGATCGTGCGTGAACGGCTCGTCGTCTGGCCGGTGCGGTTGCGTTTTTCCGAGAACGCGCCCCCGAAGCCCCAGCCGGCCTGTCCCGTGACCTCCAGGATCGTTACGCGTCCGCGCGGCGACAACTGCGGCTCGATGGCCTTCTTGGCGTCGCCGGCATCGATATAGCGCAGATTGACGATCTCGGTCACGGTCGGCTGAACCTGCGCCAGGTCCTGCTCCATCTTGCGCTGGGCCGTCAGCTTCTCGAGAGGCGCGACCATGATGATATTGTCCTGCTTGTCGTACGCGTAACCATAAGACTTGAGGATGACATCCAGCGCCTTTTCCCACGGCACGTCCGTGATGCGGACGTTAACGGTCCCCGCGACCTCCGGGCTCGCCACGATGTTTACCCCGCTCTTGTAGGCGATAACCTTGAGCACGTCGCGGATATCCGCTTCCTTAAAATCCAGCGTGATGGTCTCTTTCCCCGTGGTCACGCCCGCAGACTCCTCGGTCTGGGGCTGCGCCCCGGCCGCCGGTGCGCCGCCCTCGTCCGGCATCGCCGGCGTCTGCACTGCCTGTGTCCCTTCTTCTCCCGTATCGGGCGTCTGGGCCCAGACCCGCATCCCGCCCATCGTCCCCGCCACGGCCATCATGACCCAAAAAACAAAAATCCTGCGCGTCATGCCCCCAGCCATTATTCCTCCCTTCGCAACTGCAACTCTAAGGTCTCGTTCTGGCGCACCAAAGTCACCTTGTCCTCTTCGATCGCCACCACCACGGCATCACCCAACGACTCGCCGACGCGCAACAGCTCCCCGTTGATAATGGCGATCGAATTTCCATTCGGGTCGAACATGATCCCTTCCAGCCGCAAGGCCGTATCCGTCTCGGGCTCAAGATTGATCAACTGCCCCGACGGAGTGATCAAAGGCAGGAACGGATCCCGCGTCCCTTGTCCCTTATACAGGTATTTGTCGCTGTCGTCCTGCGGCCGGCCCTCAGGCACGCACGCCCAAGCGATACCAACCGCCAGAAGCCCCGCCGCGATAAAATGGACCGTCCTCTTAGCCATTATTCTATTCCTTGCGCTTCAAAACTTCAAGCAAAATAGTTACGCGCTGCTGTTTGGTTCCGGGCGTCGCATCCCCTTGGATCTCAACGTTTTTAAAGTCAACGAAAAAGGAGCCACTCTCAAGAAGCCCGATAAATCGGCCCAGCTCATGATAACCCGCGGATGCCGTTATCGAGATCTTCTGCCGGTCGACCTTCTGCGTCACCGCCCCGGCCGCGGGCTTGCCGATATCCACCGGCTGGATGCGCTGGATCCTCACGGAACTGAGTTTCGCGAACTCCGAAATGGCCTGCAGCACCTTAGGCAGGTCTTCGCGCCCGATAAACATCTGATCGAGGCGCTCTTTCTTGGCGAGAAGGTCCTTGAGCTCCTTCTGCTGGGCGGCCGATTCCTTGCTCTCGCTGTAGGTCGCCACGATATCGCTCTTCAGCTTGCCGCTCTCCTTGAACATCCCCTGGAGAGAAACGACCTGCCAGCGCAGGACGAAGGCGACGTCCAAAACAACGACAACGACGAAGACCGCAAGGAAGGCCTGCGGCTTCTGCAGCAAAGAGGAGAGCTGCGCCTTAACGTCTTTTGTCTCCAAAGCGCTCATGCCCCCTTCTTTCTTTCGCCCACGAGAACGAAGTCCACGACATCATAGCTCTTCACCGTGCGGCGCTGGACGGAGTTGAGCTCGATCTTGTCCAGGGCCGCGGAAAAGGTCTTGGACGCCCGCAGCTGCTCGAGGAACTTACCGATGATCGTCATCTCGCTCTGGTTCAGCGACACGACGCTCCCCTGGATGACGAGGCTCTCGGCGGACAGAGAGAAGCGATCCAGCCACAGTCCCGGGGGAACGGCGCCGGCCAGGACCGAGAACATTTCCGTCAGGCTGAAGGGGCGGTTGACGAAGGATTCGAGCGAAGCGACATCCGTGGTGGCGGTCTTGAACTCTCCGCGGCGGGCGACGAACTCCTTGGATTGGGGGGCGAGACGCTCCCAGTGGCCGCGCAGGCTCATGACGTGGACCTTTTTGACGCACGCCGCGGCGAAAAGAAGGACGTGCAGCAAAAGCAATCCCGCCACCGCCATCAAGACGTAGGCCTTGTAGGGGACGACGATCTTGTGCTCGACGCGCTTCAGGCTCTTGGGTAGCAGATTGACGACGATCATCGTTAGCGCAGGGCCAGCCCCATGGCGATCGCCAGGAGGTCTGCCTCTTCCTTCAGGACGCGGCGGTCAACGGCTTCATCGCACAGGAGGCCGTCGACATAATCCATCACACGCACCTCCACGCCCAGCAGCTGGTGGAGATAATCGACGAGACCCTGCAGACGGCTCGTACCCCCCGTTATCCACACCTGTTCGACGGTCTTATTCATGCGCGCCTCGAAATAATCGAGGGAGACGCGGACCTCCGCCGCCAGGTTGTTGAGCACCGGATCCCACAGAGAGTAGAGCTCCTTCTGACGCGCCCCGGGGGTCCGCTTGAGCCGTTCGGCCTCGGCCGCTTCTATCTCGAGCGTCTCGACAAGCTTCTTCGTGATGTCGTCGCCCCCCACGAAGATGTCGCGGCTCAGGTAGGGATAGCCGTCGACCAGAATGTTCATGTTCGAAATGGTGCGCCCCAGGTTCACAAGCCCCACGCAACCGGCCTTCTGGGAGCTCACGATCTCCGTGAAAAAATTGGCAAGCGCCAGGCAATCCAGGTCGATAGCCCTGAGGTTCATGCCGATCTGACGCACGAGCTCGGTCTTCTTCTGGACCAGGTCGTTCTTGGCCGCCACGATCAGGACCGACATCTTGGCCTTATCCTTGAGCTCCTGGACGATCGCGTAGTCGGTGGCAACCTCCGCCAGGGCAAAGGGAACGTATTTCTCGATCTCGAAGCGCATGGAGCTTTCCAGATCGCCCTTGTTCATGAGGGGGAGTTCGATGTAGCGCGAAACCACGCCCTGACCGCTCACCGCTATGGCGGCCGCCTGATCGGGTGTCGCGCCCGCTTTGGCGAGGGACTTGCTCAACGCATCGATATAGTTGCGGTCGGCGACCTTTTCGACGCCGAAACCCAGAAGCCGGCGTCCGTCCTTGAAGGATTCCAGCCGCACCGTCTTGACGGCGTCGTTGCCGATATCGACGCCCACAGAGCCTTTCGTGGCCGCGGCCTGGCTCATCGAGCGCGCGAACATGTCCTTTACGGCCTCGGTAGACCCCTTGACCAGATCCTTAACGGCCTGCGTATCGATATTCTTGCGCGCCATCGTCACACTTCCCGCCAGCTCAGGATCTGGACAACGGACCCCGCGCCGTTCGATTCGACCAGAAACTCGATCGCATCCATATAGTACTCGTTAAAAGAGACGGTGGAATTACCGTTCAGCTCCGCTTCCTGTCCGGCCCACACCCCCCCGTCCACGTTGATGCCGCCGGCGCCGCCGTTGATCTTAAAGTTCCCGGATGAATAGATGGAGCCGTTGACCGTTCCCACGCCGTTGATCGATGTATCGGAGGAATCGGTGGGGTCCGTGAGAACGTCGCCGACAACGAGGAAGAAGCCTCCGATGGTGCCGACATTGCCGTTCAACACCATGTCCCCTTCCACGTAGACGACGTTGGGCTCGCCGTCATAGCCGTCCGTCCCCGGTGATTTGGAAGGATCCGAGGGCGCATGATACCAAAAATCGCTGGGATAGTTATCGTCCCCCCTTTGGACTTCGCGAAGGTCGCTCGCATCATAGACGTTATCCTTGACGTTGCCGTGCGCATCCACATGCGTCTGGCCTGCCGCAACCTCCCGCAGTTTCGACCAATCAAGCTGCGCCAGGGGGGCGATCGAAGGATCCTCTTCCACCGACCCGGTGACATGGTCCGTATCGCTGACCGTGTTGGCATAGATGACGTCGCCGTTGACCACGTAACTGTTGCCGTTCAGATCGACCTCGTCCGCCGAATAGATCGCCTTGTCGAAAAAGCTCGGCGGCGTATACTTCTTGACGACCGCCTCAAGGGTCCGGCCCGCACGGCAGTTCGCGTCGGAATTGCAGGATCCCGAGGTCACCGCGCCGCTGGG
>JBLMXZ010000134.1:0-11344 GCA_050258015.1 Deltaproteobacteria bacterium
GGGGCATCGACACGCGCGACCTTTTTTCCTCCATGCCGACCCAATGCCCGGGCTTCGCCTTTCTGGGATACAAGACCGGGGATTTTCCCGAGGCCGAATTCATCGGAACGCACGGCCTGCACATCGGCGTCCATCAGGGCATAACGGACAAGCACATCGCCTATCTGATGGCTTGTCTTAAGCGATTTCTGAGGAAAGAGAAATGTCTATAAAGAAACAGGCGCGGATCTACGTGGCCGGGGCCACCGGCCTGATCGGTTCGGCGCTCGTGCGCCTGCTTAAGGAGCGCGGGTACGAACGGGTGATCACGCGCACCCGCCGCGAGCTCGATCTGACCGACCCGGCGGCCGTGCGCCGTTTTTTCCTGAAGGAAAGACCCGAATACGCGGTGATGGCCGCGGGCCGGGTGGGCGGGATAAAGGCGAACGCGGCGGCCCCCGTTGATTTCCTGTATGACAACATGGCGATGGGGATGAACGTCATCCGCAGCGCCCATGAGGCCGGGGTCAAGAAGCTGGTCTATCTGGCGAGCCCGTGTCTCTATCCGAAATACTGCCCGCAGCCGATGAAGACCGCCTCCATCCTGGCCGGGCCGCTGGAACCGACGAACGAGCCTTTTGCCCTGGCCAAGATCGCGGGCCTGCGCCTGTGCCGGGCGTATCAGGATCAGTACGGCGCGCGTTTCGTGGCCGTCATCCCGGCGAACGTCTACGGCATCGGCGACCGGATGGGAGAGGACGGGCACGTGGCCGGCGCGCTCTTAAGGAGGTTCGATGAGGCGCGCCGGAGCGGGGCGCGCACCGTGACGGTGTGGGGCAGCGGCCGGCCCCGGCGCGAATTCCTTTATGCCGATGACGCCGCGTCCGCATGCTGGTTCGTCATGGAGCGCGACATCAAGGCCGGCATCGTGAACGCGGGGACGGGACACACGACATCGGTCCGTGCACTGGCCGCCCTTATCAAAGAGGTGACGGGGTTCGCGGGGCGCATCGTCTTCGACCGTTCCCGGCCGGACGGGAACCCCGTGCGCCTGCTCGATTCCTCCGCTATACGTTCCCTGGGCTGGCGGCCCCGCGTGCGCCTGCGGGAGGGGATCGAGCGTATGTATCAATGGTATAAAAATAGGCGATAGGCGAGAGGCCATAGGCGATAGGCGAGAGGTTATAGATAACAAGCGAGATGCGGCAGGATCCCCCTATAGCCTATAGCCTATAGCCTATAGCCTATAGCCTATAGCCTATAGCCTTATAGAACGACAGGAGTAAAGCAATGATAAGTCAGGATATTTTAGTTTCTTTTAAGGGGAAGCGCGTGGTCGTGACGGGAGGGACCGGGCTGATCGGCAGGCAGGTGGTGGACCTTTTGTGCGGGGCCGGGGCGCGCGTGACCATCGTCTCGCTCGACCGCATTACCGTTGATGACCGGGCCGAGCACGTCTATGCGGACCTGACGGATTTCGCCGTCTGTAAAAAGGCGACGCGGGACGCCGACAGCGTCTTCCATCTGGCCGGCATCAAGGGTTCGGTGGTGGTGGCCCGCAGCAAGCTGGCCAGCCATTTCGTGCCGACGATGATGATGAACCTGAATGTGCTGGAGGCCTGCCGTCTCAACGGCGTCAAAAAGGTCGTCTACACCAGTTCCATCGGCGCCTACAGCGACACGGACGTCTTCCGGGAGTCGGACTACCGGCTCGATTCGATCCCGATGGATTTCGCGGGATGGGCCAAGCGCATGGCGGAGCTCCAGATCCACGCGTATAAGGTGCAGCACGGTCTGGAGAATTTCGCCATCGTGCGGCCCAGCAACGTCTACGGCCCCGGCGACAACTTCGACCCGGAAAATGCGATGGTCATTCCGACGCTGATGTGGCGGATCTATCAGAAGGAAGATCCCGTCGTCGTCTGGGGCGACGGTTCGGCGGTGCGGGATTTCGCCTACAGCCGGGATGTGGCCGAGGGGGTCATCCTGGCGCTCCACCACGGCACGAAGGGGGAGTTCGTCAATCTCGGCGCGGGCCGGGGATATTCGGTGCGCGAGCTCGTCGAAGCGCTCCACAGTTTCCTCGATTTCAACTACACCTTCGACACGTCCAAGCCGGCGGGATTCCCGAAAAGGGTCATGGACATCGCCCGGGCCCGGGAGACGATCGGCTATGATCCGTCGACGACGCTGGCCGACGGCCTGAAGGCCACGTGGGAGTGGTTCGTGGAGCACCAGGACGAATACACGAAAAAGAAGAACTATTTTCGCGATCCCGAGGTAGCGGGAGGGTCCGCGCGATGACGGACGGACCCGGCAGGGGCGTGACGGTCATCCTGCCCACCAAGAACGAGATCCAGGGCATGCGGTGGTTCATGCCGCAGCTCCACAGGGAGTGGTACGACCAGTTGATCGTCGTCGACGGCGGCTCGACCGACGGGACGCTCGAGTTCTGCCGGGAGAACGGGTATCCGGCCTTCGTTCAGAGCGGCATCGGTCTGCCCAACGCCCTCGATGAGGCCTTCGAGCGCGTGACCGGGGACATCGTGCTGACGGTGACGCCCGACGGGAACTCCCTGCCCGGGCTCATCCCGGCGCTGACGGACAAGGTCCGCCAGGGATACGACCTTGTCATCGCGTCCCGCTACGCGGGAAAGGCGAAGAGCGAGGACGACGATCCCATGACCGCTTTCGGCAACAGGATGTTCACGAAGATGATAAACCTCCTCTTCGGCAGCTCGTATACGGACACGCTGGTGGGCATGCGCGCCTATCGCCGCGAGGCGGTTGAGGCCATGCGGCTTTGGGGGCAGGACCGCCAGGGCTGGCTTAAATCCCGTTTCTTTTATATGAACAGCTGGGAGACCGGCGGCAGCATACGCGCGCGCAAGCTGGGGCTTAAGGTCTGCGAGGTTCCCGGGGACGAGCCCCGGCGGATCGGCGGCGTGCGCAAGCTTTCCATTATGAAGAACGGCCTGGGGGCCCTTCTGCAGATCCTTCACGAGAAGTTTCTGGGTCTGCGTTTCAAGGATTTTGCGCTTCCCGCGAAGGATGGGTCCGGAACAAGGGAGTCCCTTAAAAGGGGATAACACGTTATGGGCAAGAGTCACCCCTCGTCTAAGCGCTCAGAAATTTCTCTCGCAGACTTCGGGGTTAATCTTGTAAGGTATAAAAACCCGTTATAGGCAATGAATGACCCCTTGCCAAAGGGCAGGCTGCGGGGTTGATTTTTTGCAAAGAATAAAAACCTGTTATAGACAATGAATGACCCCTTGCCAAAGGGCAGGCTGCGGGGTTGATTTTTTGCAAAGAATAAAAACCTGTTATAGACAAAAAATCAAGGAGCATACATGATCATCAGCCGTACCCCTTTTCGCGTCTCCTTCTTCGGCGGAGGCACCGATTACCCGGCGTGGTATCAGGAAAATACGGGAGCGGTCCTCGCCACGTCGATAGACAAGTATTGTTATGTCATCTGCGGCTATCTGCCGCCTTTCTTCGATCATAAATACCGCATCGTCTATTCCCGCAACGAGATGGTGAAGAGCCTGGATGAGATCAGGCATCCCGCCGTGCGCGAGATCCTGCGGTATTTTAAGATCGAGAAGGGCGTCAGCGTCCAGCATGTGGGCGATCTGCCCGCGCGCTCCGGCATCGGTTCGAGCTCCGCGTTCACGGTCGGCTTGCTCCACGCCCTTTATGCCCTGGTGGGCAAGCTCGTCTCCAAGCGTCAGCTGGCCACCGAAGCCATCAAGATCGAGCAGCAGAAGATGCGCGAGAACGTCGGTTCCCAGGACCAGGTGAGCGCGGCGTTCGGCGGTTTCAACAAGATCCGTTTCTGGGGAAAAGGGAAATTCCAGGTGGAGCCGGTGCCGCTGCTGCCGGAAAAGCTGAATGCCTTTCAGAGCCACTTCCTTTTGTACTTTACGGGTTTTTCGCGGCTGGCGACGGAGATCGCCGGCGAGCAGATCCAGAGGATCCCGCAGAAGAGAAAAGAGCTTCTGCGCATGCGCGAGATGGTCGATGAGGCCCTGGAGATCCTGAACGACGACCGATGCTCCTACGAGCGGTTCGGAAAGCTCCTGCACGAGGCGTGGTTGATCAAAAGGACGTTGAGCAGCAAGATCACGACGTCCACCATCGATGAGATCTACCGCAAGGCCCGCCGGGCCGGGGCCACGGGGGGCAAGCTTATCGGGGCGGGCGGAGGCGGATTCATGCTGTTTTTCGCGCCTCCGGAGCGCCAGGCCGGCGTGCGGCGCGCCATGCGGTCGTTCCTGCGCGTGCCCTTTAAATTCGACGATCAGGGTTCCCAGATCGTCTATTACCGTCCGGACACGCACTTTTGATCGGCCGGTCATCCGCCGGGACGAGGGCGGCGGGTCCTTTTTGTTCTTCTTCGAGGAGGTTTTTCGGATGGGTGCCGACCTTTCCCGTATCGATACGGTGATCCTGTGCGGCGGGCGGGGCAGGCGCCTGCGGCGCCTGGTGAACGACAGGCCTAAGCCCCTGGCTTCGTTCGGCGGCGCGCCTTTTCTCGGCCTCTTGCTCGATCAGTGCGCTCGTTTCGGGCTGCGGCGCTTTATCCTGTGCGCCGGATACAAAGGACGGATGATCCGCAGCGCGGCGCGGCGCTTCCCGGCTTCCTGGAACGTGCGCTGTGTATGCGAAAAGGCGCCGCGGGGCACGGGCGGCGCCGTGGGCGGCGCGCGGCGCTGGATCCGGAGCGACCCTTTTCTTGTCTTGAACGGCGATTCATTCTGCGGGGCCGATCTGGGGCGGCTCGTGGCTTTTCATAAAAGGCGCCGCGCCGACATTTCGCTCGTCGTCGTGCCGGCGCAGAACAAGCGCGGGCGCGGCCGCGTGGCCCTGGATCCCGCGGGACGGGTGGTCTGTTTCGAAGAGAAGAGGCGGGGCGGGCCGCGGGGCTTTCAGAACGCGGGCATCTACGCGATGAGCCGCCGGGCCCTGGAACGCATGCCGCGGCCGCCTTTTTCCCTGGAGCGCGATTTTTTCCCGCGCGCGGGACGTCTGGGCCTGGCGTGCCGGGGATATGTGGAGAAAAAGCGGCTTCTCGACTTCGGCACTCCCGGCGATTACCGCCGGGCGCAGCGCCTGTGGTCCCGCGGCCGCCTGATAGGATCGGGGTCAAGTCGTTAGGCCGGGCAGCGGGTGGGGTGGTGGGCGTGGAAGCAGGTCCGTTCCCGCAACCACCTTTACATAAATAATATCAAGGATAAGAGAGCGGGGTACGGGAGGCGGCTCAATGAAAAAGATACTGATAACGGGAATAACCGGTTTTGTCGGCAGCCATCTGGCCGATTTTCTTCTTGCCCTCAGGGATAAGGGCATGGAGGTGCACGGTATTCGGCGCTGGCGCAGCCCCATGGACAACATCGAGGGGATCGCGGACCGGCTTCATCTGCACTATTGCGAGCTGTTGGATTCCAAATCCGTTTACGACACCGTCTCCGGCATCCGGCCCGACATCATCTTTCACCTCGGGGCTCAGTCTTATGTCTCCACCAGTTTCGACGCGCCGGTGAACACCGTGGAGACCAATGTCTGCGGCACGATCAATCTCCTGGAGGCCGTCCGCCACGCCGGCATAGACCCGGTGATCCATATCTGCAGCTCCTCCGAGGTCTACGGTCAGGTCCGGCCGGACGAGGTCCCCATCAAGGAGACGCAGACCTTCCGGCCCGCGAGCCCCTACGCGGTGAGCAAGGTCGGCGAGGACATGATCGCGTTCCAGTACTTTTTGTCCTACGGCATCAAGGTGATCCGGACGCGCATGTTCACGCATACGGGGCCCCGGCGGGGCGAGGTCTTCTGCATCTCCGCCTTTTCCCGGCAGATCGCGCGCATCGAGGCGGGCCTTCAGGAGCCTGTCGTGCGCGTGGGTAACCTTGAGAGCGTGCGTACCTTTGCGGATGTGCGCGATACGGTGCGCGCCTACTGGCTTCTGGTTCACAAGTGCCTGCCGGGAGAGGTCTACAACATCGGCGGCGACAGGACGATGACCGTCGGCGACGCGCTCCAGATGCTGCTGGGTTTTTCGCCGCGTAAACAGGATATCAGGGTCGTGGTGGATAAGGCGCTTCTGCGGCCTTCGGACGTGACACTCCAGATCCCGGACTGCACGAAATTCAAGGAGGCGACGGGCTGGAAACCCGAGATCCCCATCGAAAAGACGTTCGAAGACACCCTGATATACTGGCGGCGGCGCTGCGAGAGGGCGCGCCTGTGAGTCGGCGCGGCCCGGTCCTGGCCCCGGCCGCCGTCGCCCGGCTGGACCGTTTGGCCTGGGAGCGCTACCGCATCCCGACGCTTCTTCTGATGGAGCGCGCGGGCCAGGCCGTGGCCGGGGAGGTCCTGGGGATACTGGGCAGACGCCGGTCGCAGCGGGTCGTTTGCGTCTGCGGAAAAGGCAACAACGGCGGCGACGGGTTCGTGGCCGCCCGATACCTGAAGCAGGCGGGCGTGCCGGTGGAGGTTTACTTTACGGGCACGGCCCGGGACCTGAAGGGGGATGCGCAGCTCAATTACCGGATCCTCGTGCGGCTGGGCATCGTCCTGCGGCCCTTGAGGGGCGCGAAAGACAGGGAAAGGCTCCGCAGGTCCCTGCGGGCGGCCGAAGTGGTCGTGGACGCCTTGTTGGGGATCGGCGCCCAGGGCGCTGCGCGGGAGCCGCTGGCCCGGGTCATACGGCTCCTCAACGCATCGGGCGCCTGGATCGTGGCGGCGGATGTTCCGTCGGGCCTGGATGCGGCGACGGGGGCGTGCGCGGGCGAGGTCGTTCAGGCCTGCCGGACCGTGACCTTCACGGCGCTTAAGACCGGGCTTGTGTCTGCCGCAGGGCGGCGTAAGGCAGGCAGGATCCGGGTTGCGGACATCGGCATACCTTTTTCAGAGATCAGAAATCAGAAGGCAGAAGGCAGAAGGCAGAAGAAACCATGAACGGGGCTAGATTTTGATTGTGGGTCTTAAGGTTTTGTTTTTTCTGCCCCCTGATTTCTGTCTTCTCACCTCTACCTGATTTCGGTCTTCGAGTAATGAGGGAGGCATTATGAAAGGCATCATACTCGCCGGAGGCAAGGCCACGCGGCTGTTCCCCATCACGCGGGGGGTGTGCAAGCAGCTGCTGCCCATCTACGACAAGCCGATGATCTATTATCCCCTGTCGGTGCTTATGCTGGCGGGGATCCGGGACATCCTGATCATCTCCACGGCCCAGGACGTGCCGCGTATCCGCGACCTTCTGGGCGACGGCCGCGACCTGGGGATGCGATTCTCCTACAAGGTGCAGGACCGCCCGGGCGGGATCGCCCAGAGTTTTTTGATAGGCGAGGAGTTCATCGGCAAGAGCCCCGTCGCCCTTATCCTGGGCGACAACATCTTTTACGGCCACGAACTGACACCCGTCCTCGAGAAGGCGGCGCGGCTGAAAGAGGGGGCGCTGGTCTTCGCGTATTACGTGCGGGACCCGCAGCGCTACGGCGTTGTCGGCTTCGACAAGAAAGGGAGGGTCGCCTCCATCACGGAGAAGCCGCGGCATCCGGCGTCGAACTGGGTGGTCACCGGGCTTTATTTTTATGACAGCCGGGTCGTCTCCCTGGCGAAGAAGATCAAGCCTTCCCGGCGGGGAGAGCTCGAGATAACCGACGTCAACGCCGCGTATCTCGCCCAGGGCAGGCTGCGGGTGGCGCGCCTGAAGCGGGGCTACGCGTGGCTCGACACCGGGACCTACGACTCCCTCATCGATTCCTCTGTTTTTATCAAGACGCTCCAGGAAAGACAGGGGCTCAAGGTCGGGTGCATCGAAGAGGTCGCGTATCGCCGCGGTTATATCACGCAGGGACAGCTGAAACGGCTGGCGGACGCCATCCCGACGGAATACGGCGATTATCTTAACTCGAGGCCCGTCATTGAAAAAGACTGACGTTCTTATCTGCGGCAAAGGGTTCATCGGCGGCAAGCTCGAGACCGCGCTCGGGGGCCGCGCGGTGACGACGTTCATCCGCTCCTTCGCGGACGCCGAGCGCCTGGTGCGCCGTTTCAGGCCGCGCGTCCTCATCAATGCCATCGGCTATACCGGCAGGCGCAACGTGGATGACTGCGAGCGCGACAGGGAGGGGACGCTCACGGCCAACGTCTTCGTGCCGTTATGGCTCGCCGAGGCCGCCATCCGGCACGGCGTCAAATTCGTCCACATCTCGAGCGGCTGCATTTACAACTACGATTACGAAAAGGACAGGCCTTTGGAGGAGGAGCGGGTCCCGGATTATTTCGATCTCTTTTACAGCCGCACAAAGATCTACGCCGAACGGGCGCTTCTGCCCCTGTGCGGCCGCTACGGCATCCTTATCGTCCGCCTGCGCATTCCTCTGGACGACACGCCCCACCCTAAAAACCTGCTGACGAAGCTCATCGCGTACGGCAAGGTCATCGAGCTCGCCAATTCCGTCACCTACGTGCCCGACTTTATCAGGGCCGTCCGGTTCCTGCTGCGGCGTAACGCGCGCGGCATCTATAATGTCGTCAATAAAGGCGGCCTCAGGTACGTCGATCTCATGGAGGCGTATCGCCGCCTGCGGCCGGATTTTGCCTACGAACGGATCCGGTTCCGTTCGCTGGGGCTCAAACGTTCCAACCTGATCCTGTCCTGCCGCAAGCTGGAGAAGGCTGGTTTTCGCGTGCGGCCGATCCGTTCGGTCCTGAAAGAGTGCGTCCGGGAATACGTCCGGCAGGTCCGCCCGGGCGGCCAGGGGGGCACATGACGTCACGGCGCGGGGTAAAAATCCTGGTTACCGGCGGTTGCGGCTTCATCGGCAGCGAGTTCGTGCGTCAGGGCGTGGCCGCCGGCCACGCCCTTGCGGTCGTCGACGCCTTGACCTACGCGGGCGACCGCCAGCGCCTGGCGAGCGTCCGGGGCCGCGTCCGCCTCTACGAGGCGGACGTTCGCGACGCGCGGCGGCTGAAGACGATCCTCCAAAAGGAGCAGCCGGACGGCGTCGTTCACTTTGCCGCGGAGACCCACGTGGACCGCAGCATCCAGGCCGCGCACCCCTTCATAAGCACGAACGTGGAGGGGACCTTGACCGTGATGGACGCCTGCCGGCAGCAGGGGGTGGGGCGGCTGGTGCACATATCGACCGACGAGGTCTACGGGGATATCGCGCGCGGACGCTTTAAGGAGACCGCGCCCCTGGCGCCGAACTCGCCCTACGCGGCCTCCAAGGCCGCCGCCGATCTTCTGGTCAAGGCCTACATCCGCACCTACGGGCTGCCGGCGGTCATCGTGCGCCCTTCGAACAACTACGGCCCGTGGCAGTATCCGGAAAAGCTCGTGCCTGTCGTCATCCTGAGGGCGCTCAACGGCCAGTATGTGCCGGTCTATGCCAAAGGGAACAACATTCGGGAGTGGCTGCACGTCTCGGATTGCGCGCGGGCCGTGTGGACGGTCTACCATAAAGGCAGGACGGGGTCGGTCTATAACGTCGGCAGCGGTCACGAGCGCCGCAATATCGACACGGTCAGGCGTCTTCTGGCCCTTATGGGCAAATCCCCGGCCCTTATACGGTTCGTCAAGGACCGCCCCGGTCACGACGTGCGTTACGCTCTGGATGTCTCGCGGATGCGGGCCCTCGGGTGGCGGCCGCGGGTGGGTTTCGAGGAGGGGATGCGCGACGTCGTGGCGTGGTGCCTGGATAACCGGATGTGGCTCGAGCGGCACCTCGCGGAGTTGGCGCGTTACTGGAAGACGGTCTACAGGAAGGCATAGCCCCTATGTCCCGGTTTGCAGATTTAAAAGACGCGCTTGTCCGGGCGGCCGCGCGGCGCAAGGGCGGGGACCTTTCCCTTGCGGCGGCCTGGACGCTCATCGGCGCCTATGCCGCCGTCTTCGGCGCGATCTGCACGCTCAAGTATTTTTCGTTCGCCTACGATGATTTCGACCTGGCGGTCCACGCCCAGGTCTTATGGAACCTGGCCTTTCACGGTTCGGGCGTGTCCTCCATCCTGGGCCTGAATTTCCTGGGAAATCATGCCCATCTCGTTTCTTTCCTGCTCGTCCCCCTCTACAGGATCCTGCCGAACCCTCTGATCCTCCTGTGGCTGCAGACCCTGGCGCTGGCGGCCGCAGCCCTGCCGCTCTATCTTATCGCCCGCGATGTCCTGGGACGCGTCTGGTCCGCAGCGCTCGTGCTTTTGTACGTGCTCTATCCGGGCCTCGCCTTCACCAACCTGTATGAGTTCCATCCCACGGTCTTCGCGACGCTCTTCCTGTCCCTGATGCTGTGGATGTATCACCGGCGGCGTTTCATTCCTTTCCTTGTCTTTTTGCTTCTTGCGATGTCGTGCCAGGAGAATATCGCCCTGGCCGCCGTCGGCATCGGTCTGACGGCGCTGATCGGCAGAAGGCCCTGGCGGTGGAGCCTGGTGCCCCTCGTCCTGGGCGTGTCCTATTTCCTCTTTTGCGTGCGCGTTCTGATGCCCGCCTTCAATAAGGACCTCATCAATTTTCTCCTGCTTTACCGGGGGTTGGGGCAGACGCCGGAAGAGATCCGCCAGGCGCTCTTCTTGGACCCGGCCAAGGTGGCGAAGATCGTCCTGACGGTGCCGAAGGCCTACTACCTTACGCAGCTCTTTTTGCCCGTGGCCTGCCTGCCGCTTTTGAGTCCCGCGGCGCTCCTCGCCCTCCTGCCGTTCCTCTTTCAGCATCTCGTCTCCACGCGGCCGTCGGACACGCAGATCTACTTTCATTACACCGCCGAGATGATCCCGTTCATCTTTTACGCCGCCATTCTCGGCCTGGGGCGGCTGCTGAGCCGGTGGAACCGTTCCATCGTCCGCTGGCCCTTTATCGCTTTTATCCTGGCCGTGGCCGCCGCGTTCGGCATCCTGATCGGACCCTATAGAACGGTGCTCGGGGATCTGGGCGGCGGGTTGCGCCCGACGTTCCGCGATCGCCTCAAGCAGGAGATGCTCCATCAGGTGCCGCCGCAGGCGGGCGTCGTGGCGACCTTCGAGTTCCTGCCGCGGCTGACCAACCGGCGGGACCTGTATTCGTTCCACCATGTCTATGCGGGCTTTTACACGCTTTCCGACAAGGCGTACGTGTTGCCGGAGGCGGCGTCGTTCGCGCTGATCGACTTCCTCGACAAAAGGACGTTCAAGGGGTTCTATAAAGAGAAACGCTACGAGAACCTGCGGGCGTTCCTTGATTCGGGGGCGTGGGGGATCGAGGACGTGCGCGACGACATCGTGCTGCTGAAGAAGGGGATCCCCGACCGCTACCGGCTTTACGACGTCCTCTCCCGGCCGCCGGAGCCGCAGTTCCGCCTCGACAGGAAGACATCCGACG
>JBLMXZ010000135.1:0-12624 GCA_050258015.1 Deltaproteobacteria bacterium
GTCGTAGAGAAGAAAGCAATGGCACGTCGGACAAATGAGCGTGCAGGCGCCGCACTCGACGCACGTCCTGGACTCCTCCTCCCACATCTTGGAGTCGAAGGAACGCTCGACGATACCCTTAAAGCTGTCCTGGGACGGCGTTGCCTCGCGCTCGATATTCCTGCGGACCTCCTCCTGCGCCCTGGTCCGCTGCCTGTCCCGGTCGCCCTCCTGTTCCCTCTTGGCCTCTTCGAAAAGATTTTTGTGTTTGTTCAAAAGGGCGCGGCCTTTTTCCGAGCGGGGTTCGGCCAGAAAGCCGCCGCGCACCGGAGACAGATTGATATCGGTATCCTCTTGAGGGGCGGGGGTGACGCCGAGGGCGAGACAAAAGCACGTCTCGATGGCACAGGTGCAATCCGAGCTGATGATGAGGTTGCTTTTGCGATTCCGAACGTAGAAGGGGTCCGGCAGGTCGGCATTGCCGAAGACGTGGTCCTGGACCTTGAAACCCTTCAGGTCGCAGGCCTTGACGCCGACGACGGCGATGGGCTTGTCCTGGGCGTGGGGCACGCCGGAGGCGAAATCCTCGGCCACGTCCTCCCGGGCCCGCGTAAAAAAGGCCTTGAGCGGCTCATAGGCGCGGACTTCGCCGATGCAGGCTTCATCCAGGGAGCCCTCGTAGCGTCGGTAAAACCGCTGGCTCCCTCTCTTGATGGGAAGAAAGACTCCGTAATCCTCCTGCAGCAGATCCAGGAAGCGACGGAAATTGCTTTCTGATATATAAGGCATTATGTCGCTGGGGCGGTGCGGGATAACTCTCTCAAAAAATGATGTGTGTTATTGTAACATCGAAAAAAGAAAAATCAACAAATATCTTATTCTCCCCCGGGATCCCTATTCACTGCCCACATAGGAGCGGGTGCCGTGGGATTCCTTCTGGAAGTGCTGGACGTTGTTCATGAAGTCCCGCACGCACGCGCCGACCAGGGGGTCGTAATTGCGGTTGTGCATGGCCCGCTGGATGCGGCCCGGCTTGGAGTAGAACTCCCGGAAGGCCCAGGAGCCCAGGTCCGCGATCTCGGCGATGGACAGATGGTTCGTGGGCATGATCGGCTGATGGAAGTCCCACTGCCGGATCTTCTTGTTCAGGTCCTCGAAACGGATGATGCCCTTCGCCGAGACCGTCTCCCAGATGGGCGAGCCCGGGATGGGCGTCAGGAACTGCAGCGCGATGATGTCCGGATCGACCTCGTCCACGGCCGCGAAGCGGGCCTTGATCTTCTCCTCGTCGTCGTCCTCGAACCCGATCATCCACGTCAGGACCGTGGCGATACCGGCCTCGCGCAGCTTCGTCACCGTCTCCTTGACCTGCTCGACCGTGATGCCCTTCTTGAGCTTGCGCAGCTCCTCGTCGTCGGCGACCTCGAGGCCCACCAGGCACATGAAGCATCCGGCCTTGCGCAGATCGGGGAAAAGGTCGATGTCGCGTATGAAGTACGGCGCGCGGCCCAGCGGCATCCACTTCATCTTGACGCCCCGGGAGAGGCACTGCTCGATCGTCTCCTCCATCCGCTGGCGCGAGACATTATAGGTATCGTCCATCATGACGATCGTGCGGGTCCCGAATTTCTCGTAGAGGAGCTCCATCTCGTCGACGACCTTCCGGGCCGAACGATAGCGGTACTGCCTCAAGTCCTGGTTGCCGCGCGGGTCGAACTGCCCCCACTCGTAACAGAAGGTGCAGGCCGCCGGACACCCGCGCGAGTTCCAGGTCTCCGAATAGTTGTTCCAATAGGTATGGCCCACGTAGCGGTCCATGGGGAACAAGTCGTAGGCCGGCATGGGCAGGGCGTCCAGATCGCAGATGAGCGGCCGGTAAGCGTTGAGCACTATCTTGCCGTTGTCGCGCCAGCACAAGCCCTTGACGCTCTTTAGGTCGGGCGCGGCCTTGCCGAGCTGCGCCACGAGCTCGCCCAGGGTCTCCTCGGCCTCGCCGGCGAGACAAAAATCCAGGCCGGGGTTCTCTCGCATCGTGAACTCCGAGGCCGACGCGTAGAAGATGCCGCCGACGACGGTCTTGACGTGCGGGAACCTTTCCTTCACCTTGCGCGCCGCCTCGTTGTAGATCCACACGACGGCAAGTCCTCCGGTCGTGTGCAGGATGTCCCCCACATAGACGATATCGGGCTTACTCTGCGCCACCTTCTCGAGCATCTGGGCGTCGTTCAGGCCCCAGGCGCGGCAATCCAGCGCTTCCAGCGTCACGCCGGGATTATGCTGCCTGAGGTACCCCGCGAGCTGGGCATGGCCGATGTTGATCGCCCGGTGCGTCCCCCACGTGGCCCACGCGCCCAGGGGCGGCTGTAAGAATAGTATTTTCATGAAGAAAGCCTCCTGTTGGTAGATGTCAGAGGACGGAAATCAGAAGACAGACGACAGAAAAATCGAAATCCTAAAAAAACCCGCGTCTTGGTTATTCTTCTGCCTTCTGCTTCCTGCCTTCTGCCTTCTGTTAAAGTTTCACCTGTTTCAAGATCCTCTCTAAATTCCCGCCCAGGATGTTCTCCTTGTCCGTTCCGCTTACCGACAGGGAATCCAGAAAGCTGATGGAGGCGCCGATATCCTGCTTGGCGGGGTAATCGCTGCCCCACAGGATGCGCCCGGGCCCGAACAACTCAAGGGACGATATGTAGTTGGCGAGCGTCCTGTCGCCGCTCGTATCTACATAGATGCGCCGCAGGAAGTTCGAGGGCATGTCCCCCAGGTCTTTGACGAAATTGATGCGGCGCAGCATCTGATAGGTGGCGTCGTAGCGGTGGGCGATGAACGGCGTCACCCCCCCGAAATAGGAAAAGACCCATGTCAGGTCCGGATAGCGCTGGAAGATCTCGGCCATCAGGAGCTTGCCCACGCACATCGTGGTCTCAAAGACGTATTCGATGACCGGCGTCAGAAGCGGGTCGTCGACCTGGTCGCAGCCGATAGGCCGGATGATCTGGGGATGCACGAAAAGCGGCACCCGGTATTTCTGGGCCTCCTCATACAGTTTCCCATAACGCTCGTCATCCAGGAAGGCCCCTTCGTGGCTGGTGGCCAACGACACCCCCCGGAACCCCAGGTCCTGGGTGGCGCGCTTGAACTCGGCGACCATGGCCTTCGCGTCGTCGACCGGAAGGATGGCCGCGCCCACGAAACGATCCGGCTGGAACTTGCAGATGGCGGCGACGCGCTCGTTATAGAGCATCGCGACCTTCTTGAGCGATCCCATGCGCCGGTGGGCGTCCGAGGTGGGATAGGAAAGGACCGCCTTGTCCACCCCCGCCTTCTCCATGGCCTCGACCTGGGCCTCGATATCGCCCCAGGCCTTTGAGAAAAAGTGGGCGTTGCTGATGATCTCCTCGGGAAGCCAGTGACAGTGCGCGTCGATGATCATAAGTAGTAAATAGCTAAGGCGATAGGCTGCGTCAAATTTCCAATGACAAGTGACCAATTCCCAATTAATTCCCAATTCCAAACTTCCCAAAAAAACAAAAGATATTAATACCTTTAACCATTTGTCATTGGGGATTGGGGATTAATTTGCCATTGGGCATTGGAAATTGGGAATTTCATAGTTTATCTATTGTCTATTTTACCGGATGATTCTGCCGCAGGGGGATGACGGGCTTTGTCCACGGCGTCTGCTGGTTGATGACCGATATCTCCATGGGGCACACGTTCGCCGGAACGTTCAGCGCGAAGACGACGGCGTCGCAGATGGCCTTCGGGCTCATCAGGCGGGAACGCTCCTGGCTGATGTCCTTAAGCTTGTCCGTCAGTTCCGTGTCCGTGACGCCGGGCAATAACGACGTCACCTTGATGCCGAAATCGCGCATCTCCCAGAAGAGCCCCTTGCCCCACTTGCGCAGCGCCCATTTAAGCGAGGTGTACACGATGAAGTTGCGCGGCGGCGGATCGACCATGGTCGAACCCGAGACCATGTTGATGATGCTGCCCCCCTTGTTCTCAACGAAATGGTTGATCAAAAGACGCGTCAGCATGACGTAGCCGAAGAAGTTCGTGTACATCAACTTCTCGATATCCTCGAGCGGCTGCTCATGGAACGGATGCTGACTCGAGACGCCGGCATTATTGATAAGGGCGTCCACCCTCTTGAGCTCCTTTATCGCCGTATCCGCCAGGTTCTTCAGGTCATCGAACTTCGAGACGTCGGCGGCGACCCCCAGGACGCGCACGCCGTGCTTCTTGGCGATCTCCCGGGCCGTCGCCTCCAGGGCCTCTTTGCCGCGCGCCGCCAGCACGAGGTTCATCCCCTGGGCGGCCAGTGTCTCGGCCACGGCCTTGCCGATGCCGCGGCTGGCGCCCGTTATAACGGCGTTCTTTCCTTTAAGATCAGACATGGATCTCCCTTCTCGATTAGCTCCTGAGCTCCTAAGCTCGTAAGCTCCTAAGCAAAACCATGAAGAAATCAGGCACCAAGCAATGAGACCTCAAACAGCGGACCGATAATCCTTTTTTTTCGTCCTCAAAATCGCGTCCGTTGCCAGAAAAAGCAGTCCCAAAAGGAGCATATAGACGAAAAAACCCAGCCGGAAACTCTGGCGGAAGAGCGCCCCGCCCACGACGACGCCCAGCCCGCCGGCGACAAAACGCACCGAACTGTTAAGGCTGGAGACCTCCTTCATGAAGCGCTTGTCCATATCCGTCAGGAGGGTCGACATCCCGGCGTGATTGACCGCCCAGCCCAGCCCCCAGACCAGCATAAGAAAAAGAACCGCCCCGGGCTGCCTGAAGGCAAGGAGCGCCCCGGCCGCCGCCGCCAGCAGAAGGCCGCCGAACTTAAGGGTCGCGACGCGGCCCTTCTTGTCGGCGCACACTCCTCCGAAGGCCTCGCCCACGATGCCCGCCAGGCTGCAGAAGGTCAAAGCCCAGGAGACGCGCATCTGAACCCAACCCAATCCCTGCGCAAAATAAACCCCCAGCCACTGGCGCACGCCGTGATAAAAGAGGCTGATGAGAAAGATATAGGCGAAGGCGCGCCAGATCGCCGACGACCGCAGGGCCTCTATATAGCGGCTCTGGGCCGCGTGGCGCTGCGTCTCGGTCCGGGGAAAGAAAAGGGCCGTCAGGACGGCCGCCCCCGCCGCCAGCCCCGCCGGTATAAAAAACATCCAGCGCCACGGGAGGATGCCGCTCAGGAAGAGCCCCGCCAGGTCCGCGGCAAAGGTCGTGCTGAAGAACAGGCCCACGAACCTGCCTCGCTGGGCGGCGTCGACTCGGTCCGCAAGGTAGATAAGGACCAGAGGCGTGGTCGCGGCGGCGAACAGACCCACGAGGAACCGAAAGACAAAGAGCGCCTTGTAACCGGTCGCGCAGCCCGACAGGAACGAAAAGAGCGCGAACAGGGACAATGTCGCGACGTTGATCTGCCTGTTATGAAAAAGCCTCGTTAAGGGACCGTACAGGAGCGCGCCGACGCCGTACGGCAGCATGTAGGCCCAATTGATCCGGCCCGCCGTGAACGCCGATATGCCGAAGTCCCGCGCGATCGCGGGCACGACGGCCGAGATGGAGCCCACGTTGAACGCGATCACGAAGCCCTGCAGGCACAGTATGAAAAATGTAACCTTTTTAATAATAACCCTCGCCGGGCTATATTATCGGGCCCTAGGCGATAGGCTATGGGCTATAGGGGACTCGTTTTGCCCCTCTCGCCTATAGCTATCGCCTGCATTTATTGTCCCGCTTCCTTCTCGATCACCCTCTTGAATATCTCGAGGTTCTCTTTCGAGTGTTTGTTGATCATCTCTTCCACCTGGGCGTCCGTGAACTTGGCTTTGGGGTCCATCTGGAAGTCCTGGATCCACGTCATCTTGATACCCGGGCCTTCGGCCGGGGGCGCCGGCGTGTAGAGCCAGATGATCTTCATGTGCGTAAAGGGGAACTCGGGCGGCAGCTTCTGGGCGTAAGCGAAGTTGTTCTCCTTAAAGAGCAGGCGGAAGGACTGCCACGAGCGGCCCTCGTCGTCGGTCAGGCGGAAGGTGAGCTTGTTGCCCTCCTTCTTCAAGACCGTCGCCTCCTTGTACTCACCGCCGAAGAGCTCGGTCCAGCGGGGGATGTCGTTCGAGATGTCGAAGACCTTCTCGTACGGCGCGTTGATCACGATGGAATTGCATGTATGAGCCACAACAGACCTCCTGCAGTTAGCCGTTAGCTCTTAGCTCTTTTGATCTTAGGAACCGCGAGCTAAGAGCTACGAGCTTTGCCGTATTTAGCCTTCTACGATCGCCACCGCGCGGCACCAGCTCGCGCCCGTATCTTTTACTTTAACAGGCAGACATGAAACCGTAAAACCATGAGGCTTGGGGATGGCGCCGAGGTTGCCCATCCGCTCCATGTGGCAGTACTCGCGCCGGCGCCCCATGAAGTGACACGGCCATATCTTGGCCTTGTCCTTGGTGCTCAAAAACTCGTTGAACATCTCAAAGCAGGGGCGATCGAGGCCGATCGTATCGATGCCGAGCATCTTAACGCCCTGATCGAGAATATAGGTAAGGGCATCCGGGAGCATCCCCACGTACTTGTGAACGTAATCCGGCGTACCCAGCCTCTTGTCCCCGCCTGTATAAAGGAGGACGATATCGCCCGGTTTGAGCTTATAACCGATCTTCTCAAGCGCCTTTGCGACCTCGTCTTTCGTGATGTTTTGGGGGTATTTCAGGTGCGTAAAATCCAGGACGACGCCCGGGCCATAACACCATTCCAAGGGCACGTCCATTATCTTCTTCGCGGGCTTGCCGGCGCACCGGCTGCCGTAATGAAAAGGCGCGTCCACGTGCGTGCCCATGTGGACCGAGGCGTGGACGATCTCCAAGGAGAGCATCTCGGCGTCCGGGACTTCATCGGGCCTCGCCACGCGCTCCCCGCAGGCGAAGCGCTCCTTGCCGCCCGGCTGTTTGGCCATCACCACTTCGTTGAAGTGCTCGACCCCGGCGGCGTGCGTGATCCGGTCGATACGCGCCGCGTGCGTCTCAACGAGGGTGTCGTCGATAGGAAGACTCAAATCGATAAAACGCATAAAATAAAGATCAGGCCTTCTTGGCGTCGATGACCCGGGCGATCTGCTCGACCGTGTGCTGCTTGGCGACCTCTTTTTCGGCGAGCTGGACCCCGAACTGCTTCTGAAGCGCGATGCAGACCTCGACCATCTCGGTCGAATCCACGCCCAACGATTGCTCGAGCGACTGGCCGTCCTTGAGCTCTTCGGGCTTGACCTTGAGGAGATTCACGATCACATCTTTCACCTTTTGCTTCGTATCCATCGGCCCTCCGCACTCGTTAACTCGTTAACTCGCTTACTCGTTCAACCCTCAAGCTTTTTCCATCACTAAAGCCGAATTGATGCCGGCCCGGCCGCGCGAGATAACGAGCGCCCTGTCGATCTTTTTCGGCCGCGCCGCGCCGGTCACGTAATCCAGGCCTGCGCACGCCGGGTCGATCTCTTTGAGATTCAGCGTCGGCGGAACAAGGCCGTGCTCCATGGCGAGCATCGCGACGATCATATCCACGGCGCCCGACGCCCCCAGAAGGTTGCCGAATATCGTCTTGGGCGCGCTGGCGGGTATCTTCGCCGCCGTCTCGCCAAAGACCTGCCGGACCGCCGCGGCCTCGCCGACATCCCCTTCCTGTGTCGCCGCCCCGTCAAGGGAAATATAATCGATGTCGGACGGTTTTGCTCCCGCCTGATCCAGGGCCATGCGGATGGCGCGGGCGGCTTCCTTGCCGTCGGGATCGGCCTTGATGCGGTCCACCCCGTCGCACGTCGTGCCGTAACCGGTGATATAGGCCAGCACGTTGGCCGACCGCTTGCGGGCGCGCTCCTCTCCTTCCAGGATCATGATGCCCGCGCCCTCGGCCGGCACAAAACCGTCGCGGCGTTTGTCAAAAGGCTTATACGCCTCCTCCGGCGGATCGTTCTTCGTCGAAAGCTCGCCGTTCGTGTTGCAGCACAAAAGTCCGTACGGCGACAAAGGCGCCTCCATCCCGCCGGCGAGCAGCAGGTCCGCCTTGTCCTTCGAGAGCACCTTGACGGCATGCCCCATCGCCATCAGCGAGCTCGCCCGGTCCGAGACGATGGTCTTGGAATACCCCTTGATGCCGTAGTAAATGGACACCTGCCCCTGCGGCGCCGCCGGGAACCAGGCGGAGGCCATGTACGGGCTGACACCTTCGCGGCCCTCGAGGTACAGGTCGCGCAGCTCGGTCTCGCCATAGAGCCAGCCGCCGAGCGCGTTGCCCATGAAGATGCCGACCCGGTTAAGGTTCTCTTTCGTCAGGTCGATGCCCGCGTCCTTCAGCGCCATCTCCGAAGCGATCAGCGCCATGTGCGAGAAGGGATCTATCTTCTGCAAGAGGCGCGAGGAGACGTGCGAATAGGCGTCCAGATCATGCACCATGCCGCCGATGTGCGTCGGGTAGAGGTGCGCGTCATAGCGCTCTATCTTCTTGACCGACGAGCGGCCCGCCTTGACGTTCGCCCAGAAGGGCTTCTTGCCTATGCCGGCAGGTGCGACGATGCCGTAGCCTGTGATCGCGATGCGTGCCATTACCGGCCCTCCTTATAGCGCTTCATGACCAGGCACGAGTGGATGCCGGAGAAGCCGCTGCTCGTCTTTAAGATCGTGTCGATCTTCTTCTCGATCGCCTTGTTGGGGACGTAATTCAGGTCGCACTGCGGGTCCCGGACCTCCTGATTGATCGTGGGCGGGATGAGATGACGCTTGAACATCATGGAGGCCACGACCATCTCGATGGCGTTGGCCGCGGACAAAGGATGCCCTATCATGGATTTCAAAGAGCTTATCGGAATACGATACGCGTCCTCGCCCAGGGCGATCTTGTAAGCGTTGGTCTCGAAGACATCGTTCATGCGCGTGGAAGAGCCGTGCGCGTTGATGTAGTCGATGTCCTTGGGGCTCACGCCTGCGTCCTCCAGGGCCAGCTTGATGCAGGTGGCCATGGCCAGGCCGTCGGCCGGCAGGTCCGTCATGTGGAAAGCATTGTTGCATGTGCCGTAGCCGGTCACCTCGCAGTAGATGGGCGCGCCGCGCCTCTCGGCATGTTCCAATTCTTCCAGCACGAGGATGCCGGCCCCCTCGGAGAGGACGAAGCCGTCGCGCTTGTTGTCGAAAGGCCGCGATGCCTTGGCCGGTTCGTCGTTGCGCGCCGACAGGACGCTGACGACGTCGAAGGCGCCGAAGGTGATGGGCGTCAAAGGCGCCTCGGCGGCGCCGCCGACCATGACGTCCGCGTCGCCGTCGGCGATGGACTCATAGCAGAAACCTATGGAGTCCGTGCCGGCGGTGCACCCCGTCGAGATGGTGTTGCACAACCCCTTGAGGCCGTAGCGCGCCGACAGCTCCGCCGAGGGGGTGTTGAACATCGAGGCATCGTAAAGATACGGCCGCACCAGGCGCGGATCGATGGGCTGCCTGCCGTTGTCCGTGACCAGCGCGAACTCCTCTTCCATATACTTGGTGCCGCAGATGGCGTTGGCGAGGCTCACGCCCACGCGCCGGCGGTCTATCTTCTCAAAATCGAGGCCGGCATCCTTAACGGCCATGTCGCCGGCGACGACGCCGAACTGGACATAGCGGTCCATGCGCCGGACCTCCTCCTCGTCGAGGCCGAGCGCGAACGGATCGAACTCCTTCGAATACGCGGCGATGCGCGTGCGGAACATCGACACATCGAACATGTCGACGAGCCGGACGGCCGAGACGCCGCCCGTCATCGCCTTCCAGCAGGCGTCCTTGCCGATCCCGTTGGGCGAGATGACCCCCAGTCCCGTTACAACAACGCGTCTTCTCATTTTAGAATCGCTCCTTAATAGAACATGGCTAATCGAGGCCGATAGGCGAGGGACGATAGGCTATAGTCAAACCAAAAAACGATCGCTGTTCTCAAGGGCCGGCGACAACCTTTTGACTTTGTTCCTGCCTATCGTCTACGGTCTATTGTCTATCGTCCTTCCTGCGGACTATCTCTGCGCGTTACCTTGAATATCACGTGCCCCCCGTCCGGGCACGTCGGTGTGTCGAGCGAGTTCGGGTCCTCCATGAAGGGGAACGTCGCCCCGAAGTTGAGCCCGAAAAGAACGGGGAAGAGCATGTGATACGCCGCGCCGCAGAAGCCCTCCGGCGGTTTCAAGCCCTTCACCGTCACCTTGTCGCCGACGTTGTACTTGTAAAAACACTTGCCCGTCGACTCCTTGACCTCGATGTCCATGGTCCTGGGGTTCGGTCCCGGCGGCGGCCCCTGCCGCTTGGCCTCGATGACCTTTCCCTCCTCATCGACCAGCTCGATCAGGAACTCGACCTTCTTGCCGTCGGGACAGGTCGTCCGGATGGACTTGGTGTTCTCCATGAACGGGAACGTCGCCCCGAAGGTCAAGGCGTACATGCACGGGAACATCGAATGCACGGCGCCCAGGCAAAAATCCTTAGGGGGGTGCGTGAAATCGAAGAAGTCGAAGGTATCCCCGACCTTATACATATGATAACAGTATCCCTCCTGCTTGGTCACGGTCGCCCGCAGATGGGGGAACTTGACCCGCGTCTTCTTCGCCAGCTTCCTCAACTCACTGAAACTTTTTTCCATAGCAGACACCTCTTCAGATACATCCCTTTGCCGAATCAAGACGGGACGGCCGCCTTCCCGCCGTCAAAAAAAATCCTCGCGCGCCGCCTGGCTCATGCGCTCCAGGTCCCGGTTGAGCTCCTCGTGTGTCAAAAACGTCTTCGACGCCTCGACCTTATGCACAAGTTCGGTGATGCGGGTGTTGAGTTTCGCGTCTATGCCGTGCGTCTTCGCCTGATTGGCGAATTCGCCGTTGACAAAATCTATCTCGCTCGGCCGGCCGCGCTGGATGCTCTGCAGAATGGAGCCGTAGAGCGGCTCGCCGCTCAGCTTCGTCATGATGCCGGAATAAATGGGCGCCGCCTGTTCGACCGGCATGGAAGCCAGCCCCTTGAGCTTCTGGACTTCGAATCCCGGCATGTCCAGGAGCTCTATCTTGAGCGCGTCAACGACATCGAAACCTTCTTTGAGGATCTTAAGCGCCCACCCGCACATCGCAGGATCGGCATAGGTCTCCTGCATGCTCTTGCCCAGGACCGCAGGGATGCAATTGCTGGCGTTGACAAAGACCTTCGTCCACTTCATCCCGGCAATGTTCTCGACAGGCACGGCCTCGAAGGCGACCTTGAGGACGTCGACGATCCTGGCAACGGCCTCGTCGTTCCTGCCCGACGGCCGGCCGATAAGCCAGTTGCCCTCGAAGTTGTGCACGACACGATGATACGGAACGTAGGTCGCCCCGAACATGACGATGCTCGAGACGAGGTTCTCGGGACCCAGCATCATGCCCAAAAGCTTGTCGGCCCGCACCCCGTTCTGCGTGGAGAGGATGAGCGGCCCGTTGACGAGGAAGTCACGGGACTTGTCGACCGCGTCGCGCAGGTCCTGGGTCTTGACCGTCAGGATCGCCAGGTCCACCTTCTCTTCAAGGCGCGTCTGGACGTCCGTGTAGACGAGCGCGGTGCCGCGCACGCCCTCGATCGCCAGGCCAAGGCGCTCGATCTGCTTCTTCTGCTCCAGGCGGCCGACCGTAACGACGTCAACCCCCTTGGATTTAAGGTAGGCGGCCACCAGCCCTCCGATAGCGCCCAGCCCGATCACCGCAACTTTCATGTCCGCCCTTTGATCCTGCCCATAACGGGTGTTCTCCTTACAAGATCTCCACCACTGGTGCGTTGGCGGACCCGCAGATCTTTGCGGCGGGAACCCCGAAGCCTGCGCCGGGAATTTCCCGGTGCGCAGCACCGGGAAATTTTCAAGCGTTTAGGCGAGGGGCCTCTCGCAGTGTCTCTTCAGGTTTTCGAGGATCCGGCGGATGTTCGCGTCGTGCAGGCGCCGCAGGACCAGGGGCCACAGGACCCTGTTGACGGCGCCGCGGACCTCGTACGTCATCGCGTAGGTGACGCGCGCGGCGCCGGCCTCTTCCCGGACGCACACCGTCTCCGAACCGCTGAACATGCCGTTCAAAAAAGACCGCGTGATGCTCTGCGCCGTCACCTCGGTGACCTGCGCCTCCCAGGAGGGCGCGAAAGGCATGCGCACCTGCTGGCGGTAACGCGTGCCGGCCGCCACCGGCCCGTCCGTCAGGCGGATGAACCGCATCAGGCAACCGCGCGGCCACCACCCCGCCTCGCCCCATGTCACGATCTCGGGAACCACCTGCGCCGGCGGGCAATGCACCAGGATGGCGTGCCTGTTTACACGCATGGGGTTCAGGACCGCCCCCTGTGGGGCAGGTCGTACTTCCTGTAATCGAATCCGACATCGTCCAAGAGCCGGACCATCAACGAATAGAACTGCAGCGGCACCTCGGAGAACATCGCCCGCATGAGGTCCTCCTCTTCCACGGTGCGGGAACCGCGGGCCGCGGCGTTCTCCTCGGCCTTCTGGGTCGCGCCCAACTCGGTCATATGCCGGTGGAATATCGGCATCTTACCAAGCATCTTTTTGAACCTCTCCTCGGTTCGTGGTGCATGCGCGAGTTCTTCTCCAAGCCCCATCGCATCC
>JBLMXZ010000136.1:0-6380 GCA_050258015.1 Deltaproteobacteria bacterium
CTTGTCTTTGCCCTGCGGCATGACGAAGAGCGGCCTGCCGGTGGGGATGCAGATACTGGCGAAGCCTTTCGACGAAGAGAGCATCTATCGCCTGGCGTCCTTCTACGAGCAGAAGACGCCGTGGCATACGATGAAACCGAAACTATAAGCTCCTAGCTCCTGGCTCCTAAGCTCGTAAGCAGACCAAATAACGAAAAAACAGGGTTTTCGCATTCAGTTTGATTTTTTATGTTTTGTTTTTGTTCAGGAGCTCAAGAGCTGAGGAGCTCAGGAGCTAATCTATGAAAACGGCGGCCTACGAGCCGGTCATCGGTCTGGAGGTGCACGTTCAGTTAAAGACGCGCACCAAAGTGTTCTGCGGATGCGCCAACGCCTTCGGCGCCGCGCCGAACACGCACGTCTGCCCCGTGTGCCTGGGGCTGCCGGGATCCCTGCCTGTCCTTAATGCCGAGGCGTTGCGCGCGGGCGCGAAGGTCGGCTGCGCCCTGGGGTGCACGGCGCGGACGCTCACGAAGTTCGACCGTAAGAATTATTTTTATCCGGACCTGCCCAAGAATTTCCAAATATCGCAGTTCGACATGCCGATCGCCGAGCACGGCCGCCTGGAGATCGACCGTGAGGGGGACGGCGTCCGGACGGTGCGCATCAAGCGCGTGCACCTGGAGGAGGACGCGGGCAAGCTTCTGCATCCCGAGGGATCGGATGCGAGCCTTGTGGATTTTAACCGTACCGGCGCGCCCCTCCTTGAGATCGTCTCGGAGCCCGACCTCTTCTCTCCCGAGGAGGCCTACGCGTACCTGACGGAGCTCAAGCTCCTTCTGCAGTATGTGGGCGTTTCCGACTGCGACATGGAGAAGGGGAGCCTGCGCTGCGATGCGAACATCTCGCTGCGTCCCGCCGGGACCCAGGGGCTCGGCGTGAAGACGGAACTTAAGAACATGAATTCGTTCAAGGCCGTCCGCGCGGCCCTGACGTTCGAGATCGCGCGCCAGGCGCAGGCGCTCGGCGCGGGGGAGGCGCTGGTCCAGGAGACGCGCCTGTGGGACGAGAACGCCCAGCGGACGCGCTCCATGCGCTCCAAGGAAGAGGCGCACGACTACCGGTATTTTCCTGAACCGGACCTGCCGCCGTTCACGTTCACGCCGCAAACCCTGGAGGCGCTGCGCCGCGAGCTGCCCGAGCTGCCGCGCGCGCGCGCCCGGCGGTTTTGCGCGGATTTCGGTCTCGCGCGTCCGGAGGCGATGGTCCTGATCTCTTCCCGCGAGATGGCGGATTTTTTTGAGGAGGCGGCCGGCCTCTTCGCGGACGCCAAAAAGGTCGCGAACTGGCTGATGGGTCCCGTCCTGGCCCAGATGAACGCCCGCCGCGCGACGCTGGCCGATCTGGGCTTCGCGCCCGCCGGGCTCGTCGAGCTTATGCGGCTGGTCGAGGACGGCGTGCTGAGCCATCTCGCCGGCAAGGAGGTCCTGGCGCTCATGTGCGACACACGCCGGGGCGCCGCCGAGATCGTCAAGGAGAAGGATCTTGCGCAGGTCTCCGGCGAGGAGGCGTTGACGGGCATCGTCGAGGACGTCATCCGAAACAACGCGGCTTCGGTCGCGGATTTCCGGGCGGGCAAGGAGAAGGCGCTGATGTTCCTCGTCGGACAGGTCATGCGGCTTTCCCGGGGCAAGGCCAACCCCAAGGTGGTAGGCGAAATCCTAAAGAAGAGGTTAACTTCATGAATATCCCCCGCTGGGTCAACGCGCTGCGGCAGGCCGTCGTTCTTTTTTGCGTCCTGTTCTCTGTTTTCGTTCTGGCTACCCTGGCCGTCTCCGGCGTCCTTCCTCAGAAGGAAAAGGGCGCGACCTACAAGGAGCTGGAGCTCTTCGCCGACGCGCTCGCCTTCGTCGAGACGCAATACGTCCACGAGGTGGATCCGAAAAAGCTGATCTACGGCGCCATGGCGGGCCTCCTGAGCGATCTCGATCCGCACAGCCAGTTCCTGACCCCGGAGGAATACGACGAGCTCAAGATCGACACCGAGGGAAAATTCGGCGGGGTGGGCGTGGAGATCACCATGAAGGACAACCTGTTGACGGTGATCACGCCCATCGAAGGGACGCCCGCCTGGGAGGCGGGCCTGCAGCCGAACGACCGGATCGTCAAGATCGATGCCACGGTCGTGCGCAATTTTACCCTGAACGACGCGGTGAAGGTATTGCGCGGCAAGCCCGGTTCGGAGGTTCAGATCGTCGCATGGCGGGAAAAGGAGGGGAAGCTTTTGACCTTCAAGATGAAGCGCGCCATCATCCAGATCAAGGATATCAAGGAGGCGCGCATCCTGGAGGACGGGATCGCCTATCTGCGTCTCGTGGAGTTCCGCGAGGATACCCCGCGGGAATTGGACCGCACCCTTAAGGACTTCAGGGAAAAGGGGATGAAGAGCCTGATCGTCGATCTGCGCAACAACCCCGGCGGGCTGCTCGACCAGGCGATCGATGTCACCAAGCGTTTTCTGCCGCGCGGTTCGGTCCTGGTGACGGTCCGGGGCCGGGACCCCGAAAAGAAGGAATCCTTTACATCCGATTTCAGCCATCCCGACACGGCGACGCCCCTGGTCCTTTTGATCAACGAGGGCAGCGCCTCGGGCAGCGAGATCATGGCCGGCGCTCTGCGGGATTACAAACGCGCGGTCCTGATCGGTTCGCCGTCGTTCGGCAAGGGGTCCATCCAAACGGTCTTCCCGCTGCCGGACGGCTCCGCCATGAAACTGACGACGAATTACTATCTGACCCCGTCGGGCGAACAGATCCAGGAAAAGGGCATTACCCCGGACATCGTCGTCGGCGCCCCGCCCGCCGAGGAGAAGGCGGCCCCCTGTGCGCCGGACGTCCCGGAGGCGATATTCGAGAAGGTCGAACCCCCGGCGCAGGAGGCCGCCCCGGAGCCGGCCGCGTCGTCCGACCCGGCCCTCCAGCGCGCGATCGACCTTCTGAAGAGCTTAAAGGTGTTTGAGAAACTGGGCCGTGTCCAAGAGCCCGCCGCGTCCTGAGCCTGCGCCCATGAATACCGTCAAAAACGCCGTCATCATCGTCCTGTCGGTCATCGTCCTGGTGCAGGCCGCCGCGCTTCTGTACGTCTTGCGGCATACCGAACGGCCGTCGCCGGCGTCCTCCCCGGCCCCGGCCTTCCTCGAGGTCCCGGCGGCGCCCGAGGCGCCGGCGGGGCCCTCCGTTGCGCCGCAGGCCGTGCCGCAAGAGCCAGCCGTTCCCGTGGAGGGGCAGATCGTTCTTATCCTGGATGACTGGGGTTACAATGTCCGCAACCGCTCCTTCATCGTGGACAACGATTTCCACGTCACCCTGTCGGTGCTTCCCTTCAAACCGTATTCCGAGGTCATCGCCAAGCTCGCCTACGACAAAGGAAAGGATGTCATCGTCCATATGCCCATGGAGCCGCATGACAAACAGAATTACGGTCTCGAGGAGAAGATGCTCGCCGTAGGGATGCGACCGGCGGACGCGGTCGCGATGCTCGACGGAGCGTTCGCATCGGTCCCGTTCGCCAAAGGCTTGAGCAACCACATGGGTTCCCGGGCCACGGAAGACCCCGCCCTGATGCGCACGGTCCTGACGTACCTCAAGAAGAAGGATCTCTTTTTCGTGGACAGCCTGGTGACCCCGAAGAGCGTTTGCGCCGCGACGGCCCGCCGCCTCGGCGTCGCCTTCACCCAGCGCGATGTCTTTATCGATAACGAAGAGGACGCCGGCGCCATCCGGGCCCGGCTCGATGAGTTGGCGCAAAAGGCCAGGACCCACGGCATTGCCGTGGGTATCGGCCACGACAGGCCCCTGACCATCCGGGTCCTGGACGAGGAGATCCCGCGTCTCGAGAGAGAGGGGATCCGGTTCATCAATGTCTCGGACGCCCTGAAGGAGCGTCCGTGAAGAGGACCCCGTTCGTCCTCGGGATCGAAAGCTCCTGTGACGAGACGTGCGCGGCCGTGGCCGCAGGCCCGCAGGACATCCTTTCCCATGTCGTGGCCACGAGCCTGGACCGTCATGCGGCCTACGGCGGGGTCATCCCCGAGATCGCCTCGCGGGCGCATCTGGAGTCCGTCGTGCCCGTCGTGGAGGAGGCGCTGCGTCGGGCGCGCGTCCGTCCGCAGCGTCTGGCGGCGGTCGCGGTCACCGAAACCCCGGGGCTTATCGGTTCTTTGCTGGTGGGGACTTCGTTCGCGCGGGCGCTGGCCATGGCGTGGGGCAAGCCCCTGATCGTCGTGGACCATATCCGGGCGCATCTCTACGCGGCCTTCCTGGAGAATCCGCTGCGCTTTCCTTTTGTCGGCCTTGTCGTGTCCGGCGGCCACACGACGCTTACGCGGGTGACGGCTCTCGGACGCGAAAAAGTTCTGGGGGCCACGCGTGACGACGCCGCGGGCGAGGCCTTCGACAAGGTCGCCAAGATCCTCGGCCTCGGTTATCCCGGCGGTCCCGCCATCGAACGCGCGGCCCGCACCGGGCGTGCGTCGGCGTTCCCTTTCCGGTGCGCCTGCGACGGTTCGGATTTCAGCTTCAGCGGCATCAAGACGGCCGTTCTTTACAAGGTGCGTGAATTGACGCGGACCGGGCAGAGGCTGGACACGGCGACGGTGGCGGATGTCTGCGCCGCGTTCCAGGACGCCGTGGTGCGCGATCTTGTCGGAAAGGCGGTGGCCGCCGCCCGGCGGCATAAGGCCCGCGTCCTGGCCGTGGGCGGAGGGGTCGCTTTTAACGGGTACCTGCGTGACCGCCTGCGGGAGGCCGCGGCCGCCGCGGGGATCGCCGTGTTCCTGGCGCCGCGCGAAGCGTGCGTCGACAATGCCATCATGGTCGCGAGCCTTGGGTGCCGGATGCGGGCAGCCTCGGGACGCAAGGCGCGCGGACGGAAACCATTCGATGATCGAGGATGAAGGAGAGAGAATAGCCGAGGGAGGATGACATGTTGAGCGATACCGAGATGATTCTGCGGTTGACCGTCGCTTTTTTCGTGAGCGGCCTGATCGGACTTGAGCGCGAGTGGCGCCGGCATGAGGCGGGTCTGCGCACGCACATCATGGTGTGCCTCGGATCGACCCTCATCATGTTGACATCCCTGCATGTTTTTGATATATATAAAGCGCATGCAGCCGTCGATCCGACACGGATCGCGGCGGGCGTCATCACGGGCATCGGCTTTTTGGGCGCCGGCACCATCATGCGTTCGCAGGAACATATCCGCGGCCTGACGACCGCTTCGACATTATGGGTCGTGGCGGCGCTGGGTTTGGCGATCGGCTGCGGTTTTTTTAAGACGTCCATCTACGCAACGGCTCTGGTCCTTATGGTGCTTTTGTTCCTGCGGCGTATCGAGTTCAGGATGCTCAACAAAGGAGAGGTTTATGGCCCTGAGAGAGAAGAAGAAGGAGATTGATGACCGCGTGATCTCCGTCGACTCCGCGATGCAGGGAAGCCTGACGTTCAAGGACCCCGTTCATTTGCGGATCAACGGGCGTTTCGAAGGAACGCTGGAGACGCAAGGCGTTCTCGAGATCGGGGAGGAGGCGACGGTGGAGGCGACGATCACCGCCGAGGACATCGTCGTGTTCGGCAAGGTCCGCGGCGACATCATGGCCACCAAACGCATCGCCCGGCCCGCCCGCGCCGTCCTCGACGGCAACATCAAGACCCCGGCCCTGAGCATCGCGGAGGGGGCGCTTTTCCAGGGGCGCTGCGCCATGTTGAGCGATGTGTTCGATACCGAGGGGCTCGCGCGTTACCTCGAGGTGGACATGTCGACGATCCTCGATTGGGCCAACAACGGAAAGATCCCGGCGTTCAAAGAGGCCAACCACTGGCGTTTTGAGCGTAAGAAGATCGACGAGTGGGTCTCTTCAAACAAGCTGGGCTGAATCCTTATAGTTAGGGCATAGCATTATGACAGGCAAACTGCTGGCGGTCCGCGAGGCCGCGCAGTATTTGAATATCACGGAAAAAGAAGTCATCGACCTGGCCGAGAAGGGGGTCATCCCCGCGTACAAAGTCGGGGGCGTGTATCTGCGTTTCAAAAAAGAGCAGATCGATGCCGTACGCCCCAAGATCAAGCCCAATGCGACCCTGGTCGCCGTCCGGGGTTCCTTTGCCGAACGCGTCCGGGATTTCGTCTACCACTACGACTTCTACATCCTGTCTCTCGTCGTCATCGGCCTCCTCCTGTATTTTATAGTGACACTATGAAGCGCGCGCGGTTTGCCCCGCATCCAGAATGCCCCACCCGTAAGGGTGGCCATGAACGGGCATTCGGGCGGGGTTTTGCCACTCGGCGGAGTCCCGAAACAAAAGGAGCCATGGCCGTCAAGCCGCGGGGCTTCAAGGACCTCG
>JBLMXZ010000137.1:0-8428 GCA_050258015.1 Deltaproteobacteria bacterium
GACAAGTACTCGCGCGCCGCCAAGGATTATTTCAGCCTCTCGCGCGAGATCATCTCGAAGCAGGAACCGATGATGGAAAAGATCACGCAGGCCATGGACAAGATCGTTCGCAAGAAGACCAAGGAATTCACCGCCGTCACGATGACGCTGGCACGGGAAGAAGCGGCCAACGTCTTTGTGGTCGGAGATTTCAACAACTGGCAGGCGGACGACGCGGCGCGCATGGACAGGGTCGACGGCGTATGGCAGCATCGCCTGAAACTCAAGCCCGGCACCTACCGGTATCGTCTCGTTATCGACGGCGTTTGGCAGAAAGACCCGGCCAACCCCGATACCCAGGAGAACCCCTTCGGCGAGCTCGATTCAGTCCTGACGGTCACGGCATGACCCGCCGTTCGCACGAGGAGGTCCTGCGCCTTTTCAGGGCACGGCGCAGCGTGCGGGTTTTCAGGAACGAAAACGTCCGCGATCCCGACCTGCGCGCGATCGTGGAAGCCGCCGCGCTCGCCCCCACCGCCCGCAACATCCAACCTTGGGAATTCGTCGTTATCCGGGATAAGGACCGCCTGAAGGCGCTGGCGGCCCTGGTCGCGCCCAACGGCGCCTTGCTGGGGGGTGCGGCGGCCGGGATCGTCGTCTTCTGCCGGGATACGAAGTATTACCTGGAGGACGGCTCGGCCGCCATCACGCAGGCGCTCCTGGCGGCCGCCGCCCTGGGCTTGGCGACGTGCTGGATTGCGGGAGACAAAAAAGATTACGCGGACCGCGTCCGAGGATTCTGCAAGGGAAGCGCCGATCTTAAGCTTATCGGCCTTATCGCCCTCGGTTACGCGGCCGAGGATCCCGCCCCCGCCAAGCGCCCCGTCGATGAGATGATCCACGAGGAGACCTTTTGACCATGCCGCATGTCAGCGTCCTCTTTAAGGGCGGACTGCGTTTCGAGGTCGCCGCCCGTCAGCACACGTTGACGGTCGACCTCTCCGCCGCCAAGGGAGGCACGGATGCGGGTCCGACGCCGCCCGAGATCTTCGCCGCGAGCCTCGGCACCTGCGTGGGGGTCTATGTGGCCCGTTATTGCGCGAACGCCCGGCTGGATGCGACGGACATGGCCATCACGGTCTCGATGGGCGCTTCGCAGGACCAGAAGAGCCTGGAGAATATCGATATCGTCATTAAGTTGCCGCATGCGGATGCGGGAAAACGCTCTTCCGCGCTCCTGGAGGTCGCCCGGCACTGCCTGATACACAAGACGATCGAACGCCACCCGGAGATCCGCATCTCCCTGGACAAAGGTTAAGGCCTTGTGGAAGAGGCTATTGCGTTTTTTTCGAAAGGCCGTCAGGAGGCGCCCCGCCCGCAACAGGCGGGCGCGTCTGCGTAAGGGACGGCGCGGGTCCCGCGGCCGGCACGTTAAAAGGGCCGCCGTGCGTCACCGTCCCGCGGCACGAAAGCGGAAGCGGCCCCCAAGGAAACGCGCCGGCTCCCGCACGCGGCCAGGTAAACGCCGCCCGGCCGTTGCAAAAAGCCGGAAAGCCGTCCTGCCGCCGCCCGCGGCCGTGATCACGCATTACTTTCCCAAGGTCCGCGCCGCGGTGCTGGATGTAAAGCGGCCGCTGCGGATCGGGGATCCTGTCTGGATAAAAGGGAAGTCCACCGACTTCCGTCAAACCGTCGCATCCCTGCAGATCGACCGCAAGCCCGTCGATGCCGTCCGGCCGGGCCAGGAAGCGGGCCTTGAAGTCATGCGGGACGTCCGCCCGGGGGATGTCGTATCTATTCTCAAATGAAGCGGGCCGGATCTCCCGTGCCCGTGCGCGGGGCCGTCGCGTTCACGCGACAGGCGCGCATTTCCATAAACGACGCAACCTGCATAGGCGGGACGATGAGCGCATCATGGATACGGGTCGCCCAGGAGCATGACCTCGAAACGGTGAAAAAACACCTTATCGTCGTCGGAGAATTGACCGGAGAGTGCCAGTCCTGCCGCCACGTGGGCATCGACTACGGCCGCGAGAGATACTGTCCTGAGTGCAAGACGGACTTCCGTTACATCGCGTCGCGCAAGTCGGCCAAAGAAAACAACACCGCCGTCCTGGCGCGGCTGGCCCAGCGGCGGCCCGATCTCGTTTACGTGGAGTACCAGGACATCAAAAACCTGGATGACCGGCAAAAAGCACGGGACATATTCAAGATATAGCAGCGCCTCGGAGCGCGGCTTTTAATGACATGAAGATGACGTTGTTGATCGCCCTTCTTTTCCTGTTGATCCTGTCTCCGTTGGCCTGCGCGAACAAGGACGCGGGGAAAGCCGCCGCGGCGACATCTGCCGAAGTGACGAAGACGACGCCCCTAAGCCCGCAGGAGATGGCGGCGCGCAAGCTGGAAGGGGAGAGCGTCGGTTTCGGCGTCTACAGCGGCCCGCTTAAGGTCGGTTCCGGACGGCTGGCTTATCTGGGTCCGTCCGCCTTCGCGAAAGGCGCGCAGCCCGGCCCGGGGGCGGTCAACCAGGCCGTTGATTTCACGGTCTCGAGCTTCTCCGTCAACGACCATGAGAAGATCCTGGGCACGGAGGATTTCGCCGCGCCGGTACGGGTCATGCGGACCATCCGGGTCTTCGGCAAAAACGAGGATATCACCGAGGAGTATGCGTCCGGCGCGCGGCGCGTCACGATCTCCAAGAGCGCCGATAAGGCCGCCCCCGAGATATCGGTCATCGACTCCGAGAAACCGATGGGCAACGTCCTCCTGCTCGTCTACAGGCTGCGCTGCGATCCGCAGCTCGCCGTCGGAAAGACCTACGACATCACCCTGCCGACGGCCACCTTCCGCCTTGTCGTCAAAGACAAGAGAACGATCAAAGTCCCCCTGGGCCGCTTCGACGCCTTTTACATCGAAAGCGACCCGCCGAAATACCGCATATGGCTCTCGGCGGACAACCGCCGCATCCCCTTGCGTATCCAGGGCTTGGCCGGCGCCGGCATGGCCTTCCTGGCCGCCGTTTCCATCGACCCGCCCGTCTCGCAATAGGACCCCTCTCGAAACCCGAGAATCCGCCGGATGCAAGACGTATCCCCGCCGCCCCCCTTAACCCCCCTTTTTCATATCCTCTTGTTCAGCATAGGGTATTGTGTTAAAATAAAACGCTATGTCCAAGCCGATCCGCGCCCTGGTGCTTTATATAACCGAACGATCGGGACACCATCGAGCCGCCCTGTCCGTGGCCCGGGCTCTCGAGGCGGTGGCCCCCGGCTGCACCGTAACATGCCTCAATGCCTTTCGTTACGTTTTCCCGGTGGCGGACAGGGTGATCCACAAGATCTACATGGCGGTCATCCGGCGCTCGCCCGCGATCTGGGAAAAAATGTACGACAACCCGCGCGTCGTAACCCGCAGCGGACGCATCAAGCAGTTCGTCCACCGCCTGGGCATGCACCGGATGAAGCGGCTGATGGACGAAACACGGCCGCACGTCGTCGTATGCACCCAGGCTTTTCCCTGCGGCCTGGCAGCGGAGTTCAAGAGGCGCACGCGTTCCCCCTTGACCCTGGTCGCGGTCCTGACGGATTTCGCGCCGCACGCGTTCTGGATCTACGACGAGGTGGATCATTACGTCGTGGCCTGCGAAGAGGCCCGCGAGAAGCTCCGCCGGGAGGGCGTCCCCATTGAAAAGATCCATATGCTCGGCATCCCCATCGATTCGGTCTTCGCCGCGCGCAAACCCGGCAAAGAGATCTACGAGCGCTTCGGCCTGTCGTCGGAACTCCCGGTCGTCATGATCATGGGCGGGGGGCACGGCCTGGGGCCGATCCGCGACGTCGTCACCAAGCTCGACGCAAGCCCGATCTCGCTGCAGATCGTCCTGGTCTGCGGGATCAACAAGGGGCTCTTCGCGTGGGCGCGCCAGCGGGCCTTCCGGCATCGCGTGGCCGCCTTTGAGTACGTCGACCACATCGATGAGCTGATGTCCATCTCTTCGGTCCTGGTGACCAAGCCCGGCGGCATCACGAGCGCCGAGGCGCTGGCCATGACGCTGCCCATGGTCATCATGAGCCCCATCCCGGGTCAGGAGACGCGCAACACGCAGCTCCTGGTCAAGTACGAAGCCGCCCGCCGCGCCGAGGGGGCGGACGAGGTCTTTCTCGCCGTCATGGACATCCTGCTTATGCACAAGCGGCGCTACGGGATCTTTTCCTTCTGGTACGGGATGAACCGTCTGGCGCGCCCGCGCGCGGCGACGGATATCGCCCGCCTCTGCGTCCGGAGCGTCCCGTGATCGCCTACTCCCTTTACGTGCTGGCCTATTTCCTGTCCACCCGCCTGCCGGTCCGGATCGGTTCCTGGATCGCCGTCACCGCTTCGAGCATAAAGTTCTACGTCTCTCCGCGCGACAGGCGGGCGGTCCTGGGCAACCTGCGGCGCATTCTGCCGGACGCCCCTGAAAAAGAGATCATCGCAAAAGGCAAAGAGGTCTTCGTCAATTTCGGCAGGTACCTGTATGAATTCTTCCGGCTCAAATACCTGCGCCGGGAACAACAGGACCGGTATTTGACGATCAAAGGGCTCGAGCACGTCGATGAGGCCCTGCGCAAAGGCCGGGGCGTCGTCACCGTCGCCGCCCACATGGGCAACTGGGAGCTCGGAGGCGTGTTCATGGCCCTGCTGGGTTATCCCATGGTGGCCGTCGCCTTGCCGCACAAGCACAGGCGCGTCAACGATCTGTTCAACCGGCAGCGCCAGCGTATCGGCGTGACGGTCGTGCCTTCCATGGGCGTGGCGCTGCGCCGCATTTACCAGGCCCTCAAGAGCAACGCCATCGTCGCCCTGGTCGGGGACAGGGACTTTGCGCACACGGGAGTGCGCATGCCGTTCCTGGGCGCGACAAAGGTGATACCGCGCGGACCCGCGGTCCTGTCGCTGCGCACCGGCGCCCCCCTCATCATGGGTTTCGTCGTGCGGCAGCCCGATAACACCTTTCTTCTCGAATTCACCCCCTTGCCCGACACGCCCCAGGATGAGGCAAGCATCATGGCCGCCTATACGCGGGCGCTCGAAGAACAGATCCGCCGCTACCCGACCCAATGGCTCATGTTCCGGGAGTATTGGAAGGAATAGCAAAAAGACGGCCCAGGCGCGCTCCGATGCCCCGGCTGACGAACGAAAAGGGGGACCTTCGACGAATGAAAGTCATCTGCGTTATACCGTCCTACAACGAGGAAAAGACCATCGCCTGGCTTGTCCGGGAGGCGAAAGAATTGGGCCATGATGTCCTGGTCGTGGATGACGGTTCGCGCGACAGGACCGCCGCATTGGCCCGGTCGGCCGGTGCCGAGGTCCTTGAGAACGAACGGAACATGGGCAAGGGCGCGTCCCTGCGCAACGCCTTTCGCCACATCCGCGACCGCGAGGCCGACATCGTGGTCGTGATGGACGGGGACGGACAGCATCTTCCCCGGGATATCGCGCGCCTGATCGAAGGCATCGTGAAGGACGGCGCCGATATCGTCGTGGGCAACCGGATGGGGCGCGCGAAAGGCATGCCTTTCGTCCGCTGGGCGACGAACACCTTCATGTCGGGACTCTTGTCCCTGCTGTGCCGCCGGATGATCCCCGATACCCAGTGCGGATTCCGCGCGCTGCGCATGGAGGCCCTGAAAAACCTGATGCTCAAGACGGAAAATTTCGAGATCGAGTCCGAAATGCTCCTTGAGGGCAGCCGGCGGGGCCTGCGGATACGCAGCGCGCCGGTCACGACGGTCTACGAGGGGCAGCACAGCTCCATCCATCCGTGGCGTGACACGCTGCGCTTCTTCCGTTTCCTGTTCGCGAAACGATGAAAGCCTTTCTAAAACGAGCCGCCGGCGATCCCTTGATCAGGCACAGCGGCATGATGTTCGGCTCGAGCCTTCTGCAGAACGGCCTGAACTTCGGTTTTTGGCTGGTCATGGTGCGCCTGCTCGCCCCGGTGCAATACGGCGTTCTCAACACCCTCGTCTCCGTGGTCGGATTCTTCTCGGCCAACGGCAACATCCTGCAAACGGTCGTGACCCGTTACGTGTCTTTGTTCGCCGCCCGCGGCGAACGCGAAAAGGCACGCGCCTTCCTGCGCGGCATGGCTCAGCTGGTGGGGGTCTCTTCCGTGGCGCTCTTCTTCGTCTTTCTGGCGGTGCGGCGCCCGGTGCTGGGCTTCTTCCATCTGGAGGACGGCGTTCTCATCCTCCTGGCGGCGTCGGGCATCGTCTTAAGCCTGTTCTCGGCCCTGACAACGGGCATGATCCAGGGGCTCCAGCTCTTCGACCGTCTGGCGTTCTGCAACGTCATCGGCGGCTTCGTCAAGCTCGCCGTCGGCCTCCTGCTCGTTTTGGCGGCATCGCAGGCCCGCGGCGCCTTTACCGGCTTCCTCGCCCAGTCCGCGTTCATCGTCGCTTTTTGCTATTTTATGGCTCCCGCCTGGCTGCGTTCGGGCCTGTGGCGCGGCAGCCGCGCCGCGCCGGTGCCCCCGGGCCAGGTCGCCGGTTATGCCGCGCCCGTGTTCCTCGCCACGCTCGCATTCTTCCTGCTCACCAATATCGACATCATCCTCGTCAAACACTTCTTCGCTCCCCTGGACGCCGGTTACTATTCGGTGGCCCAGGTCACGGGCAAGATCGCGCTCTTTTTCCCTTCGGCCGTGGGCATCGTGATGTTCCCTAAGGTCGTGGATGCGCACGCCCAGAACAGGGAGGTCCTGCCCATACTGAAAAAATGCCTGACGATGGTCGGGGTGTTGTGCTGCCCGGTCATCCTCGCGACGTCCGCCTGGCCCGGCACGGCCCTTTTCCTGCTGACGGGCAGCACGCCGGCCGCGGCCGTCGCCCTGGTCCGTTATTTCGGGCTGAGCATGTCTTTGTTCGCCCTGACGCAGATCCTCATGCTCTTTCACCTGTCCCGCCACGACAACCGGTTCATCTATCTGATGGCCGCGGCAGCGGCGGCGCAGACGCTGCTCGTCTGGCGCTTCCACGCGTCGCTCGAGCAGGTCATCCGCGTCCTGCTCGCCGTGTCCGTCGTCCTCTTCGCCGCGGGCCTCGTGATGACGCGCCCCGGGAGGCACCGTGAGCGCCCCTAGAGAGAAAGTCTCCATCATCGTTCCGGCCTATAACGAGGAGGCGATCATCCGTCCGTCGCTGGAGGAGATCGTCGGGATCGTGGACGGCCCGAACATAGTCTGCGCGGACCCCCTGAAAGAGATCGTCGCCGAATTCGAGGGGATGGGCGTGGACTACGAGGTCATCGTGATGAGCGACGGCAGCCGCGACCAGACGATCCAGAAGGCGGTCGAGGTGGCACGGCTGAATCCCCGCATCAAGGTCAAGCGCAGCCTCGGCAACTACGGCAAAGGGCGCGCCCTCAAGCGGGCCTTTCGGTACTGCTCGGGCGATCTGATCGTCTTCCTGGACGCGGACCTGGACCTGCACCCGTCCCTCGCCCAGAATCTCATCAACATCATGAAATGGGAAAAGGCGGACGTCGTCATCGGCTCCAAATTCCACCCCATGTCCCAGGTCGAATACTCGCTGCAAAGGAAGCTCATCAGCTTTATTTATTACAGCCTCATCAAGCTCCTTTTCGGGCTGCCCCTGCGCGATACGCAGACCGGGCTCAAGGTCTTCAAGCGCAGGGTCTTGGAAGAGGTCTTTCCGCGCATCCTCGTAAAAAAATTCGCCTTCGACCTGGAGGTGCTCGCCGTGGCGCACCATCTCGGCTTCAAGATCGCCGAAGCGCCCATTGTCCTGCGCCAGAGACGGCGCTACGGCCGCATCGGAACGCGGGCCCTGTGGCAGACCGGATGGGACACCCTGGCCGTCTTCTACCGCCTGAACATCCTGCGTTATTACGACAAGTTCCCTGTGCGACACAGGCGCGCGCGTTCGGGCGACCGCGCGGGACAGGAACAAGAGACGGGCCTGCGATGATGGTCTCCATCCTGATCGCCGTCAAGGAGAAGAACGGCCGGCTCGAGGAATGCCTGCGGGCGTGCCTGAAACTTTCGTACCGCGACATGGAAATCATCGTCCTGCCGGACGCCGCTTTCGCCTGCGACGAGGCGCGCGTACGCGTTATCGCGACCGGCCCGTGCCTGCCGGCCGACAAGAGGGACATAGGCGCCCGCCACGCCCGCGGCGCGCTCCTCGCCTTTCTCGATGACGACGCGTATCCGTCGCCCGGATGGCTCGAGCCGGCCGTAGCGCTCTTTCGCAGCGACCCCCGGCTGGGCGCCGTCGGCGGCCCGGCGGTGACGCCGCCCGATGAGCCGCCGGCCTGCAAAGCGAGCGGGCTCGTGTACGCCTCCTGGGCCGTGAGCGGGACATACAGATACCGTTATCTGCCGCAGCCGGCGCGCGCCATCGACGACTATCCCTCGTGCAACCTGCTGGTGCGCAAGGACGCC
>JBLMXZ010000138.1:0-10317 GCA_050258015.1 Deltaproteobacteria bacterium
GTCGCAGTTCGTCAGCTCCGTCACGCACGAGCTGCGCACGCCGCTGGTGGCGACCCAGAAGGCGCTCGACGTCGTCATCACCAAGGCCGCCGGCCCCGTGAACCAGGACCAGGACAGGTTCCTGGGGATCGCGCGGCGCAACCTCGACCGGCTCTACGCGCTCATCAACGATATCCTCGACCTTTCGAAGCTCGAGGCGGGGAAGATGAAGATGGCGATCGCGCCGGCGAACGTCGAGCAGATGGTCGCCGAGGTCTGTTCGTCCCTGGGCAGCTGGGCGAATTCCAAGAGCATCCAGCTCAACAAATTCGTCGCCGCGGACCTGCCGATGGTGGCGATGGACGCGGACCGTATCGTGCAGGTCCTGAACAACCTGGTGAGCAACGCCCTCAAGTTCACGCCTCAGGGCGGCACGGTGACCGTCGAGGCGAGGCTCCGGCCGGGGGGACAGCACGCGGAGTTCAGCGTCCAGGATTCGGGGATAGGCATCGCCCCGGAGGACCTGGGGCGCGTTTTCGAGAAATTTCTGCAGGTCGGCGAACGCCGCCATACCGATGTGAGCGGCACGGGGCTGGGGCTTTCGATCGCCAAGGAGATCGTGGAGCACCACGGCGGCCGCATCTGGGCCGAGAGCGAAAAAGGGCAGGGAGCCCGTTTCGTTTTTATCCTTCCCGTGCAGGGTCCGACCGCCTAGGACGGGCCCGCCCCCGGGGGCGGGCGTCCTGAAAGAAAGAGAAGACGATGACAGAAAATTCAAAAGTGCGCGTTCTGCTCGTTGACGACGAAACGGATTTCACGGAGCCCATCGCTTTTTGGCTTAAGTCGCGCGGATACGATGTCGATACGGCCGTCAACGGCGAGGAGGCCATCCAGCGGGTGCGGGGCGGCCGGCCGGACATCGTGTTCCTCGACATCAACATGCCGGTGATGGACGGCCTGGAATGCCTGCGGCAGCTGCGGGAGTTCGACAGGGAGCTGCCCGTCGTCATGGTGACGGCCGCCTTCGGCAGTCCGGACAAGATCACGCGCGCCAAGGAGCTGGGGGTGTCGGGCTTCTTCGCGAAGAATTACACCTTCGACCAGCTCATCCAGATGATCCAGGTGACCCTGCGCACGCACCGGGGGCTCAAGCCCGGCAGGGACGGTCTGCCGCCGACGGCCGATCAGGGGTAACGGATATCCGTTGCCGCCGGACCCGCGACCCGATCCGGCGCCGGGCCGGAGCGCCGAGCGCGGGCATATTTTTTCGGAGCGGGGATGAGGAAGAAAGCGGTCAAGACGATGTCGGTGGAGCACGGGGCGCTGCTGCTCAAGCAGCTGCTGCCGTTCCTTCTGGGCGGACGGTTCGTCAACGTCGCCACCTGCAGCCAGGAACGCATGCCCAACACCGCGCCCAAGATCATCGCCAAGGTCGACAAGAACGTCATCTATCTCGTCGATCACGTCATCGGCACGACCTACGCCAACCTGAAAGAGAACCCGCGCGTCTCCCTGGGGCTGGTCGATGAGAAGAACCTCACGGGGTATCAGCTCAACGGGACGGCGACCGTCATGGAACGCGGCCGGGACTTCGAGGTCCTGGCCGAGGAGTTCCAGAAGATAAAGACCGATTTCACCGTCCAGCGCATTCTTTACAACGTGCGTTCGGGGAGGCAGGCGCCGCCGGTGGAGCTGGCGCTGCCCGAGCGTTTCGCCATCATCAAGATCCACGTCATCGAGGTCGTCGAGATAGCCACGAGCGGCGACCTGAAGGCGCGTTTCGCGCTTTAATCCCCCGGCCGCTTTCACATCCCGGCCGGCGCCCCCGCCGTCTGCGACAGAGGTTTCAGCGAGATCTCGGGGATCTCGATGAAATTTCGCAGCGCGTAGACGAGGGGGACTCTGACCACGCCATGCGCTTCCTTCTCGACCGGGACATCCGGCTCTATCAGGAGCTCATCGAAGCGGCCAACGTCGTCATCGTCGCTTTCGACGCCAAGGGCCATGTCCTTATCTGGAACAAGGCGGCGGTGGAGTTGACGGGCTACTCCCTGCGCGAGGCGACGGGCCCCACGCATATCGTCGAGCGTTTGTACCCGGATGTCGCCTACCGGCAGAACGTGCTGACGACCATCGGCAGCGCGGTCAAGAACCCCTTTAAGGACGTGGAGTGGACGCTCAGGACCAAGCGCGGGGAGAAACGCTGCGTTTCCTGGTCCGGCATCCCCGTCAAGGGGCGCGGCGGCGCGGTCCTCGGCAGCTTCGCCATCGGCATCGACGTGACGCGCCGCAATGCCGTCAAGGAGCGCGAGCGCGAGTCGTTCCGCGCCTTGCTGAAGGCGGTGCGGATCCACGAGGCCGAAAAGGCCCGCTATGAAGAGGAGACCGCATCGCTTAAAGCGGAGGTAAACGCCCTGTGCCGCGAGCTCTCCCGGCCGCCGCGCTACGCCTGAACGCGGCCCGTTTTCTTTTATCCTGCCTTTTTCTTTGCGCGTCGCCCCTCGGCCGTCCGCCGGACGTCCTGGGCTGCGCGGCGCCGTTGATGCGCCGCGCCCCGGAGATCCCCCACACGGTATCGTTCAACACCCACGACTACGGCTCCTTGTCCATCAAAAGCCTGCGCGGCTGCGTCGTGCTCGTCTTTTTCTGGTCGGGCAGCCACGTCGGCTGCCGGCGGGTGATCGAGGAGCTCAACGGCCTCTACGCCCGGCGCCATGACGACGGGTTCGAGGTCATCGGCGTCCACGCGCCCAACTGGGAGAGCCTGGAGGGCTCGGCGCAATACCTTTTCGACGCGGTCCAGGACTGCGGCATCAAGTTCCCCGTCGTCATGGACGAGAGCAGCCGTATCAAGCAGGCCTACGGCACGCTGGCCGTGCCGTCCCTGTTCCTCATCGACCGTCACGGCTTCATCCGGGCCCGTTACTACGGGGAGATCGATTTCGCGCAGCTCGAGGCGGCGATCGACCACCTTCTGACGCGCGACGGCCGCCGCCCGCCCGCCGCGTCCCGCGCGCCGGCGGTGAAAAAGCCGGTGGAGAAAAAGAAGGAATTCCAGGGGATGCTATGAAAAAGACGCGGCGCGACGCCGCCTACTGCCGGCTTCAGTTCCTGGGCGGCGTGCGGACGGTGACGGGGTCCTCGCACTTGTTGACGACCCCCAAGGCGCGGGTCCTCATCGACGCGGGCCTCTTCTACGGGCGGCGCGCCGACTTCTACAGCGTCAACACCACCTTTGCCTACGCCCCCCAGCAGATCGACGCCCTCGTCCTTTCGCACGCCCACATCGACCACTGCGGCAACATCCCGACGCTCGTCAAGCGCGGCCTGCGCGGGCGCGTCTACGCCACCTCGGCCACGCGCGACCTGTGCCGGCTGATGCTCGCGGACAGCGGCCACATCCAGGAAGAAGACGCCCGGTACCTGAAGAAGCTCGCTCACCGGGCGCGCCGGCAGCGCCCCCGGCGCAACGTTCCCCGCCCCGAGGTCCCGTCCGTCCCCGAGCCCCTGTATACCGAGCGCGACGCGCTGCGCGCCATGGGCAAATTCCGGCCGCTCGCCTACGGCCAGCGGTTTTCCGTGGCGCCGGACACGGCCGTGACCTTTTACGACGCGGGACACATCCTGGGCGCGAGCGTGATGCTCATCGAGGTGCGCCTGGCGGCCGGGACGCTGCGGCTGGGTTATGCCGTGGACCTGGGCCGCAAGGAGCTGCCGATGTTGAACGAGCCGGTGGTCCTGCCGGACCTGGACTATCTGATCCTCGAATCGACGTACGGCAGCCGGACGCACTCCTCCGTCGAGACGGCCAAAGAGACCCTCCGGGACGTCATCTGCCGGACCGTGGCGCGCGGCGGCAAGATCGTCATCCCGGCCTTCGCGCTCGAGCGCACGCAGGAGGTCATCTATTGCATCGCGCGGCTGCTCGAGGAAAAAGCGGTCCCGCCGGTCCCCATCTACGTCGACAGCCCGCTGGCGATCCGCGTGACCGAGGTCTTCCGGCGCAACGTCCATTACCTCGACGAGCAGGTCCGGGATTTCGTGAAACAGGGGTCCGGCCCCTTCGATTTCGCGGACCTGCATTACGTGCAGAGCCAGTTCGAGTCCAAGGCGCTCAATGTCGACAAGCGGCCGATGATCATCCTCGCGGGTTCCGGCATGTGCGAGGCGGGGCGCGTGCTGCACCACCTTAAGAACAACATCACCGAGTCGCGCAACACCATCCTCGTTGTCGGGTATATGGCGAAAGACACCCTGGGCAAGCGCATCGTCGACAAAGAGAAGCTCGTGCGCATCTACGGCATGGAGCACGAGCTGAACGCCGAGGTCGTCGTCATCAACGCCCTTTCCGGCCACGCGGACAAGAACGACCTGTTGCGCTACGCCCGGGAGGCCGATCCGCGGCAGGGGGTCTTCCTCGTCCACGGCGACGAGGAGGAGACGCGCGCCCTGTATGAGGCGCTCGCGGCCGAGGGGATCGCCGCCACCATGCCCCTGAAAGACGAAGAGGTCCTGCTGCGTCCGACTTGCCGCTGACCCATGAGAGAGCTACCCCGCCGTTATCTGGCCTTCGTCATCGCGACGCTCGTCCTGTGCCTGCTCGGGGCGGGATTTTTTCTTTTTAAAGACGCGATCCTTTTTCGGGCGTTCCTCTATTACCTGCGCCGCGCCTGTCCGGCGTGCGAGGTGCGCGCGCAGGGGCTCGACATCGGATGGCGGTCCGCCCGCGCCGACGCGCTCACCTTCCGGTTTGCCGGGGCGTGGTCCGGCCGCCTTTCGGATGTCCGCGTCTTGTACGATCCGGGCAAGCTTATGGCCGGATCTCTCGACGGCCTGCGGGAGGCCTGGATGCGCGTGGAGCGCGTCGCCGGGCCGCAGTTCCTGATCGAGGACGGGGAGGCCGGCGCTGTTCGCGCGCCGGCCGCGGAGGGGCTCGCGCTGGCGGGCCGGTGGGCGCGCGCGCGTCTCTTCGACAAGGAGATCACGCAGATCGCGGCCCGCGCGTCCCTGCGTCCGGACGGGCTGATGGTGACAAGCGCCCAGGGGAGGTTTGCGGGCGGCCTTGTTTCCCTCACCGGCACGGCGACGGCAGGCGGGGGAGAGGGGGCGCTGGACGTGGTCGGACTTGACGCCGCGCAACTCTTGCGCGCCCTGGACATGGAGAAGCGCGTCCAGGCGAACGGCTCTTTCTCGGGCCGATTCGCTTTCTCCTGGGGAAAGAGCGGGCTCGCGTCCTTGAGCGGCCGCCTCTTGAACAAATCGGGAGGGTCGGTCGACGTTGCCGAGACGCCGGTCCTGCCGGGGGTCGAGTTCGACAGGGCGGCGAATATAGTCGTTGAAAGTTTGAAGAATTACCATTATGATAGGGGAGAGGTTTTTCTGGGGTTGGAAGAGCGTAACGTCAAGATAGACTTTATGTTAGAGGGGCCGGCGGGCCGCCGGGACATCACCCTTATCTGGCATCCCGAAGAGGCCGGGGACCGGGATCCGAAGGCCGACGTCCGGTAAGAAAAGACCGAAGACGGAAAGAGCCCAAGGATTTAGAATCCGGGGGTTTTCGGACATCGGACGTCCGATGTCGGATTTCGAGGCGGCGGTATCTTTCAGGCATTGGGATACGGGAGGTTTTATGAAGAAGATGCTTAAGTGGTGCGTGGTTATGGCGCTGGCGGCCGGATGCGCGCACGTCAGCGTCGCCACCAAAGAGCCCATCAAGCTGGATGTCAGCATGCGCGTCGACGTCTATCAGCACGTGGAGCGCGACGTCAACGCCATCGAGGACATGATCACGGGTCCCCCCGCCGCGCCGGGCGCGGCCGAGAAGACGAGCCTGATGGACCTGCTCGTCCCCGCGGCCTACGCCGCCCCGTCCTCCGGTCTGCCCGACGAGGTCGCCGTCGCCATCGAGCGCCGCAAAGAGCGGCGGCCGCAGATCCTGCTGCTCGCCTCCCAGGGTTATATCGGGGAGAACGCCAGCGGTTTCCTGGATATTTTCGACAAGGCGTCCCTCGATCCGGGCAAGCGCTCGATGGTCGAGGAGGAGAACAAGGACCGCCTGGTCATTTTTGCTTACGTCGCCAAGAAGAACGGCGCTTCGGTCGAGGAGACCGGCAAGGTCTTTGCCGACAGGATCCAGCAGGACGCCGCGGCGGGAACGCCGATCGAGGAATCGTCCGGGAAATGGGTCGTCAAATGAGAGCGGCGCCGTTGCCGTGCCCGCGCGGGCGGCGCGGCCTGACGGCCGCGGGCCGCAAGCATGCGCGGCCCGTTTCAAAACTGCAGGAACGGCTCTCGCGACAGGTCGGCCGGGCGGTCTGCGATTACAACCTCATCGAGGACGGCGACCGCGTGCTCCTCGCCCTTTCGGGCGGCAAGGACAGCCTGGCGCTCCTGAGGATCCTGCAGTGGCGCCGGACCTTCGTTCCCATCCGGTATGAGATCCTGCCGGTGCACGTGGACCTGGCCTTCGGCCAAGGCGACGGGGCGCTCGACATCGAGGTCCTGCGGCGGCGCGTGGCGGACGCGGGCCTGGAACTTATCGTGAGAAAGCGCGATATTTTCGGCGGCAAGACCCGCGAAGAGATCGCGTGTTTCTGGTGCGCCTGGAACCGGCGCAAAGTGCTCTTCGAGACGGCGGACGAGCTGGGGTGCCGCAAGATCGCCCTCGGCCACCATAAGGACGATATCGTCGAGACGGTCCTGATGAACCTGCTCTTCGAGGGCGAGATAAGCGCGATGGTCCCGCGTCAGGAACTTTTCGGGGGCAAGGTGGTCCTCATCCGGCCGTTCGCGTATGCCGAGGAGCGCCTGATCGAGCGTTTTGCGGCCGCGCTCGATCTTGCGGTGCCGAGCGTCCCGTGTCCGCACGGGAAGGTCTCGCAGCGCGCCTTCGCCAAGCGCGTTATCCGCGAGGCAAGCCGCGTGGCGCCCGGCGTCAGGACCAACATCTTCCGCAGCCTCACGCGCGTCAAAAAAGAGTATCTGCTGCATTCCGCATGAGCCACTGGATCGACAGACATAAGCAGGCGATGACCACCCGCATGGAGCGGGTGCAGCACCTTTTGAACCTGTTCGTCTACGCGATCGTCGTGCTCCTCTTCGCGATGATCCCGTTCGAGCGCACGCCCGGCCACCTGGGTTGGACCCTGATCTGGTGGCTCTCGCGCCGGGACGTGACGCAGCATCCGATCGCCGCCAATACCCTGCTGGTCCAGCACGCGCTCGCCGCCTCGCTCCTGCTTTATTTCATCTATCTGCACCGTCTCGGGCAGGCGCTGCGCCGCCAGAACGAAGAGCTGACCGTCGCCATGAGCAGCCTCGACGTCGGCTTCTGCCGGGAGGTCTGCGAGCACAACAAGGCCCATTTTATCGAGGTCAACGACGTGCTGCTGCGGCTCCTGGGCTACCGCAAGGAGCGTTTCTTCGAGCTGTCCTTCGCGGACATATGCGTGGAGTCGGAGGACGCCGGCAAGTTCAAGAAGGCGCTCCAGCAGAAAGGCTCCGTCCTGCGGGAGCTGCGCCTGAAGGCCGGGGACGGCCGGCTGATATGGGGTCTGCTTTCGGGACGTTCCGGCCGGGGGGATGTCGGGGAGCAGCAGTTCTTCGAATACATCGTCATCGACATCACGGAGCGCAAGTGGATGGAGGAGGAGATGGCCTCCGCCTACCAGCGCTTCGAGTCGGTCATCGAGAACACGCCCAATATCGCGATCCAGGGTTTTTCGCTCGACGGAAATATCCTCGAGTGGAACTACGCCTCGGAGGTGCTCTACGGCTATACCAGCCGCGAGACGATCGGCAAGCAGCTGCCGGAGCTGCTCATGAGCGAGGAGGACGGCCGGGAGTTCCGGCGGCTCTTCGAGTCCGTCAAGGAGACGGCCCGCCCCACGCCGCCGCGCGAATGGCAGGTCAAGAACAAGTTCGGCCGCCTGCTCACCGTCTACGCGTCGATCTTTCCCATCCTTCAGCAGGGACGCGTCATCGAGGTCTACCGGATGGACGTCGATATCTCGGACCGCGTGGAGGCCGAGCGGCGCCTGAGCGAGGTCAAGGACAAGCTGGAGGGGCTCGCGCTCAAGGACCCGCTGACGGAGATATTCAATTTCCGCTACTTCCGCGAGCGCCTGAGCTCCGAGTTCGAGCGTTCCAAGCGGGCGCTGACGCCGTTGTCGATCATGATGATCGACATCGATTATTTTAAATCCATCAACGATACCTACGGTCATCAGTTCGGCGACCGGACCCTGAAGCAGGTGGCGCGGTTCCTGAAGACGGAGCTGCGCAGCAACGACGTCGTGGCGCGCTGGGGCGGGGAGGAGTTCGCGGTGATCCTGCCCGACACCAACCGCGGGGACGCCCTGAGCGTGGCGAACAAGCTGCTGGAGCTCTTTCGCACCCGCCACTTCGGCGGCGGGGAGACGCTCATCAAGCTCAAGGCCTCCATCGGCGTGGTGAGCTATCCCGAGGACCCGCTCTTTTCGGTCGAGGAGATGATCGACGCGGGCGAGGAGAGCATCTACCGCGTCAAGGAGCGCGGCGGCGACGGGGTCGCGTCCTACGGCCACGAGATCGGGGAAAAGACCCTCGACCGGGTCAGCGACGAGGAGCGTCGGCGCTTCATCGACTCGGTCAAGCAGAAGCTCTCCTTCTTCGCGGTGCGTTCGGAGCGCAGCATCCTGGAAGCGGTGTATTCGCTCGCCAAGAGCATCGAGCTGCGGGACCGCCGGACGAAGGAGCACTGCGACCGCATGGTCGAGTACGCCGAGAAGGTCGCCCGCCGGGTGGGGATGAACGAGCAGGACATCGACAACGTGCGCCGGGCGGCGATGCTGCACGACATCGGCAAGCTCGGCATCTCGGATGAGATCTTGCTCAAGCCCGGCAAGCTCACGGTCGATGAGTACGAGGAGGTCAAAAAACATCCGGTCATCGGCGCCGACATCATCTCGGTGGCCGGGTTCCTGAAGGACATCGTTCCCATCATTCTCTCCCACCACGAGCGCTGGGACGGCAAGGGATATCCCCGCGGGCTCAAGGGGGAGGAGATCCCGTTGGGCGCGCGCATCGTCGCCGTCGTCGACGTCTACGAGGCGCTGACATCGGACAGGCCCTACCACAAGGCCATCCCGAAGGCGGAGGCCCTGCGTATCCTGCGCGAGGGGATGGGCACCCAGTTCGATCCGCATATCGTCAAGATCGCCGTCGAGATAATCGAAAAGGAAAGCTGACAACACGAGAGGATCGCCCCGTGGTCGATTACCGGTTGGAGAAAGACGGGACGTTTGTCGTCCGCGATTATAATCAGGCCAAACCCTGGTCGAGTTTTTTCCCCGGGATCGCCGGCCGCTGGGGGGTGCCTCTCTGGGCGTTCTATGTCAACCGCGGCCAGGGCGTTGTGAGCATGGGTATCCGCTCCAAGGACGAGGCCATCATGGAGTTCCTGCCGGCGAACAAGGCGTATCAGCTGGCGCCGACGCAGGGGTTCAGGACCTTTTTGAAGATCGGCCCGGCGTCCGGCCGGGTCTTTCATGAGCTCTTCGCGACGCCCTACGCTGCGCGGCAGGCCGCTGCGCAGGAGATGCGCATCCGTCCTTACGACCTGGCGCTGGTCGAGACCCACCCCCGCCTGGGCATCGCCGCGCACGTGGAGTATTTCACGCTGCCGGAGGCGCCGTTCGCGGCCCTCGTGCGCACCCTCACGATCAGGAACGTTTCGAAGAAGACGCTGCGCCTGACGGGCCTGGACGGGCTCGCGGTCATCCTGCCGCACGGCATCAACAACTGGTTCCTGAAAGAGATGAGCCGCACCATCGAGGCGTGGATGACCGTCGACGGCCGCCTGCCGCGCGTTCCCCTGTTCCGGCTCGTGACCGACCCGCGGGATACCGCCCATGTCGCGTTCATCCGGGGCGCCAATTTTTACACCTCCTTCGAGAACGAGGGGGCCGCGGCCGGAGGGATCGTCGTGGACCCGCGGCTGGTCTTCGGCCCCGTGACGGACCTGAGTTTCCCCCTGTCCTTCGCGGGTCCGGGCCGCTTCAGCGTCCCGTCCCGCCCCGTCGCCCAGAACATCACGCCGTGCGCCTTCACGTTCTTCGACTGGGCGCTCAAACCGGGGCAGGAGCGGCGGCTCGTCTCGCTCACCGGCCACGTCTTCGACGTCGAGGACGGGGCGCGCGCCGGGATCGGCGCGATCGACGGGGCCTTCGTGGCGTCGAAGCGCGCGGCCAACAAGCGCATATGCGAGGAGGTCCTGGCGCGCGCGTTTACCGTGAGCAACGAGCCGGTCTTCGACCGCTACGCGCAGCAGACCTATCTGGACAATGTGCTGCGCGGCGG
>JBLMXZ010000139.1:0-21776 GCA_050258015.1 Deltaproteobacteria bacterium
GGTCCCCGAGCCGTCGATGCTCGAAAAAGTGCAGGTAAAAGGGCAGGTGCCCAACCGCCGCGTGACGTGGCTGGTCATATTCGTTATCCTCATCTTCGTGGCGCTTCTGGCCGCGGTCTTCTTCTTCACCTGGAACGCGCAGGTGCGCATGACCGAGAAGCTGATCGTGGGCGCCCGCAAGGAGTCTTTCGGCAAACCCAAGCCGTTCAAGATCGAAGAGGGCGAAAAGAAGGAAGAAAATAAGGAATAAATGGGACGCAAGCAGCGATCCGGACACAGGGCCCCGCGTTTTCTCCGGCGCCGTACGGCGAAGGGAGGCGACGCGGGGCCGTCTTTGCTTTATAAGACAGTTTAATATCCCAGAGGACGATCGAAGGACGGTCGTCCGCTGTCGTCCCGTGCGACCCGCCGAAAAACTTTGTCGGAGAGCGGACGTCCGGGCGGGGCGGTCCGCACGGAACGCGCGATTGAGGAGGCTATGGCATCCCTTGACGTATTGATAGCGACACCGCAGGGCGTCATATTCGAGGGGCGCGCCGGCAGCGCCCTTTTGCCGGGCGAGTGGGGTGTTTTTGAGGTCTTGCCCTACCACAAACCGCTCCTGAGCCGGCTCATTAGTGGTATAATAGTCGTCGATGACAAGCGCCTGGAGGTCCTTCGGGGCGTCGCGCAGGTGAAGAACAACAAGGTCACGGCGATCGTAGAAACCCCTTGAAGGGCGATAGGCGATAGGCGATAGGCGATAGAGAAAGCAAACCATACGGACCAAAGCAGTTAAAGAGTTCGTGGTTTTTAAAAGATCGTTTTAGCGGTTTTTGGGTTGATTATTGTCTATAGTCTATTGTCCATCGTCCCGGTAACCGGCTGAGTCTTCATGTCCCGCAATGCCGCTTTGGTCCTTATCTTCGCCCTGTGCATCATGGGGCCGGTTTCGGTCCTGGTGGCCAGCGCTTTCGCGAGCATCATGGCGCTGGGCCGCAACCCTTCGGCCACCCCCAAGATCTTCACGGCCATGGTGATCGCCATGGTCTTTGCTTTGTCCGTCTCGGTGATCGCCATGCTGATCACGTTCCAGCTCTTCAGCAACACGCCCGGCGCGTAGGACGCGCCGGAAAGAGGAGTCGCGCATGTTCCTTGCCCAGGTCATTATCGTTCTGATCCTTATCTTCGGCGGGCTCGTCTACGCGTTGCGCCAGGTCCTGACGAAGAACATCAGCCATGCCACGTCGCACCTGGATGAGCTGAGCGCCGAGTTCATCCGTCGCGAGGAGGAGGTCCGCCGCAAGCAGGAAGAGGCGGACCGCTATCACAAGGAGACCATGGACAAGGCGCAGGGCGACGCGGACCGGCTGCGGCAACAGATGGCCGAACAGGTCGAGCTGGAGAAGGAGAAGATGCTTGCGGCCGCGCGGGCCCAGAGCGAGGAGATCGTGGCCAAAGCCGAAAGGACCCGGGGCGTCATCACGGACGATCTGCGGCGCACGGTGGAGGCCCGGATGTCCGAACGCCTGGGAGAGTGTTTCGTCGAGATCCTGCCCGAGCATGCGCGCCGGGCCCTGCACGATGTGTGGGTGGCGGACCTTTTAAGCGGGGCGCTGGGCGACGTGGCGGCGATGCGTATCCCCGCGGACGCCGCGGCCGTGCGGGCGGTGAGCGCGTATCCTTTGTCCGAGGCCCAGAAGCAGGCGCTCGAGAAGAAGCTCCGCGAGGCGTTCCGGAGGGATTTTTCGTTCCAGGAAGAGACCGACCCCGCGCTCGTCGGGGGCGTCTTGCTTGAGATCGGCAGTCTCGTTCTGGACGGGAGCGTTCGCAACAGGATCCATCAGGTCGTCCATGAAGCCATCCGATAAGGCGCCGTCTTCCTCCGTTTCCGAGTCGCCGCGCGTCCGTTTCGACGTGCGCGAGATCGGGGTCATCACGGCCGTGCGCGAGTTCATCGTCGAGACCTCGGGAATGCCGTCCTGCGTCAACGGCCAGCTCGTCGATTTTGAGGACGGCACCAAGGGCATGGTGATGGGGTTCCGGGAGGGCGACGTCCAGGTCCTGGCGCTGGGCGCCCATGCCAAGATACAGGCCGGCGACCGGGTGTACAACCGCGGCGAGCAGCTCCTGTTGCCGGTCGGCGAGAAGTTCGTCGGACGCATGGTATCGTCCATGGCCGTTCCCCAGGACGCGATGGGGCCGATAGAGCCCGACGATCATTTCTCGCTCTTTCGCGACGCCCCCGGCGTCATGGACCGCATGCCCGTCGACCAGACGCTTGAAACGGGGACGAAGATCCTCGACGCCGTTATCCCGATCGCCAAGGGGCAGAGGCAGCTTCTGATCGGCGACCGCCTGACGGGCAAGACCAGCGTCGCGCTCGATTGCATCCTGAACCAGAAGGGCAAGGGGATCATCTGCATCTATTGCTGCATCGGCAAGACCTATTCGAGTTTACTCAAGGTCACCAACCTTCTTAAGGAGCGCGGGGCGATGGAGCACACGATCGTCGTCGGAGGCGCGGCCTGCGTGCCGGAGGGGGAGCAGTACCTGGCGCCCTATGCCGCGTGCACGCTGGGGGAGTATTTCATGCACAGCGGCCGCGACGTCTTCGTCGTCTTTGACGATATGACCAAGCACGCGTGGGTGTATCGGCAGATATCGCTTCTGCTGGAGCGCGCGCCGGGACGCGAAGCGTACCCGGGCGACATCTTTTACGTCCACTCCCAGCTCGTGGAGCGCGCCGGCTACCTCAAGCCCGAGCTGGGGCACGGTTCGATGACGTTCTTTCCGATCGTCGAGATCCTCCAGGGCGACGTGACGGGCTACATCCCGACGAACCTCATCTCCATGACGGACGGCCAGATCTACTTCAATACCGCCCTTTTCAACAAGGGGGTGCGGCCGGCCATCGATTTCGGGCTGTCGGTCTCCCGTATCGGCAACAAGGCCCAGTGGCCGATCATGAAAACGCTCTCGGGGAAGCTGCGCCTGGACTATCTGCAGTATCAGGAGCTCCTGCAGATGACGGCCCTGCGGGCCACCGGCCTTTCCAAGGACGCCGAGGCCAAGCTCAAGCGCGGGGAGGCGATGACGCAGCTGTTGGTCCAGGAGAAGAACCGCCCTTCGCCCATGGAGGAGCTCATCCTGCAGCTTTACGTCTTGAGCCGCGGCGTCTTCGATGAGATGGCGCTGCCGGACATCCAGCGCTTCAAAAAGGAGTTCTTCGCGTTTTTCCGCCAGCAGTATCCCGATATCGTCGCGGGGTTCCGCGAGGCCACCCAGGTGACGTCCGAGATGAAGGAGGCGGTCACGACGGCGCTGAAGAAGTTCTACGGGATCGCTTAGAAAAGGCAAAGGCATCACGCGTATCAAGTATCAGGTAACACGTAACAGGTAAAACCAAAAGGTCTTACCTGGTACCTGCGACCTGATACGGCAGGCTGACTGCTTATGAAAGTCATTTCCCAGATAAAGAAGGACCTAGAGTTCAACCGCAGCCTGCATTCGCTGGTGGAGGTTCTTAAGTCCGTCGCGGTCTCCCATTATCGCATGCTCGAGAAGTCGATGAAGAGCGAAGAGCAATTCTACGCGGTGTTGCGCGCGTTCTTCCAATTTCCTTTTTTCAGGGTGATGGAGCATCCCTTCTTGTCGGGGGCGGATGCGCCCGCCGGCATCGTGGCGGTCACCTCGGACATGGGGCTGTTGGGGGGTCTCAACATGAAGGTCATGGCCGCGGCCCTGGAGGCGACGCAAAAAGGCGCTTATCGCCTTATGGTCATCGGGGAGAGGGGGCACGCGTTCGCCCGGGAGGCGGGGTTTTCCTTCGTGGCCTTTCCGGGCGTCAAGGACGAGGAGCGCTACGGCCAGGCCCTGGCCCTGCGGGATTATCTTACGGAGCAGCTCGCCGCCGGCAAGATCGGGTCGCTCGCGGTGTTCTATCCGGAGCCGGTGAGCTTTCTTGTCCAGCGCATCAAAAAGATGACGCTGGTCCCTTTCGGTATCCCGGGGGCCGATGAGCCCGTCGAGGAAAAATTCATCCAGGAGACGATCCTCGAGTCGAAGACGAGCGATATCATCGAATATCTGATATCCCTGTGGATCGGCCAGGCCTTTTACGAGATCCTGGGTTTCAGCCGTCTGGCGGAGCTCTCGGCGCGCTTCGTGCATCTGGAGGGCAGCGCCCAGAAGATCAAAGAGGTGGAGAAAAAGATGCAGTTGGTCTATTTTCGCGTGCGCCATGAGCTGATCGACAAGAGCATGCGCGAGATCTTTTCCGCGAGGTCGCTGTATGCCGCATCGTGAAGGCGCCGCATCGGTCGAAGGCCGCATCATCGCCGTCCAGGGGCCGGTCGTGGACGTCCGGTTCCCTTCGGTCGACGACCTGCCGCGGATCTACGAGATGGTGCTCGTGACGGCCATCGACGGACGCGAGGTGACCCTGGAGGTGGCGGAGCATCTCGCGGGCGGCGTGGCGCGGTGCATCGCGATGAGCTCCACCTTCAACATCCAGCGCGACGCGCGGGCGCGGCCGACCGGGGCGCCGATCTCGATCCCGGTCGGCGATGCCCTCTACACGCGCATCATCAACGTGATGGGGGAGCCTATCGACCAGAAGGGCGCCATAGAGGCGCAGGAGAGGCGGCCGATCCGCCGGCCCGCGCTCGGGGCGAAGATCCCGGGCTTCAAGAGGGCGGGGATAAAGTCCGAATACATCGAGACGGGGATCAAGATCCTCGATCTTCTCTTCCCCGTCTTCAAGGGCTCCAAGAACGGCATCCCCGGCGGCGCGGCGCTGGGCAAGAGCGTTCTGACGCTCGAGATCATCCACCATATCGTCAAGAAACACGAGGGGACGTGCGTCTTTACCGGGGCGGGCGAGCGTATCCGCGAGGGCAACGAGCTCTACTACGAGCTCAGCAAGCACGACATCCTGTCCAAGATGATGATGGTCTTCGGTCAGATGAACGAGCCGCCGGGCGCGCGCTTCAGCGTCGCGATGACGGGCATCACGCTTGCCGAGTCCATCCAGCGGCAGAACAAGGACGTGCTGCTGTTCGTCGATAACATCTTCCGGTTCGTGCAGGCGGGCGCGGAGATATCGACGCTGTTGGGACGCGTGCCGTCGGAGACGGGCTATCAGCCGACGCTTCTCGCCCAGGTCGCCGAGTTCCACGAGCGGATCCGCTCCGCCGAAGAGTTGGGCGGATCGGTCACGGCCTTTGAGGCCGTCTACGTGCCGGCGGACGACCTGACGGACCCGGCGGTCGTGGCCATCTTCAGCTTCCTGGACAACATGCTGGTCCTCTCGCGCGAACGCATCCAGCTGGGGCTGTATCCGGCCATCGACCCTTTGCTCTCGTCCTCTTCGACGCTCGACCCGGATCTCGTCGGGGAGAGGCACTTCGACGTCGCCCAGAAGGTCCTGCAGATATTCCAGAAGTACGAGGAGCTCAGGCGCATCGTTCTGGTCGTGGGCATCGACGAGCTGTCGGCCTCGGACCGCGCGATCTATGAACGGGCGCGCAAGCTGCAGTATTTTCTGACGCAGCCTTTCTTCGTCGCGGAGGCCTACACCGGCAAGAAAGGGGAGTTCGTGACGCGCGAGCAGACGCTTGAGGGGTGCGAACGCATCACCGGCGGGCGCGTCGACTACAAACCCGAAGCCGAGTTCTACATGATCGGCGCGCTGCCGTAGCGTACCTGAAGAACATAGAGCCCGAGGATAGAAGATAGCGAGGAGTCTGTGAAGGGGAGTCTCGAGACCATGAAACGTGACTATTCTCTATTCTCGATCCTCTGTCCTCGTCGTTAATTTCTTTTTGTAGCTATGAAAGGGGGAGTCATGTCCGCAAAACGTTTAGGCGAGATATTGATGGGAAAGAAGCTGATCACGCTCAAGCAGCTCGAAGAGGCGCTCAGCGAGCAGCAGTCCGGCCGCAAGGAGCTCATGCTGGGCAAGATCCTCGTGCGCAAGGGGCTGATCACCGAAGACGACCTGATGAACGCGCTCTCCGAGCAGTGCGGCATCTCCTACGTTTCGCTTAAAGGGGAGTACATCGACTGGAACCTGTGCCATAAGCACATACAGGCGGTCGCCGCCGAGAAGAAGTTCTTCCCTTTTAAGGAGACGCAGAACTCCGTTTGGGTGGCCTTGTCCAATCCCCTGGACGTCGCGGCGATGGCCCAGTTCGAGGACCATGTGCGGCCCAAGACGATCAAGCTGATCCTGGTCAAGGAGGAGGAGCTCATCGAGTTGATCTCCAAGTGCGAAAAAGAGAAGCTCAGCGGCCTCAAGAGCCTTCTGGAGAAGGAAGACGAATAACCATGTTCTCACGCGCTGACCAGGCATTGGCGAAGGCCCTGCGGGCGAAGAAGCATATCACCGCGGAGGCCTTTGACGGTCTCTTGAGCCAGGCGCAGGAGCGCAACGTGTCGCTCCAGCGGCTGGCCGTCAGCCAGGGGATCGTCAGCGAAGAGGAGTGTCTGGAGCTTTTGGCCGGCGAATTGAGCTTGGAGATGGTGGACCTGGAGACCGTGTCCGTCGACAAGGAGGTCATCAAGCGCGTCCCGGTCAAGATCGCTTCCTATTACAACTTCTTCCCGCTTTCGCTGCGGGAACGCACGCTGACGGTCGCCGTCGCCGCCCCCCTCGACATCCGCACGGAGGACGAGATCCGCACGCAGCTCGGGTATGAGGTCAAGTGCGTCCTCGCGCGCGCCGAGGGCGTGGCCAAGATGCTCAAGCTCCACTACGGCATGGGGGCCGAGACGATAGGCGCCATCCTTTCCCAGGCGCCGGCAGGGGGTCAGGCGCCCGCGGAGGCGCCGCAGACGGTCCTGGGCGAGGAGAAGATCGAGGACATCGAAAAACAGGCCCAGGAGGCCTCGGTCATCAAGCTCGTCAACCAGATCCTCCTGGAGGCCTACCGGCGCCGGGCGACGGATATCCATATCGAGCCGTACCGCGACAAGGTCCGCCTGCGTTACCGCATCGACGGGGTGCTCTACGACGCCCACGTGGCGGCGGAGGTCAAACGCTTCTTGAGCGCGGTCCTCTCGCGCATCAAGATCATGGCGAACCTGAACATCGTCGAGCACCGCCTGTCCCAGGACGGCCGCGCCATCGTCAAGACCCAGGACCAGACGCTCGATCTGCGCGTCTCTTTCATCCCCACCCCGTACGGGGAGAGCGTCGTCATCCGGATCCTGCCGTCCCAGATGCTCTACAGCCTCGAGAAACTCGGCCTTTCCCACGATCACCTGAAGGCCTTCGAAGACCTCATCAAGAAACCCCACGGCATCCTTTTCGTGACGGGGCCGACGGGCAGCGGGAAGACGACGACCCTCTACGCTGCCCTAAGCGAGATCAACACGAGCGCGCGCAAGATCATCACCATCGAGGATCCCATCGAATACGAGATGGAAGGGATCACGCAGATCCAGGTGATGCCCGAGATCGGCTGGACCTTCGCGCGCGGCCTGCGCAGCATGCTGCGCCACGATCCCGACGTCATGATGGTCGGCGAGGTCCGGGACCTTGAGACCGCCGAAATAGCCATCCGCGTGGCCCTGACAGGCCACCTCGTCGTCTCGACGCTGCACACCAACGACGCCGCCAGCGGCGTCACGCGGCTGACGGATATCGGGGTGGAGCCTTACCTCATCGCCTCGAGCGTCGAAGCCTTCATCGCCCAGCGGCTTGTCCGGGTGATCTGCGCGGGATGCAAAGAGGAGATCGCCTACGACGCCGAAGATGTCATCCATATGGAGCTGCGGCGCCAGATCGCCCAGGACATGGGGCAGAGCGATCCCAAGGACGTGAAGCTCTTTCGCGGAAAGGGATGTCCGGCCTGCAACCAGACCGGCTATTTCGGCCGCACCGGCATCTATGAGCTGCTTCTGATGGACGGGTCCCTGCGGGAGCTGGTCGTCAAGAAGGCGCCGTCGGCCCAGATCAAGAAGTTCGCGGTCGGCCGGGGCATGCGGACCCTGCGCCAGGACGGGTGGCTGAAGGTCTCCCAGGGCGTGACCACCGTCGAGGAGGTCTTAAAGGTCACGCAGGCCGAAGAGGCGGCGGCGCGCGCCGCCGAGATCGGGCAGGGGACGGGACAGACCGCCGCCGCTTCGGGGTCCCCGTCGGGCGACGTTCCTCACGCCGGGGTCAGCGAAGGGCAGCGCGTCTACGCGCGGTTGTCCGCCCGCGTCAACATCCGCTACAAGGCCTTTCACGATCTCGACGAGATCAAGAAGGGCGGTTTCCAGCCCGAGTCGCTTGCGGCCACCCTCAACGTGAGCGCGGGAGGGCTGCTCTTCGTGTCCAGCGAGCCGGTCCGGGTCGGGACGTTCCTCGAGATGCGCCTGGAGCTGCCGGACAGCCGCGATCCGGTCGTGTGCCTGGCGCGGGTGGTGCGCACCGAGGAGATCGAACCGCTCAAGAGATACAATATCGCCGCCCAGTACATGGATATCACCAGCGCCGACCGGGTGCGGATAGATAAGTTCGTATTAGCATAAAATAGCAGACATCACTGTCTGTATCAGGTATCAAGTACCAGGCACCAGGTAAGATCTTTTACCTGTTATGTACTGTTCAAAAGCCGCGTTAACACCCCGGCTACGGCGCTGGGTCACGGTGCCCGTTTCGGTAACGTTGTCGGGTCACGTCTTTTGAACATGAACGACGTTGCCGAACGACGAAACGCCCTTCGTTGCCGTTACCGAACAACGCCGCCGGACGACTTGGGGCGTGTCAACACATCTCTTGAATAGTAAACCTGTTACGTGGTACCTGTTACCTGATACGACAGGAAGCGCTTTATCATGCCTCAATTCCATTACCGGGCTAAAAAAGGTCCCGAAGAGATCGTCGAAGGCGTCATCGAAGCGCCGGGGGTCGATGCCGCCATCGAGAGGATCAACCAGATGGGGTGCCTTCCCATCGAGGTGAAGGAGGGGGGCTCTCCGGCCGCCGGGCAGGAAGGGGCGGCGGGGGCGCAGGCGGCCCGGGCGACGCACCGGCGGGTGCGGGGCCGGGATGTCACGGTCATGAGCCGCCAGCTCGCCACGCTCCTCAAGTCGGGGGTGCCCATCCTTCAGGCGCTGACCATCATCAGCCGCCAATCCGACAGCGCGGGCCTGCGCATGATCCTCGGCGAGATCAGCCGTGACGTCAAGGAGGGCAAGGCCTTCTCCGCGAGCCTCACGGCTTGGCCGAAGGTCTTTTCCCCGTTCTATATCGCCATGGTGCGTTCCGGCGAGGACAGCGGGACGCTGCAGGAGGTGCTTTTTCGGATCGCGCGCTACCGCCTGAAACAGGAAGAGATGATCGGCCGCCTGCGCGCGGCGCTGGCGTACCCGCTTTTGATGGCGGTCGTCGGCGCCGGGACCCTGGTCTTCATGTTCACCTATGTCCTGCCCAAGCTCGTCGGGGTCTTTGAGCAGATAGGCCAGGACCTGCCGTGGGCGACCCGAATGGTCCTGGCGTTCAGCGATTTCGTGCGCGTGAACGGCCTGTATCTTCTCGCCGGCATCGTCGTCTTCGTCTTTTTGGCCGCGCGCAGCGGTGCGACGCGCGGCGGCCGGGTCCTGTTGGGCGCGCTCAGCCTTCGTCTGCCCCTCCTGCGGACGTTCCTGCTCTACAACGACCTGGCCCGTTTCTGCAGGACGCTCGAGATCCTCATACGCAGCGGCATCCCCATCCTGCGCGCCCTGAGCGTGAGCGTGCCGGTCGTCTCCAACGAGGTCCTGAAGGCGGAACTGGGCCGCTGCGCACGGGATTTGGAGCAGGGCACGAGTTTCGGGGTGAGCCTCCGGAGCGTCCGGCACCTGCCGCCGTTCCTGGTGAGCCTGGTGTCGGTGGGCGAGGAGTCGGGCAAGCTGGACGAGGCGCTTCTCGAGGTGGCCGAGACCTACGAACAGGAGTGCGATGAAGCGATGCGCGTCCTGGCGTCGCTTTTGGAGCCGGCCATGATCCTCGTGATGGGGCTCATCGTCGGTTTTATCGTCGTGGCGATGCTGCTGCCGATCTTTCAGATGAACGTGATGGCGCAGTAAAGACCGAGAGGACGTTAAATCCATGATGTTCGAAGTTAGACGTTCGAGGTTCGATGCGCGAGCCCCGAAGCACGCGGTTTGCCGTTCCGGGCTCCTTGTTTCTTATTTTCGAACTTCGAACCCCCAATTTCGATCTTCGGCCCGCTCTACTTCAAGATGCGATATTTTTTTCTGAGCCTTTTTCTTTTTTTCTGCATGAGCGCCGGTGCCGGGGCGCAGGAGGACGCCGCCTGGCAGGAGATGAAGGGAGATCACTTCATCGTCTCTTATGTGGGGGATGCGGTTTTTGCGCGGGAGGTCCTGCGCAAGGCGGAGTATTATTATGGCCGGGTGGCCCGCGACCTGGGCTACACCCGTTACGACAATTACTGGCAGTGGGAGCGCCGCGCGAAGGTCCGGATCTTCCCCACCCAGGCCTCTTATGTCCAGGCGACGGGGCAGCCCTCCTGGTCCATCGGCAGCGCCTATTACGCCACCCGGGAGATCCTCAGTTATTCCGGTTGTCAGGCTTTTGTGGAAGAGACGCTGCCGCACGAGATCGCGCACCTTATCTTCCGCGAGTTCGTCGGGTTCGCCAGCGACGTGCCGCTCTGGCTCGACGAAGGCGTGGCCCAGCGTCAGGAGCCCAGCAAGCAGCGGGTCGTCGACTACTATGTCTGGCAGATCGCCCAGGCGGGGAAGCTGTGGCCTCTCCGGCGCCTGACGCAGGCCCGTCAGGCCGAGCTGGAAGATCCCGATCAAGCCCGGACCTTCTATATCGAGGCCGCGTCGGTCGTGAGCTTCCTCATCGAACGCAACGGTGCCGACGCCTTCATCGAATTCTGCCGGCAGCTGCGGGACGGCAAGCCGCTCGATACGGCGCTGCGTTTCGCGTATCCGTCGAAGATACGCAGTCTCGATGAGCTCGAACAGGCGTGGCTGGGATACGTCAACGGCCTGCGCTTCCCGCAGGAACAGGCACAGCGGCGCTCCGACAGGCCGCGTGTCCTGGTGGCGCTGCCGCAGTGATTCTGGCGGTCAAAAACAGGCAGCGCGGTCCGATGCCGGACGTTAGAGATTCGAAAAGAGATGCTTGGCGCTTGTCGTCGGGGGTTTGGTTTCGTCTTTTCGCCTCTCGAACCTCCAACGTCGATCTTCAAACCTGAAACGCATGATCATGAATTATTTTGAGCGTCGCTGTCGGGATAGCAGGGCCTACACCATGATCGAGATCCTGTGCGTCGTCGTCATTATCGGCGCGCTCGCGGCCATGGTCGTGCCGCGGCTCACGGGCCGGTCCCAGAAGACGCGCGCGGCCGCGGCGCGTGCCGATATCGAGGCCAACATCGCGACCGCCCTCAAGCTTTATGAGCTGGACACCGGTTTCCTGCCGACGACCGCGCAGGGCCTCATCGTTCTTTGGCGGAAACCGGGGAATGCCACCGTTTGGAACGGTCCTTATCTGGACAGCCAACCCGTAGATCCCTGGGGGCGCGATTACGTATATGTTGCCCCCGGGATCCACCGCCCCCATGACTATGATCTTTCCTCCCTCGGGCGCGATGGCGCGCCGAGCGCCGACGATATCACGAATTGGGAGTGATCCCTCTGCCCGAATTCCCTGCCCGCCCCGCCGCTTCAGGGTCAGCCGAAGGCGCCCCTGGGGGAACGGCGGTTTTTCCCTCCTTGAGGTCCTCGTCGCTGCCGTCATCCTGAGCATAGCCGCGGCCTTCCTTTTTCCGTCTTTTTTCCTGGCTGCGGATGCTTTGGCTTTGGCCCGCGACAGGCTCGTCGTTCAAACCTGGGCCGAGAACCGGCTCTGGGAGGACGAACAGACCCTCAAGCAGTCCGGCCCCGGCGCCGTCGCCGCGGACGCGGGAGAGGTCCAGTTGGGGAGCAAGACATATGCCTGGCAGAGAGATGTCGAGGAGAAAGAGCCCGGCCTTTCGGCCCTGACGTTGACCGTCCGGTGGGTGACGTCGGGGCAGGCGCGGCAGGATTCGTATATATCCTGGGTGGCGGCGGGGGTGCAGAAATAGAAGGCAGACGATGTTCGATGTTAGAAGTGAGACGTTCGAAATGAGACGCTTGGCGCCCGGCGGCAGAGGTTCGGTTTTGTCTTTTCACCCCTCGAACTTCCAGCTTCGATCTTCAAACTTTTGACGATATGATAATGAATTATTCTGAGCGTCGTTATCGGGACAGCAGAGCGTTCACGCTGGTCGAGGCCGCGCTGGCGGCGGCGCTGATGGCCGTCGTCGGCCTTGTCGTCTTCAAGACCTTTGCCAGCGGCCTGCGCCTGTGGCAGCGCCAGGACGAAGGGGCGCCGGCCCGTGAGGCGGCCTTCTTTTTTGAGCGCGTGCAGCGCGACATCGAGAACGGCTGCCGTTATGGGGCGTGGGTTTTTTGGGGCAACGCCACCCAGGTCGAGTTTCCCGGATACGCCGGTTCCCTCCTTATCGATTCGGTCAGGGTGCCGTCTCCGGCCCGCGTCCGGTATGCGTGGGAGGAGGCGGCCGGCGCTGTCGGCCGGGTCGTCGTCTCCCTGACCGACGATCTGCAGGGGGCCGTGGGCGCCGGACGCCCCGTCCTTTCCGGCGTGGAGCGGTTCGACTTCTCGTATTATTTCCTGGATCCTCAGCGCAAAGAATATGTCTGGGCGCCGCAGTGGCCGCCCGGAGACGTCGCGCTCAAAGACGATGCCCGGCCGCTTGCGGTCCGGGTGGAAATGACACTGCGCCGAAAAAAGAAGACGTATGATGCCGTCAGAATTTTTTCTTTGCCGCTCGGCGGGTAAGCGGATACGCCGCGCGGGCGACCGGGGCAGCGTCCTCATCCTCGTGGCCTGGATCCTGATGCTGCTCGCCGTTTACGCCGTTTCGCTCGGCGTCACGGCGCGCCAGCAGCTGATGCTGTCGCGGCGCCTGGTGCGGGACGCGGTACTGCGCCGGGCCGCCGAGGCGGGACTCGCGCGCGCCCGGGCCTGGCTGAGCCAGCCCGTGGAGGAGCCGGGAGGCGACAGCGGGGCGCCTGCGTTCTGGATGGAGAGAGAGGACCTTTTTAAAGGCGTGAGCGTGGGGAAGGCCCTTTTTAGTCTCGGCTATGCGTGGAAGGACCCCGTATGCGGAGAAGAGCATTTCTTTTACGGTCTGGCGGATGAAGAGGGCAAGATAAACCTCAATACCGCGTCCGCCGACGTGTTGGCGCGCTTGTTCCAGTCCGTTCTGGGGGTGGGCTCAACGAAGGCGCAGGAGCTGGCGGATGCGGTCACGGACTGGCGCGACCCCGATTCAGGGACGCAGCCCCGCGGGGCGGAAGACGCCTATTATGAAAGCCTGACCACGCCCTATGCGTGCAAGGATGCGTCTTTCGACGCCCCAGATGAATTGTTGCTTGTTCGGGGGTTTGACGCTACAATATATAAGAATATAAAGGGTTACGTCACGGTCATGGGGTCGGGCCGCCTGAACGTCAATACCGCAAGCGCCGAGGCCCTGCAGGCCGTGGGTCTGGATGCCAAATTGACCGGGAAGATCGTTCGGTACCGCCAGGGCCCCGATGCGCGCTGGGGCACGGCGGATGACGCCGTCTTTGCCTCTGTCGGCCTCATCGCTTCGGAGCTCGAAGCCTCCGGGCTCACCGAACAGGAGCGGGGGGAGTTGGAAGCGCTTGTTGCGGCCGGCGTCTTTACGGTAAATTCTTCCTTTTTTTCGGCGACGTGCACGGCCACGCTGCCGGGCGACCCGGCTCCCTTTTCGATAACCGCCGTTTTTGAACGTTCTCTCACCGAAGAGGGCTACCGCGTGCAGCCCCGCACCTGGCGCGTTTCCGTATGAAGATGAGATCCTCGTCCCCAGGGCCCCGCAGAGCCGGCAAGGCATGGTTCGGACCGCGCCTGTTTCCCGGCGGAGGCGGCCGGGACGTCGTCTGTTTTGATTTCGTCACCGATGCGATCAAAGCGGCGCGCGTGAAGACCTTCGGCGGCCGCCGGATCGTGACCGAGGTCGATTACCGGGATATCCGCGGCGCGAGCCGCGAGGAGACCGTCGTCCTCCTGCGCGATCTTCTCGTGCATCACCGGCGCCGCGGCGACTTCCAGCTCGTCCTGACGCTTTCCAGCCCCTTCCTCATCACCAAGAACATCGAGATCCCTTCCCAGGACTCCAAGGAGATCAAGGATATCATCAACCTCCAGGCGGGCCGGCTGACGCCCTATGCCCGCGAAGAGGTCATCATCGATTACGTCAACATCGGCGTCTTCCGCCAGAGCTACACGAAGCTGTTGCTGGCCATCGTCAACAAGGACATCGTCAACCGGCAGTTCGCCCTTTTCGGCGAAGCGGGCGGCCGCGTGGAGAAGGTCTTTTTCGGATCCGAGGCGATCGGCGCGCTCATCTATCAGCATGTGCGCCTGGAGGTCCAGGAGACGCCTTTTGCCCTTATCCATGTGGACGCCGCGGCGACGGATTTCGGCGTTTTCCTCAAGGGCAAGCTCATCTTCTCGCGAAGTATCGCCGTGGGCGCGCGGCCCCTGTTGACGGAGAGAGAAAAGCACGTGGGCCGCTATATCGACGAACTCAGGAAGTCCCTCGATGCCTATCATCTGGAGGATATCGAGGTGGCGCCGACCCTGGTGGTCGTCTGCGGCGCGGTGGGGCGGTTGCGCGATCTGGAGGTCATGATGCTCGACGCCTTCCGTATCCCCGTCCGGTTCCTCGAGGCGGCCGATGTGCTTGTGAAGGGCGACAACGTCGACCGCGGGGCGCTTGCGATGGAAGAGGTCTCCGTGTGGGACGTGGCCGCTCCCGCCGGGTTGCCGGCGGGCGTCAACCTCGTCCCCGAAGAGATGAAGCTGCGCCAGGCCCTGGAGGAGCGCGGCCGCGATATCTTCCAAACGGGGATCCTGGCCTTTCTGACTCTTTTGTTCGTCTTCGCGAGCTTTCTCGTCAGCATCTACCTTAAGGCGGAGTATCTCGGCAAACTCAACGCGAAGTTCAAGAATCTGAACGCCGAGGCGGCGACCATCGAGAAGGATTTTTCGCGCGTGCGCGTGATCCGCACCTACCTGGAGCATCGCGGCTATCTGCTCAATATCCTGGCCGAGATATACCGCCTGACGCCGGCGGAGGTCGGTATCGTCAACATCAATCTGCGCGAGACGGGGACGTTTTCCGTCAAGGGGGAGGCCGCCTCCATGGCCGTTGTCTTCGCCTACGTCGGGGATCTCGAGAAGTCCGATATGTTCAAGGAGGTTAAGACGCGCTACACCTCCAAGAAGAAGGTCGAAGGGCAGGAGCTGGTCGATTTCGAGCTCTCGGGCGTCCTCGAGGCGGGCGCGGAGGTGCCGTCATGAACCTGGCGTTCCTCGCGCGCCTGAACCCGAAGGAGAAGACGGTCGCCGCGGTCGCGGCGGTCATCGTGGGTCTCGCCCTTGTGGACCGCCTGCTGATCGCGCCGGTGGCGTACCGCCTGCGGCTTTTGGATGAGCGGATCGAGGCCCAGACGGAGCTTATCCGCAAGAACGTCCGCATCGTCGCGGAGAAGGACCGCGTTAAGGCCGCGGCCGACGCCTTCAAGGTCTATTATGCCAACACGGCGGCCACGCAGGAAGAGGAGACGGGGCTCCTTCTTGGCGAGGTGGAGGAGATGGCCCGGCGTTCGGCCCTCTATGTCGTGGATATGAAACCGCTGGCCGGCGAGGAGGATGCGGTCAGCCGCAAGGTGTCGGTGGACCTGAACTGCGAGGCCCAGATGGAGCAGATCCTGACCTTCATGCACACGGTCGCGAGCGCCGGACGGCTTTTGTTCGTGGAGAGCGTCAACCTGACGCCGAAGAGCAAGGATTCCTCGATCGTCAAATGCAACATGAAGATATCCAACATCATCTTTTTATAGCGCTGCCGATAAGGGGGACGGGATGGCCGTGCCGGAGAGCCTGAAGGAAACGTGGTGGATAGGGAAGATGGACCTTTTTTCGGAGGTCCTGTGCCTTCTCCTCATTCTCGTCCCCCTGGCCATAGCGTACCGGTCGATACCGGCGGAAAGCTCGTTCGCCAAGGGAGCGGACGAGGGCCATTACATGAAATATGCCCAGGATTTCGCCCAGGAGGGGCCCGCCTCCATCTCCCGGTCCCTGAAGCTGTATTTCGACACGCCGGAATTGCAGCGTTTTCCGCACCCCGGCCGTTTCGGTTTCACCATCATCACGGGGCTCTGGCTCAAGGCCTTCCCCGACACGTACCGTTCGTTCGCGCACCTGTCGTACGCGGCGATGCTTCTGTTCCTTATCCTGTCTTACGTCTTCTCCCGCCGCTATCTGGGGTGCGAAGTGGCCGCCCTGTATACGCTGCTTCTGGCGTGCAGCCCGCTGTTGATGGCGGCCTCGCGGCGGGTGCTGCAGGACAGCGTGCTGCACCTTTTCTGGGCGCTGCCTTTTTGGCTCTTCTTCGAGTACCTCATGACGCGCCGGCGCTGGGCCTTCGTCGGTTTCTGCCTGACGTACATCGTGGCGCTGACCATCAAGGAGGTCTCCGTCTTCTTGACGCTGTTCTTCGTGGTGGCGTGGCTCGTCTTCAAGCGCTATTACAAAAAGGACCTCCCCTGGCGGGATTTCGCCTGGGTGGTGCTGGTGCCGCCCCTGGGCGCGGCGGTCCTGTATGCCGTGTTCCTGGGCGGGGTGGGCCATCTCTTCGAGCTGGTCGATTTCCTGGTCGAGGCCCATTTCACCAGCGCCTCGAACGCGGCCTTCACGTCGTACAGCCTTTTCGCCACGGGGCCGTGGTTCAAGTATCTGCTGGACCTTTTGCTGGTGGCGCCCTGGGTGACGATCCTGAGCGTCGGGTTCATCTTCTATCTCATCGGCCGCCGGCAGATGGGCCCGCTGCACGCCTACGGGCTTATCTTTTTCGTCGTCCTCTACGCCCTGTTGAGCTCCATGAAGTTCACGAAGATCATCCGTTTCGGCATGAGCCTGGAGATCGTCACGTATTTATTCTGCGTTTTGGCCCTGCTTCACCTGTGGCGTTCGCGCAACCGCTGGGGGCTGGTGGCCGTGGAGGGATGCATCCTCTTTTTCGGCTTCACGCAGCTGCAGTTTTACCAGAAGCTCTTTATCGAGATGCAGACCTATGATATCATAACCGTTTGGATGTTGCTGGCGCACAGGATCATTCCGTATTTCTATATGGCGCCGTGACCGCGGCCGCGCTTTACCCGGGAGTGCCTCATGTCCGTGACATTGCTCATGCCCACGCTGAACGAAGCCGACGGGATGCGTTGGGTCATCCCGCGGATCCGTAAAGAGTGGGTCGATCAGATCCTGGTGGTGGACGCCGGTTCCACCGATGGAACGGTCGCCCTGGCGGAATCCGCCGGTTACGAGGTCGTGCACCAGAAGTCCAGAGGCATAGCCGCGGCCTACGGGGAGGCCCTGGCAGCGGCCCGCGGCGATATCATCCTGGTCTTTACGCCGGACGGCAATTCCGTGCCCGAGCGCATCCCGGCCCTCGCGGCCAAGATGCGGGAGGGCTATGACATGGTCATCGTCTCGCGCTATCGCGAAGGCGCCAGGAGCGCGGACGACGACGCGATCACGGCGTTCGGCAACTGGATGTTCACGCGCCTCATCAATCTTTTCTTCGGCGGCCGGTACACGGACTCCCTCGTCGCTTTCCGGGCGTGGAAGAGGGATGTCTACGGCTTGACCATCCGGTGGCCGGGCCGGGACGACTTCGAGCCGCGCAGCGCCATCCGCTGCGCGAAACTCAAATTGAGGGTCGGCGAGATCCCCGGGGACGAGCCCAAGCGGATAGGGGGGTGCCGCAAGATGCGGCCTTTTGCTTTCGGCTGGAAGATCCTCAGGATCATCGTCGAAGAGATCCTCCACCGCGACCCGCCCGTGAGGAACCCATGACCCCGAGGGGGGCGGTCTATGTCGCGGGCGCCACGGGATGCACGGGGGCGCATATTGCGCAGGCGCTTCTGGCGGGCGGCGCCTGGGACGAGGTAAAGGTCTCTTATCGCCTGGGCCGCCCTTTCCTGAAGGACCGGCGCCTTGCGTACCGGCGGGCGGATCTGCGCCGGCTTGAGGACTGCCGCCGCTGCGTGGCGGGGTGCGCGGCCGCCGTCCTGGCGGCAGGCAACGTCACGGGCGCGGCCGCGACGGCGACCTCTCAGGCCCGCCAGCTCTCGGATAACCTGACGATGAACATGCATCTCCTGCAGGCGTGCGCCGAGGAGGGGGTGCGGCGGGTCGTCTATATCGGTTCGGCGACGGCGTATCAGGAGGCGGCCGTTGCGCTCAGGGAAGAGGATCTCGACTGGAACGCCGAGCCGCCGGCCGCCTATCGCGGCATCGCGTGGGGCATGCGTTTCGTCGAGAAGCTGTGCCGTTTCTGGCATGAGTCGGCGGGGATGGAGACGGTCGTCGTCCGGGCGACGAACATCTTCGGCCCGTACGCGAAGTTCGATCCCGGGACGTCGCACGTGATCCCGGCCTTGATCCGTAAGGCCGTCGACCGCCAGGACCCCTTTGAGGTCTGGGGGTCGCCGGAGGTGACGCGCGACGTGGTCTATGCCGGCGATTTCGCCCAGGCGGTCGCCGCGATCCTGGAAAAGCGGGATCTGAAGTTCGATGTCTTCAACGTCGGCTCGGGCGCGCCGGTCAAAGTCGGCGACATCGTCCAATGGGTCCTCGCGGCGGCGGACCATCGGCCGAAGGAGATACGCTACGGCAGCGCGAACCCGGCGGCCGCGCGGTTCCGCGCCTTTGATACCCGGCATATCCGCGAAGTCCTGGGGTGGGTTCCCCGTACGGGAATAGAGGAGGGCATACGGCAGACCGTCGCGTGGTGGCGGCGCAACAGGAAGGGATGGAAGCGATGACGAAACACCCGAAAAAAAATACGAACAAGACCATCGTGCTGTCGAGCGGCCAGGAGAAGAACGTCGAGCAGCGTCTCCTGGACGACCTGAAACATTCGGCCGTTCCGGACAAGGAGCTGTTGGCGAACCTGGGCCTCTACGCCACCTCGCGCAGCGTGGCGCGCCTGCTGTTCTTTTACGAGATATACCGCAAGATCCTCCATTCGCACGGCGTCGTGATCGAGTTCGGCGTCCGGTGGGGACAGACCCTTTCCTGGCTCGTCTCCCTGCGCAGCATGCTCGAGCCGTTCAACCGCCACCGCAAGATCCTGGGGTTTGACACCTTCGAGGGTTTCAGGGGGGTCGCTTCCCAGGACGGCCGGACCCACGGCTGCCGGGAAGGGGATTACGCGGTCTGCCGCGATTACGCCGCGCACCTCGACGAACTCCTGCGGCTCCAGGAGCAGCTCAATCCCATGGCGCACATCAAGCGCTTCGAACTCATCAAGGGCGACGCGACAAAATCCGTGCCGCAGTACTTTCGCCGCCATCCGGAGACGATGGTGTCTTTGGCGATCTTCGACTTCGATATCTACAAGCCGACGCGGGCCGCGCTCAAGGCGGTCAAGCCGCACCTGATGAAGGGCAGCATCCTCGTCTTTGACGAGCTGTGCGACGACATTTTCCCCGGGGAGACGGTGGCCCTGCGGGAGGTCTTTGATCTGAACAAGATCCATGTCCAGCGCCTGCCCATGACATCGCGCCTTTCTTTTCTGGAGATCAAATGAACGCGTTCTGCCGGACGGTGCGCCAGGATATCCTTAAGGTCGCCAAGGCGAGCGGCCACGGCCATATCCCGTCGTGTTTCTCGGTCGTGGAGATCCTGTGCGCGATCTACGGGACCATCCGCCATAACCCCAAGGATCCCGCCTGGACGCAGAGGGATATTTTTATCCTCAGCAAGGGGCACGCGAGCCTGGCGCATTACTGCACCCTGGCGCGCCTGGGGTATTTCGATGCCGCGGCCGTCGTGTCCTTCGGCGGCTTTAAGTCCGACTTCGGCTGTCACGCGGACCGGCTCAAGGTCCCGGGGATAGAGGTCTCCACCGGTTCCCTCGGCCACGGGATCGGCGTGGGCGTGGGCATGGCCCTGGCCTTCAAGATCCAGGATTCCGGCCGCCGGGTATACGCCGTGATCGGGGACGGCGAGGCGAACGAAGGCTCGGTCTGGGAGGCCCTCATGGTGGCGGCGAACCTCGGGCTCGATAACCTTACCGTCGTCTACGACAACAACATGTCCCACGGCCGCGGTTTGCAGATCATGAATCCCGCCGAGAAGCTCGCGGCGTTCGGCTGCCGTGTCGATGAGGTGAGCGGTCATAACGTGGCGGCGCTCAAAGAGGCCCTGGCGGGCGAGGCGGGCAAGGCCGAAGGCAGGCCCCATGGCATCGTGGCCCATACCAAGAAGGGATACGGCTGCCACACGATGATCTGCGATCATTACGCGTGGCACCGGCGCTGTCCCACGGACGAGGAGTTCACGCGCTTGATGGAGGAGCTGGATGAGGAAGCGCTTTAAGCAGACGGTCACGGAACTGGCGGCGCGCGACGAGCGGATCGTTCTTTTGTTCGGCGATGTGAGCGTCTACCTTTTTAACGACTTCAAGGAGGCGCATCCCCGGCGTTTCTATAACGTCGGCATCTGCGAGAACGCCATTATCAGCGCCGGGGCGGGCTTGAGCGCGATGGGGCTTATCCCGGTGATGCACACCATCACGCCCTTCATCACCGAGCGCAGCTACGAGCAGATCAAGATAGACCTGTGCTACAACCGGTTCGGCGGCAATATCCTGACTTGCGGGGCGTCCTTCGACTACGCCTGGGACGGCGCCACGCACCATGCCTATACGGACCTGGCGATCCTGCGGCTCCTGCCGGGCATGGAGGTCATCCAGCCCGGTTCCGAGAAAGAGCTCGACGTGCTCTTCCGCAGCCAGTACGCGAACGGCAAACCGACCTATTTCCGGCTCTCCGACCATCCGCACGCCGTCGATATCGATCCCGTCTTTGGCCGGGCCGTCGTCCTTAAGGACGCGGGCGCGGACGTGACGGTGATGACGGCCGGGCCCCTCCTGGGCAACGTGCTCGAGGCGTGCCGGGACCTGGCGGTGAACCTCGTGTATTTTCATACGATCAAACCCATAGACCGGGAGGCGATCCGGCGTTTCCGGCATACCGAGATCGTCGTGGTCCATGACGCCTTCGGGCTCCAAGAGGCTATCGCCGAGGAGCCGGGCCTTAAGATGGCGCATCGCGGCCTGCCGGACGAGTTCCTGTGTTGTTACGGGAAGCTGCCGGACGTGCGTCGGGAGATCGGTCTTGACCCGGCCTCGATCCGGGAGTTCCTGAAAAAAAGGACGGAGCGCAATAATGACTGAGTCGACTTTTTACAAGGGGGCGCGTGTCCTGGTCACCGGCGGCGCGGGTTTTGTGGGCACCCACATCGTGGAGAGGCTCTTGAAGGCCGGGGCGCGCGTGCGCGTGACGGTCCACGTGCGGCCCATGGAGATCGAGGACCCTTCGATCGAGAAGGTCCAGGCGGATCTTGCCCGGCAGGAAGACTGCCTCAAGGCGTGCGACGGCGTGCAATACGTCTTTCATGCCGCCGGCGCGGTCGCCGCGGCGGGCGTGACGGCCAGCAACCCGATGTCGGCCATCACGACGAACCTCGTGTTGAATGCCCGGATGCTGGAAGCGGCGTGGACGGCGGGCGTGGAGCGCTTTTTGCTGTTCAGCAGCAGCACGGGCTATCCGGTGACCGATCACCCCGTCAGGGAGGAAGAGTTCTGGAGCGGCCCGACGCACGCCTCGTATTTCGGCTACGGCTGGATGCGCCG
>JBLMXZ010000140.1:0-7817 GCA_050258015.1 Deltaproteobacteria bacterium
CGTCCCCGAATCGGGAATAGGCACGACGATATCGGCGTCCGCCGGGTGCTCCTTGGCCAGCTCCTCGCCCAGGCGATGGCGCACCATATGCACCGTCTCCCCGAAGATGATCGAATCGGGCCGCGCGAAATAGATATGCTCGAAGATGCATTGGGCCGCCCCCTCTTTCTTGGCGGCAAAACGCACCGATTTCAGGCCTTCCTTCGTGATCACCACGATCTCCCCGGGCTCGATCTCCCGGATGAACTTCGCCTGGATGAGATCAAAGGCGCAGGTCTCCGATGCCAGGACATACGCGCCGTCCTTGGTCCCCAGGCACAGCGGACGGAATCCGTCGGGGTCGCGCACGCCGATGACGGCATCCTCCGTCAACAGCAAGAGCGAATACGCCCCCTGGACCTGTTTCAGGGCGCTCTTCAGACGCACCACCACGTCGCGCGATTTGGAGCGCGCCATGAGGTGCACGATCACCTCGCTGTCGCACGTCGTCTGAAAGATGGATCCCGTCTTTTCCAGATCGCGGCGCACCGAACGGCTGTTGACGAGGTTGCCGTTGTGCGCGATGGCCAACGACGACCCCAGGTAATCCACGAACAGGGGCTGTGCGTTCTTGACGAGGCTCGAGCCGGTCGTGGAATAGCGCACGTGGCCGATCCCCCGGTCGCCTTTGAGCGTGCGCATGCGCTCTTCATCGAAGACGTCCGCGACCAGACCCATCTCCTTGCGCAGGAAGAGCTCCTCCCCGTCGCTCGTGACGATGCCGCAGGACTCCTCCCCGCGGTGCTGCAGCGCATACAGCCCAAGATAAATGAGATAGCGCGCCTCCGGGGCGCCGAAGACGCCGAAGAGCCCGCACGCGTGACGGGGGTAATCGCTATGGAGTTCGTAAGACATAAGGCACGTCCCTGTGTCTGTCGGTATCATGTATCAGGTAACATGCAACAGGTAAAATCTTAAAATCGGCCGGCGATGGTTTGGTCTTACCTGTTACCTGATACCTGGTACCTGATACGATCTCTTATGAAAAGTACTTCACCGCATTCTGGAAGATCAGGAACCCGTCGCCGTGCGGCTTGAGTCCCTCGCGCGTCCAGCGGGGATTCTGCAGCCCCGCCACATGACGCTCCGGGTGCGGCATGAGGCCCAGGACGCGGCCCGTCGTGTCGCAGATACCCGCGATGCTGTCCAGCGAGCCGTTCGGGTTGACGGGAAAATCCCCCAGCCGGCCGCGGGCGTCGCAATACTGGAAGACGATCTGCCCGTTCGCCTTGAGCCGGTCCAGCACGTCCTCGCCCTTCGGGATGAACTTGCCTTCGCCGTGCGCGATGGGCATGCTCACGACCTCCGGCAGCCCCCGCGTCCATACGCACGGGCTTTCGGCCGCCGCGGGAACGTGCGGACGCCTTAAATACACCCAGCGGTCCTGAAAGACGCCGCAATCATTATCCGCCAGAGTCGCCTCCTGGTCAAACCGGTCGTTGCCCGGCAGGATCCCCGCCTTGACCAGGACCTGGAAACCGTTGCAGATGCCGATGATGAGCCCGCCCTTTTCGATGAAGGCGCGCACCGGCTCCATCAGTTTGTTCTTGATCTGGTTGGCGAGCACGCGGCCGGCCGCGATATCGTCGCCATAGGTAAAACCGCCGGAAAGCGCAAGGATCTGGAAATCCGAAAGCCGCACCCCGCCCGCGATCAGCTCGTTGATATGCACGGGCGCGGTCAGGGCGCCCGCCTGCGCGAAGGCGGCGCCGGTCTCGACGTCGCAGTTGACGCCCGCTGCTTTAAGGATAAGGACACGGGGCCGGGTCGCGCTCATGCGTAAAAGTCCTTGATCGTCCGGACGACGTCCTCGGCCTTGTCGACGAGGGAGAAGAGGCTCAGGTCCTCCCTGCCGATGCATCCCCGCCGCAGGACGGTCGACATGAGCCAGTGCAGGAGACCCTGCCAATAGCGGCTGCCCACCAGGACGACCGGGAACTGCGGGATGCGCATCGTCTGGATGAGGTTGATCGATTCAAAGAGCTCGTCCAGCGTGCCGTAACCGCCGGGGAAGATCACGAAGGCCCGCGCGTAACGCACGAACATCACCTTGCGGACGAAGAAATAATGGAACTCGAGCCGCGTCTTGGCGTAGGGATTGGGCTCCTGCTCGGTCGGCAGATAGATGTTGAGGCCTATCGACGTCCCGCCGGCCCGGCGGGCCCCCTTGTTCGCCGCCTCCATGATGCTGGGGCCGCCGCCCGTCATAACGCCGTAACCGGCCCGGCACAAGAGAAACGCGGTCCTTTCCGCGAGCTTGTAATACGGATCCCCCGGACCCAGCCGCGCGGAACCGAAGATCGAGACCGTGTTCTCAAAGCGCGAAAGGAGTCTGAACCCCCGCTCCAGCTCGGTGCTCATGCGCCGGACGCGCCTCGAATCGGCCTCGCTGAAGACGTCGATCTTGTTGCGCAGGAGATTGCCGAGCGCCTTTTCGACCGCCCGCGACAAAACCCTCTTTTTTATCTTCTTCGCCATTCGGAATCCCTTCCAATAATAAGCCGCTCTCAGGGTCCAGGGATCAGGGTACCGGGTACTGGAAAAACAAGGCGCAGATCTTGAGTTCCCGGGTCCGTTGCTTTATTTTTCTGAACCCTGAACCCCGTTCCCTGTTGCCTGTAAAAACTATAGACTTCTCAAGGGCGCCTGCCACGTCTCTTTCAGGAGCGCGAGCGGCGCCCGCAGACAGACCTGCCCCTTCAATCCGAAAGCCGTCATCTCGGGCCGGGCGGCGACGCAGCCGATCAGGGCGCACGCCGATCCCTTCATCGCCCGCTCGAAGTCCTTCTTCCGGGCCGGATCGACCTCCGCGAGAAAACGGGAGGCCGACTCCGCGAAGAGCAGGATGTCTTCGCGCCGCTCCCTGCCCGAGAACGGGACGTCGCCCAGGAAAAGGTTGACGCCGAACCCGCCGGCAAAAGCCATCTCAGCGGCGGCGACGCCGAGGCCGCCTTCGGAACAATCATGCAGGGACGCGACAAGGCCGCGCTCCACAGCCGCGGCCAGCCGGCCCATGGCCGCCTTCGCGGCCTTGAGATCCACCACCGGGACACGGCCCCCCTTGATCTTCAAGAGATCGTAATAGTGGGAGCCGCCCAGTTCGGCATAGGTCGTCCCCACCGCGTACAGGAGGTTCTCCGGCCGCTTCACGTCCATGGTGACGGCCTTCGTGACGTCTTCCATGACGCTCAAAGCCGATATCAGCAGGGTCGACGGTATGGAGACGGTCTTTTTTCCGGCGGCGAACTCGTTATAAAAGCTGTCCTTCCCCGAGATGAAAGGAACCCCGAACCCTTTGGCCGCGTCGTAACAGCCGTAGGCCGCGCGCACGAGCGCGCCGAGCCTGTCCGGCTTGTCGGGGTTGCCCCAGCAGAAATTATCGAGAAGCGCGGCCCGGCCGAGGGGCGCGCCGACGCATGTCAGCTGGCGCAGGGCCTCATCGACGCACAGCACGGCCATCCAGTACGGGTCGAGGTCGCCGTACCTGAAATTGATGCCGTTGGCGACCGCCACGCCCCGCAGGGAGTCGAAGCGCGGCTTGATCACGCAGGCGTCCGACGGCCCGTCGCCGTCGACGCCGACGAGGGGCTTAATGACCGTCGCGCCCTGGACCTCGTGGTCGTACTGACGGATCACCCATTCCTTCGAGGCGATGTTCGGGTGCGCCAACAGACCCAGGAGCGCCGGCGTCAGGTCCTTCTTCGGCTTCACCCGCTTTTCGGCGTGGCGGGGCCGGACCCAGACCGCCTTCTTGGTGATGCGGGGCAGCCCCTCATGGAGGAAATGCATGTCCAGGTCGCAGACGGGATGCCCTTCGTAAAAAAGCTTGAGGTGCCGGTCGGGCGTGCCGAAGACGCCGATGGCCGTCGCCTCGACGTCCTCCTTGGCGAAGGCCTCCAGGAGCGCCGCAACGCGTCCGGGATCGACCGCCAGGACCATGCGCTCCTGCGCCTCGCTGATCCAGATCTCCGTATAGGTGAGGCCGTGGTACTTCAGCGGCACCTTCTCTAAGTCCACGCGGGCGCCCGTCTCCGCGCCCATCTCGCCGACCGCGCTCGAAAGGCCGCCGGCCCCGCAATCGGTGATCGCCCGGTAGAGGCCCGCGTCGCGCGCCTTCAGGAGCACGTCGAGCGCCTTCTTTTCGGTGATGGCGTTGCCTATCTGGACCGCGCCCGAAGAGACGCTCTCGGACTCGTGGGTCAGCTCGCCGGAAGAGAAGGTCGCGCCGTGGATGCCGTCGCGGCCCGTGCGGCCGCCCACGACGACGACGACGTCGCCGGCCCGAACCTCCTTAAACGAGGCCCCCTTAGGCAGGATGCCGAGCGTCCCGCAATAGACGAGCGGATTACCGACGAAGCGCTCGTCAAAGAGCACGGCGCCGTTGGCCGTGGGGATGCCCATCCTGTTGCCGTAGTCGCGCACGCCGCTGACGACCCCCTTCATCACGCGTCGCGGCGGCAGCGTTCCCGGCGGCAATTTCTCCTGGGGAAAGGCGAGCGGCCCGAAACAAAAAACGTCGGTGTTCAGGATGGGCTTGGCCCCCAGGCCCGTGCCCAAAGGATCCCGGATGACGCCGCCGATGCCCGTGTTGGCCCCACCGTACGGCTCCAGCGCCGACGGATGGTTGTGCGTCTCGACCTTGAAACAGATGTTGTATTCCCCGTCGAACGCGACGATGCCGGAGTTGTCCTTGAAGACCGAGACGCACGTCTTTTTGTCGAGCTCGCGCGTGGCGCGCATCACGGTCTGTTTAAGGAGGTTCTTGACGGTCCTGCCGCCGATGCGCTTCACCTTGCGCGGCGCGCCGGAGGCGCCGCCCAGCGACTCCTTATACGCGACGTTGCCGCGGAAGGTCTTGTGGACGCAGTGCTCGGACCACGTCTGAGCGATGGTCTCCAGCTCGCAGTCGGTCGGCTCGCGTTTCTGCCCCCGGAAAAAATCCCGGATGACCCGCATCTCTTCCAGATTCAGGTAGAGCTGGCCTTCGCGGCTCAGGCGCAGAAGCTGTTTGTCCGCGGCCGCGCGCAGCGGCACGGTCTTTAAGGAGAAGACGTAATCCGGCAGGTGCGCGAAATCAAGGAGGCGGTGATCGTCCTCCGCAAGGACGTACTGGATCAGCTTGTTGTAGAGGACCTTCTCGGCCGCGCGCAGCAGCGTCGCGCGCGCCACGGTCCCCTTGAACAGGTACCGCTGGGCCGTGCGCACCCCCTCGACGGAAGAGATCCCCATGTCATGCAATCCCTTGAGCGTCGACTCCTCGGCCGGATCCATCACGCCGGGCCGATGGAGGACCTGGAGGGAAAGGTAGCCGGCCGGCGCCTCGAGCGCCTCCGTCCCCGGGCGCAGATCGTATGTCTGGGTGACGGGGTCGGTCAGGAGCTCGGCCGCGGCCCGCTCGGCCTCGGCGCGCTGCGCCGAACCGATGAGATACGTGACGTGATGACACCGCACGTCCCGCAGGCCGGCGCAGCCCGCCTGCTCCAGCGCGGCCTTCACCGCGAGGGGCGCGGCGTTATACATGCCCTCTTTATCCTTGACCTCGACACGCCAATACATACGACACCACACTGCGGGACCGGGAGTGCGAACGAACCCGCGACGTTACGAAGAGACAAACGTTGCCGTTCCTCAGTCGAGCCCGACGGCCTTAAAGATCTTTCCTACGTAGCGCAGGTAATAGCGGATATCGAAACAGGAGGTCAGCTCTCCCGGCGACAGGTGACGTTTCACGCGGGGGTTGGCGGACAAAACGTCCTTGAAGTCGCGATGGAGGGTCTGTGACGCGAACGCGCACTCCTGAACGATGTCATAGGCGGCGGGCCGGGCCAACCCCTTGCTCATCAGCTCCAGAAGGACGCGCTGCGAATAGATGAGCCCCTGGGTGCGCCCGAGATTCACAAGCATGTTCTTGGAATGGACGACCAGCCCCTCCATCACCTCGATGAACTGTTCAAGAAGATAATCCAGCAGGAGCGTGCTGTCGGGCAGGATGACCCGCTCCACCGAAGAATGGCTGATGTCGCGCTCGTGCCACAGGGCCACGTTCTCGCAGGCGGCCAGGGCGTTCGTGCGCACGAGACGCGCGAGCCCGCAGATACGCTCGCTCATCACGGGATTGCGCTTATGCGGCATGGCGGAGGACCCCTTCTGCCCCTTGCCGAAAGGCTCCTCGGCCTCGGCAACCTCGGTGCGCTGAAGGTGGCGGATCTCCACGGCGAACTTTTCGAGCGAAGCGGCGGTCACGGCGAGGGCCGCGCACGCGGCGGCGTGGCGGTCCCGCGGCACCACCTGCGTGGAGCCGTGGGAGACGGCCAGGCCCAGCTTGGCGCAGACGAACGTCTCCACCTCGGGTTCGATATTGGTATAGGTACCGATGGTGCCGGAAAGCTTGCCCGCGGCCACCTCCTGCCGGGCCGCCTTGAGGCGCTCGGCATTGCGCCGCATCTCGTCATACCAGAGAGCCACCTTCAGCCCGAAGGTCGTGGGCTCCGCGTGGATGCCGTGCGTACGGCCGATGCAAACGGTGTTCTTATGCTTTTTGGCGACCCGGCCCAGAACGGCAATAAGACGCTGCGCGTCATCCAGGAGGATATCAAAGGCCTCGGCGAGCTGCAGACCCTGGGCGGTATCGAGGACGTCGTTGGAGGTCAGGCCCATGTGGATATAGCGGGCCTCCTTGCCGACGCTCTCGGAGAGATTGTTCACGAAGGCCACCACGTCGTGCCGGGTCTTGGCCTCCAGCTCCTTGATCTTGTCGATGTCTATCCTGGCCTTCTGCTTGATCGCCAGGAGGGATTTCTTGGGGATCTTTCCGAGCTTCTGCCACGCCTCGCAGACGGCCAGTTCGACGGCGAGCATCTTCCCGAACCGGCTCTCTTCGTTCCAAACCTTCGCCATTCTGGGCAGACTGTAGCGCTCGATCATGATACCCCCTGCTTTAAAGGTCCATGGGCCAGGCCATTAATATAACAAAGTTGCCCCGTTGCGTCAACAGAAACGCAGGGCCGGCGCCAAAACAGCCCCTCTTTAAGCCAAAACCTTTTGTCGAACAAGGAGTTATATATTTTGGCGGGCCAAAAGAAGAAACGCTGCTCCTTTAAGAGAAGCAGCGCACACGCTCCGCGGCGAAAATCCGGCCGCAGCTCTGTCCTGCCTGCGAACTATGTCTGTCTCCGTGCGGCCCGCTGCGCCTCCCGGGCGAAAACGACGCCGCCGGCAAAAACGGATCCTCAGAAGAGGATGACCGCCGTCATAAGAAGAAAGAAGGAGATGACCAGGAGGATAAGACCGAAGACCCGCGAACGCCGCATCAGGGCCGAGTTCAGGTCTCTCTTCTTGTTCAGGATCTCCTCAAGGTGGGTGGTCGAGATGTCGTAGTCCAGTTTCTTTTCGGCTTGCTCGATCACGTGAGGAATGAATATCAAGCCCAGCGCCATGACGCCCCCCAAAACGCCTGCGACCAGATCGATAAACCGAAGAATCGCTATGTCATCCATCTCATCACCTCTCGATTGGGTCCGTTCCCGCTTCCTTCGCCGCGCAGCGGCCCCTCTGTCCGGTCAAGGGATCCTTCTTCACGAATATTCTATCGCCGCGGTGCAAAATGGCAAGAGGATTTACGCCCCTTGCCCCTCCCGGATCACGATCAAGGGGCCTTATGAGCGCGCCGAGCGCCGGCATTCCGCGCCTTTCCTTTCGCCACGGTCCTGCCGGGGAGGCTCTCCCGCGGCGGCCCTGTCCCCCTCAGAAACACCTGCCCTCCCGCTTCCTGCGGCAGC
>JBLMXZ010000141.1:0-6866 GCA_050258015.1 Deltaproteobacteria bacterium
ATGAGGCGAGGCGTCTGACCGCTACCCCCTCTTTCTTCGCGCACGCGGCGAGCGTGCGCATGAAACGCGGGTCTTCTAGCAAGCGGGTATAAGGCATAGGGATGGTTTGTATCAGGTAACAGGTATCAGGTAACAGGTATCAGGTAGCAGGTACAAGATCATAGGAGACTATGTGAAGTATATGAGAATCGCCGGCAAGAACGGTTTTGTCTTAGGGAGCATTTGTTTTGGCTCTACCTGATACATGGTGCCTGTTGCGTGTGACAAGCGGGGACGATACGTCATTTGTATCGAGTTCCTTTTTCATGAGCTGCGCCGCGCGGCAGGGGTCCTGCGCGCGGCAGACGGCGCGCACCACGGCGATGCGCAGCCGCGGCAATCCGCGCAGGGCGGGAAGCGTTTCCCGGGTTATCCCGCCGATGGCAAAAAGAGGTTTGCGCGAGAGCCGCAGGGCACGGCGCAACGCGGCGGCGCCCCGGCCCCGCCGGCCCGGCTTCGTGGGCGTGGCAAAGACGGGTCCAAAACCCAGGTAATCGACGTCCTGCGCCTGCGCCCGCCGCACCTGGTCCGTCGAGTGACAGGAAAGTCCGAGGAGCGGTCCGGCGCCCAGGAGTTTCCTGGCGAGCGCCGCGGGCATATCGTCCTGGCCCACGTGCAGACCGTCGGCCTTCGCCGCGAGGGCGACGTCCAGCCGGTCGTTGATGATGAGCGCGATGCCGCGGGGCCGGGTGATCGCAAGCAAGCTCCGGGCTTGCCGTATCATCTCGGCCGACGAGGAGACCTTGTCGCGCAGCTGGACGAGGTCCACCCCGCCTTCGAGGGCGCGCCGCAGCACGTCCTCAAGCCGCCGGCCGCGGCAGGCTTCTTTATCGAGGATCAGATAGAGCGATGAGGCGGCGCCCCGCCGTTTTTTCCCATTCATAAAATTTAAAGCGGGTCTGTTGGAGGCGCCGGCTCGCACCGGCATCGAACAATTTCGTCACTTCCTCCAGGACGCGCAGCGCCTCCTTCACGCGCTGGGCATTGGCGAAGAAGACGTCCCTGAGCTTCCGGCGGCCGGGGCCCAGGCGGTATTCTTTGCCGGGATCGCCGGCGACGTCGCGGGCGGACAAAAGGCGCTCGTTCCCGAGCCGCCCTCCGGCGAAGGCGCGGCCGACCGCGTGCCGCAAGGCCGCTATCTGCCGCAGGACCGGCGCCGACCGGATCGCGAAGCGCGCGATATCCTCGCAGGTGCGCAATCCTTCTTTTGCGCGGTTGAGGTTGGCGTCGATGATGCGCAGGGCCGCGGATTCAGAGATGGCGCCGGGTCTGTTCGGGCGGGTTCGGCGTTTCATGAAAGGATGTCAGAGGGTCTTGATGCGTTGTAGGATCTTCGTCGTCGAGCGGTCCCGCACGAGCGGCAGGGTAAGGACCCGTCCGCCCCACGAGACGACTTCGCGGCCGCCGACGATCTGCGCCTTCTTCCAGTCTCCTCCCTTGACGAGGATGTCCGGTCGCAGGGCCTTGATAAGCCGCAAGGGTGTCGTTTCCTTGAAGAGGACGACGAAATCGACGCAGGCGAGGTTCGCCAGGACGAACGCGCGTTCGCGCTGGGGCGTTACCGGACGGCCGCTGCCTTTGAGTCTGCGGACCGAGGCATCGTCATTGAGGCCGACGACGAGAAGGTCCCCTTTCTTTTTTGCGGCGGCGAGGTAGCGGACGTGTCCGGCGTGCAGGATATCGAAGCAGCCGTTCGTGAAGACGACGATCGGAGAGCGTTCCGCGCGCCGCGCGCGGCGCGCGCGTTCCAGGCGTTTTTTCAGTCTTTCAAGAGGGACGATCTTCGGATGTGTCACCGTGAGAAGGCTCGCTCCACGATCGCGCACAGGATGTGGATGACGACGCTGTGGCATTCCTGGATGCGCGCGGTGTTCGCGGCGGGCATGACGAGCGCGAGTTCCGCCGAGCGGCGCAAGGTCCCGCCGTCCTTGCCCGTCAGGCCGATGGTGGATATGCCCATTTTGCGGGCGCGTTGCACCGCTTTGAGGACGCTGGGGGAACGGCCGCTGGTCGACAGGACGAGGAGCACGTCGCCGCGCCGTCCCAGGGCCGCGAGCGGACGCTCGAAGACGACATCGTAACCGTAATCGTTAGCCAGCGCCGTCAAGGAGGAGGTGTCCGTCGTCAGGGCCACGGCCGCCAGCGCCCGTCGTTCCCGTTCGAAGCGGCCGGTGAGCTCCGCGGCAAAGTGCTGGCTGTCGGCGGCGCTGCCGCCGTTGCCGCACACGAGGATCTTGTTGCCCTTTTTGAGCGCCGCGACGAGGATGCGCGCCGCCTCCTCTATGCGCTCCACCAGCTTGTCGTCGTACAGCACGGTGGCGAGGGCCGTGATGCTCTCTTTGAGGATGTCGCGGACGCGCTCGCGGCCGGCATCCCCGGGGACGTTCGTCTTAACCGAAGAAGACTTTCGCGGTCTCATAGAGTTCGTTGTCGAGTGTTTTGAGTTTGGCCACGGCCTCCTCCAGCGGGACGGCCTTAATGGCCGTTCCCTGCAGGCTTACCATCTTGCCGAACTCTTTGGCCTCCGCGAGTTCGACGGCCTTGACGCCGAAACGGGACCCGAGGACGCGGTCGAAGGCCGTCGGTGAACCGCCGCGCTGCAGGTGTCCCAGGACGACGGCGCGGCTCTCGAAGCCGGTGGTCTTTTCGATCTCTTTGGCCAGGTAGTCCCCGATGCCGCCGAGGATCTTGTGGCCGAACTGATCGATAGGGATGTCTTTTGTCATGTCCTTGTTTTTGATCTGGGCTCCCTCGGCGGCCACGACGATGCTGAAGTTCCGGCCCCGCGCGTGACGCTTTTTCAGGATGGAGGTGATCTCTTCCAGGTCCACGGGGATCTCGGGCACGAGCACGACGTCCGCTCCGCCCGCAAGGCCCGCGTGCGCCGCGATCCAGCCGGCATGGCGCCCCATGACCTCAACGACGATGACGCGGTGGTGGCTTTCGGCGGTCGTGTGCAGGCGGTCGATGGCTTCCATGGCGATGTTGACCGCGGTGTCGAAGCCGAAGGTATAATCCGTCGCGCACAGGTCGTTATCGATCGTCTTGGGCACGCCGATGACGTGGAGGCCTTCCTTGTGGAGTTTGTTGGCCACGCCCAGCGTGTCCTCTCCTCCTATGGCGATGAGGACGTCGAGACCCGCCTTTTTGAAGTTCTCTTTGACCTGGGCGACGCCCCCTTCGTGCTTGTAGGGGTTGGTGCGGCTTGTGCCCAGGATCGTCCCGCCGCGGTGCAGGATGCCGGCGACGGCATCGATGTCCAGCGGATGCGCGTCGTTTTCTATGATCCCTTTCCAGCCGTTGCGGAAGCCGACGACCGTATGGCCGTCGTTATGCGCCTTGCGGACAACGCCGCGGATCACCGGATTGAGTCCGGGGCAGTCCCCGCCCCCCGTCAGTATGCCGATCTTCATTTCATGGCTCCGTAGGTTGTTTGTCTCAAGCAACAGGCATCACGCAACAAGTAAAACCTGCTTGCAGATCCCGGCCCTGTCCTTGGTCTTGATCTTTTGTTTTGGGTCCGCAGGGTGCTTTTACCTGTTACGTGTTGCCTGCGAGGAGACCATTGTTGTTCCGTCTTTCTCAGATCTTCATCCACTGATAGGTCACGGCCATGTACTCTTCCGGCGGCTCGGCGCGGCGGTCCTCTTTCTTCTTGGGCTTTTCCTCAACGGAGACGATCTTGGCCACGTGGATACGCACGACGATGGGTTCGTCCAATCCGAAGACCTCCTGGATCTTCGTCGCGATCAGGTCCTGGAGCTTGGCCGTGAAATCCGGGACGTTCGTCTCGGCGCGCAGGACGACGCGCATGCGGATGTCTATCCCTTTTTTCGTCGCCTTGACGATCGCGCGGGCGTCCTTGATCTCTCTGAGCTGGAAGCTCAGGCGCTTGACGAGGTCCTCGACCGCCGAAAGGGTTATCGTGACCTGGCCGTTGGGGTTGGAAAAGGCGATCGTTTTTTCGCGCTGGATGCGTCCCGCGATGCCCTGGACCGTTCCCAGGCTCAACAGGACGAAAAGAACGCCCGCGGCCCCGGTAACGAGCCGGCTCTGGCCGTCCGTGTAGAGGAAGACAAGGATGTCGTACACCTGCTCGAAGGTGATGATGTGGAAAGCGAAAGCAAGGGCCAGCGCGCCCAGGAACGCGCAGATCAGGCTGAAGACGAGTGTGTTGATGACGGTGCGCATCGTTACCTCCTGTGATCAATCCCCAATTTCAAATGACCAATATCCAACGAAGGAATGAAAATCCTTTGTTATAGGAAATTTGTTGGTTTTCGCGATTACTTTTCAACGCCTTTGATCTTGATCGAGACTTCCTGGATGGTGACGTCGGTCGAGTCTTCAACGGCGGCGCGCACGCGTTCCTGCACCTTGCCGGCTATGTCAGGGATATTATAACCGTATTTCACGATCAAGGGAATGATGATGTTGACGTTGTCGTTCGCCTCCGGCCGGACGTCGATGGCGCCGGTCAGCGTCTTTTTGCCGATGGTCCTGAGCGCAAGCGAGCGCAGGTCGTCGCACACGCGCGCCACGCCTTCGACTTCCGTGGCGGCGAGGAAGGCGATGGAGGCGATGACGTTGTTGTGGATCTTGATCTGTCCGAGATCGTTCTTGTCCTGGCTCAGCATGGGTTCCCCTATTTGTGCTCCGTTTCGGCGTGCGCCTTCAGGAAGTGATCGAGAAAGTGCGTCGAGACATCGCCTTTGCGGAAGGCGGGATTGTCCAGGAGGGCGCGGTGGAAAGGGATCGTCGTCTTGATGGGGCCGATAAAGAATTCGTCGAGCGCCCGCTGCATGGTCTTGATCGCCTCCGCCCGGTTCGAGCGGTGCGTGATGACCTTGGCGATGAGGGAGTCGTAGAACGGGCTGATCCGGTAGCCCTGATAGACGTGGCTGTCGACGCGCAGGTCGGGCCCTCCGGGCAGGGACAATTGTTCGATCTTTCCCGGGCAGGGCATGAAGTTGTTCTGCCAGTCCTCCGCATTGATGCGGCACTCGATGGCGGCGCCGTTTATCTTAACGTCGTCCTGGTGCAGCTTCATCTTCTCCCCCGCCGCGATGCGGATCTGCAGCTTGATCAGGTCGATGCCCGTGACCATCTCGGTGACGGGATGCTCCACCTGGATGCGGGTGTTCATCTCCATGAAATAGAAGTTTTTGTCCTTGTCGAGAAGGAACTCGATGGTGCCCACGCTGCGGTAGCCGGCGGTCTTGACCCCCTTGACGACGAGGTCCCCCATTTTTTTGCGCAGCTTGGCGTCCAGCGCCGGCGAGGGCGCTTCTTCCAGCAGCTTTTGGTGCCGGCGCTGGATGCTGCAGTCCCTTTCGCACAGGTGGATGACGTTGCCGTGGTGGTCGGCGGCGATCTGGAATTCGATGTGACGCGGCTCCTCGATATATTTTTCGATATAGACGTCCGGGATGCCGAAGGCTTTCTCCGCTTCCGCCTGCGCCGTCATCAGCGCCCCCACGAGGCGCACGTCGTTGTGGCAGACGCGCATGCCGCGGCCGCCGCCGCCCGCGGTGGCCTTGATGATGACCGGATATTTGATGCGGCGCGCAACCCGGAGGGCCTCCTCCTTCGTCTTGACGACGGCGGAGCTTCCGGGGGTGATGGGCAGCCCGGCCTTGTGCATCGTCTCTTTCGCGGCCATCTTGTCGCCTAAAAGGCGGATATTCTGGGGGGTGGGGCCGATAAAGGTGATCTGGCAGGATTCGCAGATCTCCGCGAAGTGGGCGTTCTCCGCAAGAAATCCGTAGCCCGGATGGATGGCGTCGACGTCGGTGATCTCCGCGGCGCTGATGATCGCGGGGATATTGAGATAGCTCGATGTCGGGGAGGCGGCACCGATGCAGACCGCCTCGTCCGCCAGGCGGACATGCAGGGAGTCGCGGTCGGCCTCGGAATAGACGGCGACGGTCCGGATCCCCAGTTCTTTGCAGGCCCGGATGATCCGCAGGGCGATTTCACCACGGTTGGCGATCAGGATCTTTGAGAACATGCAGGGGGCTACGCCGGTTCGATCAAGAAGAGAGGCTGCCCGAATTCGACGGGCTCGGCATTATCGACCAAGATATCGACGATCTTGCCCTTGATGTCGGCCTTGATCTCGTTCATCAGCTTCATGGCTTCAAGGATGCAGACGACCTGGCCGATCTCGATGTTCTGGTTGATCTCCACGAACGGCGGGGATTCGGGGGACGGCGCCCGGTAGAAGGTGCCCACCATGGGGGCCTTGATCTCGACCGTCTTCTTGCCGGCCGCGACAGGGGGCGCCGTTTCGGCCGGCGCGGCGGCCGCCGGCGCCGGGGGTGCGGCTGCGGCAGGCAGGACGCGCTGCAGCGGCATGTTCTCCATGATGATATCCCCGCCCGCGCCTTTTTTGAGACGCAGCTTGAGGCCTTCTTTCTCGACCTCGATCTCGGTGAGGCCGTTCTCGTTCATGAGATTAATGATCTCCTTAATCTCCTTGATGTTCATGGCCCCTCTCTCCTATTCGGCGCTGCGCTCGATATACGTGCCCGTGCGTGTGTCGACCTTGACCCGGGTGCCGACGTCGATGAACAAAGGCACCTGGATGACGGCACCGCTTTGCAGGGTGGCGGGCTTGGTGCCGCTCTTGGCGGTATCCCCCTTGATGCCGGGTTCGGTGTGCGTGATGGTGTAGACGACGAAGTTGGGCAGATTGACGGCGATGAGCTCGCCCCTGTAATACAGGGCGTCCACCACGAGGTCATCGATCAGGAATTTCTCGGCTTCGTGGAGCTTTTCGGTCTCGATGGAGATGTCTTCGTAGGTCTGGGTGTCTAGGAAATGGT
>JBLMXZ010000142.1:0-5517 GCA_050258015.1 Deltaproteobacteria bacterium
CGAGGTCCGGACGGCGGCCCGCCGCCAGCGCGCGCGCATGCGTCGCGTCGCGGCATAAGAGCACCTCATACCCCCAGGCCTTGAGCAGGTAGGTAAGGATCTTGTCCAGATGTTCGTCTTCCAGGACAAGGAGTATCGTTCGGTGAATGATCATGCCGCTATTGTGCGATCACCACGTGATACAGGAAGATGACAGCGGCAACGATGCCGCTGATGACGCGGTTGAGCATGTGGGCCATCTCGACCCCTTCGGGGCTGAAAGGGGCGGTCGCGAAGTAGGCGTCAAGCCGCACGTAGGCGATAAGGAGCAGAAGCCAGGCGATGAGGAGCGAGACGTATTTGCGGAAATCCCAGCTGCGCATGAAGATCACATACAGCAGGACCGCCGCCCCGAGGGTTGCCCATGGATTGAGCGCCTTGAAGAAGTCAACGCACAGGACCGCGGTTCTGTAGGTCTGTTCCTGGATCGCTTCCAGCATGGCTCACCCCCGTTTGTCGCGCAACACGAAACAGAGTATGCCGCTGACGAATAAGACGCCGCCGGCTATGGGCAGGATGCGGTTCCAGTGCCGCCTGGTCTGTCCCCGCGAACGCTCGAAAAGCGGGCTGGACTGTTCGGTGACGATGAAGTTCTTTGTGTCGATGTATTGGATCTTGTACTGGGGCATCAGGAGCGTGACACCCACGATGGCGATGAGCGCCACAGCCAGGACGGTGATCTGCTTGATGTTCATGCTCCCTCCTTTCTTCTTAGTCTATACAATATTGGGGGTTAAGTCAAGGAAACAGAGAGCAGCCGAGCAGGCTACGGTATACGCAGCTCATAGCTCCTGAGCTCGTAAGCTCTTGAGTAAGAGCAAAAACAAAACCAAAGGATGCGTGAGCACAAGCGGGCCAGCCCAGTTTCCGGGTATCGTTTTACGGTCTTCGTTCTTGTCCAAGAGCTTGGGAGCTTAGGAGCCGGGAGCTAAGTATTTTTCTTGATGCGCGTGCCGGCGAAGCGCAGGAGGCCGCGTGATTCCTGGACCCAGCCGTGCGTGAGGCCGTACTTCTCGAGCAGGGCCGCGGCGGCTTCGTATTCTTCGAGAGATATGCGACGGGCAAGGGGCGGGTGGCCTCGCCCCCCCTTGGCGGACAGGGCCTCGTAGGCGGGAAAGTATTGGCTCATCAGGCTGATGTGGACATCGCGGGAGAGTTGCCGGGCGGCGAAGGCGAGGATCGCGTCCGTTCCGGCGAGGCCGCCGGGCAGGACGAGATGGCGCACGATGAGGCCGCGGGTCATGATGCCGTGCGCGTCGAAGGCGGCCTCGGGGCGCTGCCGGAACATCTCCCGTACCGCCTGGCGGTTGAGGCGCGGATAATCGGGGGCGCCGGAATAGCGGCGGGCGGCCGCCGCGTCCGCATAGCGCATATCCGTCAGGTATATGTCCACGATGCCGTCGAGAAAACGCAGGGCCTTGCGTGTTTCGTAGCCGGAGGTGTTGTAGACGAGCGGGATCGAAAGGCCGTCCCGCGCGGCGAGGAAGAGGGCTTCGACGATCTGGGGCATCACGTGCGTCGGCGTGACGAGATTGATGTTGTGGCTGCCCAGGCGTTCGAGGCGCAGCATCGCGTCCGCCAGCTCCCGCGCGCTGAACGCGCGCCCCTCCCCCTCCTGGCTGAACCTGTAATTCTGGCAGTAGACGCAGCGCATATTGCAGTGCGAGAAAAAGATCGTTCCCGATCCCCGGCTGCCGGAGACGGGCGGCTCTTCGCCGTGATGCGCGAACGTGCTGCAGACGACCGCGTCCCGCCCTGTCCGGCAGAATCCTTTTTTATTCTTGAGCCGGTCGACCCCGCAGGCGCGGGGGCAGATGCGGCAGGCCTTGAGGAGCGCGCCCGCCTGCCTCGCTTTTTTCTCCAGGATCCCGGTCTCAAGGGCAGCGCGATAGCGCGGCGTGTCCATAGGAGGAAGTGATCTGGCGCATGTAGAGCGCGCGGACGGCGTTGAAGAAGGCTATGTTCTGCGTCCGCCGTAAGTCGGGATACGTGTGTGCCAGGGGTTCGAACGCATTGTTGCGGAAGCTCAGCGTGACCTCTTCAAAGATGCCGCGGCCGGCGTAGAGGCGGTGGCAATAGTTCTTCGTGGTGGCCAGAACGAGCTTGGCCAGGCTGACATATCCGGGATCGATGTTGACGCGCCGCCGGCCTTCCGGAGCCAGGCGTTTCTCGAGTGCGTTGGTCCCGAGCTTGATCGCGGGCAGGTCGGTCGTCCGGATGAGCCGCCGGAAACCGACGAAGGTCCTTTTGAGCCCCGGCCCCATTTCCCGGACGTAATAATCCGTGCCGTCGAAGGGCAGATCCGGTCCCCGCGCGTCCGTCGGTCCGAAACGGCGGGTCAGGACGCGCAGCGCCTTGTCCAGCGCAGCGTCGTTGTTCCAGATGAAGCCGATGATCAGTTTGGCGGGCAGCGGACGACAGGGTCGGCCCATGGAAGGCGGGTTCAGATGGGGGTACCGGCGGCCAGGTGGTTCTTGACGTAGTGGTCGATGACCCTCATGTCCCCCCTCGCGATCTGGTTGAAATAGATGGCGATGTTGTACTGGTTGTTCTCGAGTCCCGGGGGGCATTTTTCGACGCGCACGACGGTCCCTTCGCAGGAGATGGGCTTGGAGGGTTTGACGTCTTTGGATTTAGGCAGGATAAGCGTGATACGCAGTTTCGTCAGGACGGGGACATAGGCGTTGACCGTGCAGTACGCCCCGATACAGCTGACGTTCTTCGTCTCCGTGACAAAGTCGGCGTCCCTGTCCTTGAGTTTGATCGCGAGACTCTTGGCGACGCGCGGGTAACGGCGACGCTCCCGGGAGCCGGCGGACGCTTCTTTAGGATTGAGATTTTTGTTTAGCGGCATTGGCGAAGCATTTTTTGTTGCAATAGTATTTTCCGTTACGATAATACCTTTTGACCCGCTTCAGGGGTTTGTTGCATTTTGCGCAGTTGATCCTTTTTCCCTCTTTGCTCACGTCGTATACTCCTTAATTTTGCCCACACAGGGTTTTCTTATCCTTACGATCCCAACGCCTCGTTGATCAGGATGTACTCTTCAAGCCATCTGCGGAAGACCGAACTTATCTGCGTGAACCGCAGGCCCGCCTGATACTGGTCCGAAAAGGAAATGCGCTGCGACCAGGCGATCCGGGCGACGGCTTCAACGATGCGGTTGACCTCGGGGAAGCGCAGCTTCACCAGCAGGTCGGTCCCCGGGGCGATGAAACAGGCCGCATTGATGCGCATCCCCGTGATGCTGATATCTTTAGCGACCGTTTCGCCGAACTCTTTTTCCTGTCCGAAGCGTTGATAAGCGACCGGAAGATTGACGCGCAGTCTTCGGGATTTTCTTCGTTCAGACGTCGTCATGATCTCCCCGCAAACGCCTTTCAGCATAGCACATTCCCCGCCGCACTGTCAATTTAAATGAGTCGCAGGAAACGCCGGAACGGGCCGGCGTTCTTCCGGGGACTTTACAGACGTTTATCGCGGTGATATACTTGTGCCTATGCGTGATCCGAACCTCCAACAGCCGTCTCCCGAAGCGCCGGGCGGCGCCGTGCCTTCGCGGCCCGCCCCCCCTGAGGCAACCGGACCGGCGGCTCCGGCGCTCCCGGAGAGCCGTCCCGCCGGAGCGCCGCAGAAGCCGGGGTTTCCTTCTGTCGTCGCCCTCGGCATCGTCGGCGTCGGTTTCGTGTGCGCGGCCCTTATCTTTGTTTTTCTTGCCCGGGTGATGACCGCGCGCCGCGCCGAGAAGGCGCGGTCGGCCGTCGCCGTACCGGTCCCCCCTCCCGAGACGGTCATCGAAGAGGTGCCCGTCGTCGAGGAGAAGAAGGTCGAGAACCTGGCCGCCGTCACCCAGGCGCGCAACGAGATGCCCGAACTTACCCTCGGGGGCATCCTTTACAGCGAGACCGAGAAGAGCGCGGCGCTCATCAACGGGAATGTCATTCCCGAGGGCGGGAAGGTCAAGGGTGTGACGCTGGTGCGGGTTTTGCCGGATAAGGTGGAATTGGAGTTTGAGGGCCGGCGGATCTTTATGCGATCCCTGTGATCCGTTGCCGGATGATGCGCTTGAGCAGGTCTTCGGAAATATCCTCCGCGATGCACGTCTTCGCGATACCCCCGAGCAGGACAAACCGCCGTTTTCCTTTTTTGTGTTTCTTGTCGTAAGCGATCGCCCTGCGGACGCGTTCCCAGGACATCGGGAGGGCGCAGCGCACCGGTAATCCCATGCGGACCATGAGCGCGAGGATGCGTTCGTGGTCCTTTTTTTCGAGCAGCCCCAGCGTCCGGGAGGTGTCCGCGGCGCAGGCCATCCCGAGGCTGACCGCCTCCCCGTGCGCCAGCCTGAATCCGGAGGCGGCCTCGAAGGCGTGGGCGAAGGTGTGTCCGAAATTGAGGACGATACGGATATCTTTATTATCGAACTCGTCTTTTTCCACGACGCGCGCCTTGATGGCGGCGCATCGCGCGACCAGGGTTTCCAGCGTCTTGGTCTCGCATCCGAGGATCCGCGCCTTGTTCTTTTCATAAAAGGCGAAGAGGCCCGCGTCCTTGATGAGGGCGTATTTGAGGGCTTCGGAAAGGCCCGCCAGGAGCTGGCGCCGGGGCAGGTGTTTCAGGAAGCCCACGTCGGCCACGACGAGAGCGGGCTGGTAGAAGGCGCCGAGCATGTTCTTGCCCCACGGCGCGTCGACGGCCGTTTTGCCGCCGATGCTTGAATCGATCTGTGCCAGGAGCGTCGTCGGCACCTGGATGACGGCGATCCCCCGTTTGTAGATGCTTGCCACGAAGCCCGCCAGGTCTCCCACCACGCCCCCGCCCACGGCCACGAGAAAAACGTCTTCCCCTTTCGCCGCGGCGGCGATCCGGGCGGTCAGGCGCAACGCTTCCCGGGCGCATTTGCTCTTTTCGGTATCGGGGACGGTCAGGACGACCGTCTCTTTTCCGGCGGCGGCGAGGGCGCGCTTGATCTTGCGTCCGAAGGCGCGCTTGAGCCTGGGGAAGGTCACGACGACGGCAAGCCGCCCCAGGTCCAGGGCCCGCAGGGCCCGCGGTAATTCCCGGCCGAGGTCCCGGGTGACCACGATGGCGTAGGTCCGTTGCTGCGTTCTGACGCGTATCGTCTTCATCGTTCTGCGAACAGGGGCGGGCGCAGCCCGCAGAGATCCTGCCGGATACGAACGCTCTTCGCGGTCCGGTATCCGGAGGCTCGCCCGTCGAGTCGGGACGGAATCTTACTTCTTGGGTGCGGCTTTAGCCTTGGGGGCCGCGGGGGCGGCAGGAGCGGCGGTCGCAGCGGTTTCGGCAGCGGCTCCTTCCGCCGGTTTCTCGGCCGCCTTCTCTTTCTTTACCTTGAGGCGCACCGCCTTGATCTTCGGCAGACCGAAGACCTTGCCGTCGTCCTTCCAGAGTCCTTTGGTCATCATGTGTTTGATGCGCTCGGACCTCTTCAGGACGGATTTTGCCTGTTTACCTTTTACC
>JBLMXZ010000143.1:0-6569 GCA_050258015.1 Deltaproteobacteria bacterium
ACGGCCGCAAAGCTCAAGAGGCACAAAAGCACCATATAGGTAGCGATGAGAACAGTGCCCTTTTCGCTTGAAAGTGCTTTACGTAACCGCATGCAATCCCTTAAGTTTTGTTCGTGAAGTAATCCCGGAGGACAAAAAAGGTTGAGTTTCGGGATGACGAACTCTCCCGACCCCCAACCGTTATGGGTGAAGTATACCCTAAGAGCGTTGATTTGTCAAGGGAAACCCCTGCTGCGTCCTGTCAGCCGGCAGGAGCCGGTTCCACCCCCTCCTCCCTGTGCCGGGCGGCATAGCCGACAATGAGGTTGTTCTCGGTCCGCGAGATCTTGAGGGTCTTGACGCCGATCTGGAAACCTGCCTCCCTCTGCGGCACGCACCGGACGACCTGGACGACGACCGAGATCGGCAACGGGCTGACCTCCCGGGGAAGATTGACCTCGAGCGTCAGCATCGTGCCCAGCTCAACCGCCCCCTGCGACGCAAAAGAGAACCCGCCGCGGCTGACGTCCGTGGTCTGGGTGGCCACGTAGGTATCCGCGAGAGGAAAGCGGATATCGATCTTGGAGCGGTAACGGATCGTCTTGCGCCGCTCGAGACCCGTGTAGGTCTTTGTGTCGATGAAAAAGGGCGGGTTCTTCATGATCTTCGCGACGTCGTCCTTGGAAAGGACCTTGTAATACAGGCGCAGGGCCGCGATGATCTCCGAGATGATGCCCACGAAGGGAATGATCTCCATGCCCGTCAACTTCTCCAGGTCCCTGATAAGGTCCTTGTCCAACGGGTCGATCATCGCCACCATGAGCGCGTCCCCTTGCCGGTCCACCGGCATGACCCAGTATTTCTCCGCGATATCGACCGGAATGGATTCCACGATGTCGCGCGATATCTCGTAAGCGCCTACCGGCAGGTACGGGACCTTGAACTGCGAAGACAGGCACTGGGCCAGCTGCTTTTCGTCGATGCGGCCGGCGTGCAGCAGGTGCTGCGTGACGCTGCCGCCGTAGCGCTGCTGGTCCTCGAGCGCCTTGTCGAGATCCGCCCTGGTGATGAAGCCCTGGCTCAAAAGGATCTCGCCGATGCGCTTTTCCTGCCTTTCAAGCGCCGCCTGACGCAGCCTCTTGATCTGCATCGGTTCGGCGGACACCGGCGCTTCCTGCCCTTCGGCGGCAGCGGCAGCGGGTGCGGGAGAAGACGCGGCAACGGTCGCGGCCGGCTGCCGCGCTGCGGTCGGACGGACGCGTTCCACGCGCTCCTTCTGCCTGTCGCCTGCCGGTTTATACCGCGCCACGAACTCTAAAACAAAAATAAGCAGAAAACACAGTCCGGTCAACGCCCAAAGCAACGCTTCCAAAAAAGATATCGGCATGAAACACACCCTCCTCTTTAATTCCCCGGCATAACGGCATTATATCTCATTTTTCGATCCCATAAAAGGGAGCAACGCCGTCCATAGATCTTCGGGCACCGATTCGCCCAGCGTTCGCGCCCTCAGCGCATAAAAAGCGGCCCGGCGCGGGTCGCCGCTTTTGAAATAGACAAAGGCCAGGCTCAGGAAACTCGGAGCAAAGTCAGGATCTATGCCCAGGGCCCGGCCATAAGCCGCTATCGCCTCCCCGTGCCGGCCGAGCTTTTCATACGTATTGCCGAGATTATGGTAGATGTCCGGAAAGGCAAAATTCAGGTCGGCCCCCGCCTTAAGGATCTGGGCCGCCTCTTCATAACGCCCCTCGCCGAAATAAAGAACCCCCAGGTTGCTGTAGGCCTCCACATAAGCCGGATTGCGCTCGATGGCCTTCTTGTAATCGTCTATGGCCAGCTGGATGCGCCCCTGATGCTTCTCGAGGTTGGCCAGGTTGAAATAAGAAAAAGACATGCCCGGTTCTGTCTCGATCGCGCGCGCGTAGAGCGCGGCCGCTTCCTCGCGCCGCGCCGGATCCCCGGCGTAAATATTGCCCAGGTTATTCAAAAGACGGGCGCTTGCGGGCGCGTGGGCCAGGATCGATTCGTAGAGGAGCTCCGGCTCCCTCCACATGCGGTTCTGGCGCACGGTGAGAGCAAAGAGACAGAGGACGGCGGTGCAGACAACGCCGAGGACGGCCGGGCGCGCGGCAGGCCTGCCTTCCAGAAAGCGCTCCGCCGACACGGCAGCCGCAAGGAAAAAGCCCGCCGCCGGCAGATAAAGCCAGTGCTCGGCCATGTAGGCGTTGACGGGAAAGATATTGAGCACCGGCGCCACGGTCAGAAGATACCAACCCGCGCCGAAAGACAGCAGCGGCGCCCGCCGCCGCGTCCGCAGGACAAAAACGAGCGTCAGGATGAAGAGGATGATGCCGGCCCCCACCCACGGGTTCGCCCAGGAGAAACGCGGCTGGCCGTATTCCATATGCAGGCCCGTCGGCCAGACAAGGAGCCGCAGGTACTGCGCGTAGGCGGCAAAGGCGCCCGGCACGCGCGCCGGCAACGGCATCGTCACGTCCATGGCCCCGGCGATATGCTGCGAAAAAGCATGCCGCAAAACGAGGACAACGGCCGCAGGCACGACAAGACACGCCAGGCCTGACCAACGGACTCGCACCCGGAAGCAGACGTGATAAAGGAGTGCCATCAACGGCAGGAGAAGCGCTATTTCCTTGGATAACAGCGCCGCAAAGGAACAAAGGACCACGAGCACGCCGGGCGCGCCGCGCCGGCGCACGTATAAAGCGAGGCACAGAAAAACGAAGACGGCGGCAAGGGGATCGGCCCGCCCCGAAACATAGCTGACCGCCTCCGTATGGACCGGATGGACGACAAAAAGAAGCGCCGCCCACAGAGAGGCGCGCCGGGGGACCACCAAAGCCATAAGGAAAAAATAAAGAGCCGCGGCCGCCGCGACGTGTATCAGGACGTTCGTCAGGTGGTAACCGAAAGGATCGAGCTTCCAGACGGAAAAATCGACGGCGTAAGAAAGGATCTGCAGAGGCCGGTAAAAGGTCGACAACCGTTTGACCCCGCCGAGGATGTTCTCGGAAAAGATATTCTTAAGGTGCGCGAAGTCCCGGATATAGGCGTCTTTCGCGACCAGTACCTCGTCATCCCAGACGAATGCCCCCTTAAGGACGTTGGCATAAGCCAACAGGCCCAGCGCCGCGATCAGAGCGATGACGCCCCACATCCACAGGCGCCGGTCGGGCGCCGCTGCGGGCGCGTCGGCGAGCTGTTGTTTCAGGGCGCTCATGCGCGCCCGGCTCTTCTTAGACATGCCGAGGACTCCTCATGACGGCTCCCCGAGGTCCGCCTCGAGCCGGGCGTCGACGGGAAAACCCAGCTCCTTGGCCTTGTCGAGATATTGCCGGCCCGCCGCGCGGTCCCCCTGGCCGGCATAAAAAACGGCCAGGTTGTAATATCCCTGCGCGTAACGTGGATCGGCGGCGACGGCTTCTTTCAGGGCCTCCAGCGCCTCCTCTTTGCGGCCGCTCATCAGGCACAGGACGGCGAGGTTGTTGTAGGCCTCGGCAAACTTGGGGTCAACGGAGATGGCCTTGCGGAAAGCCTTCTCCGCGCGTCCGAACGAATTCTGCTGTTTGAGCATCAGGCCGAAGTTGTTGTATATCGAGGCGTTGTCGGGCTGCAGCGCGATCGCCTTCTCGTAGTAGGCCTCGGCCTCGGCGATGTCCCCGCTCTTCCAAAGGATAAGAGCCAGGTTCATGGTCGCCTCGAGGGAATCGGGGTGGTCCTTCAAGACCTGCCGGTACATCTCGGCGGCGCGCTCCGGCCGGCCGCTCATCTGGTAGACGGCCCCCAGATTGATGCGGGCGTCGATGGAGTCGGTGCCCAGGGCCGTCGCCTGTTCATACATCTTGACGGCGTCCTCCACCCGGCCGCGGCGGCGATAAAGATTGCCCAGGTTGAAATACGCGTTGACGAACTTGGGATCGAGCGCGATCGCCTTCTCATAGGCAGCGAGCGCCTCGTCCTCCCGCCCCGTCGCCTGGAGGAGGCTGCCCATATTGTTGTAGCCGGAGGCATTGTTCGGGTCGACGCTGAACAGCTTTTCATAGACCTTGCGGGCCTCCTCGTAGCGGCCGGCCTGTTGATAGGCGAGCGCCATGTTGACATAGGCGTCGGGATTGTCGGGATCGCGTTCGATGGCCTCGCGGTAGAACTGCAGCGCATCCTCCTTCCCGCTCTTCTGCTTGACGGCGCCCAGGTTGTTGTAGGCCTCCACACAGCCCGGATCGATGTCCAGGGCCTTTTGGTAGAACGCCTCCGCCTCCTTATAGGAGCCCGCGTCCTGCGCGAGATCGCCCAGGCCCGCGTAAGCGAGCGCGGCGTCGGGCCGGACGCCCAGCGCCTGATGGTATGCCTCCTCGGCCTGCGCGGTCCGGCCGGCCCGCCGGAACGCGTTGCCCATGTTGCAATACGCCTCGACGTAGCCGGGCCTCAGGGCCAGGGCCTTGTTGAAGGAGGCGACCGCCTTCTCCAATTCGTCCCGCCGGCTGTAAACGATGCCGAGATTATTGTGCGTTTCCGGAACGTCGCCTTTAAGCGCAACGGCCCTAAGAAGGAACGCCTCGGCCTTCCCCAGATCGCCCTTCTCCTGATAGATCGTTCCCAGGTTGTTCGCCACGCGCCAGCTGCCCGGCGTATAACGGAAGGTGCGCTCATAGAAATAAACCGGGTCGCTCCAGTACCTGTTGTGGATGAAGGTCACGGCGCCGTAGAAGGCGGCCAGGGCGGCGGCCGACCCCAGACCCAGCATCTTCAGCCGGGGACGCGTGATCAGGGAAGAAAGACCGCGGCCGGCCAGCAGGAAGAGGCCGACGGAAGGCACGTAGAGCCAGTGCTCGGCCATGTAGGCGTTCAGGGGAACGATGTTCGCAAAAGGCAACAGGCCGATAAGGAACCAGCCGGCGCCGAAGGCCGCCACCCGCGAGCGGCGCGCCGCCAGGATGAGGCAGCCCGCGGCCGCCAGGAAGAGAAAGAACCCCGCCACGACGAGGGGATCCGAGGGCCGAAAGAAGACCGTGCCGTACTCCATGTGGAGGTCCGCCGGCCAGACCAGCAGGCACAGGTATTGCCCGAAGGCCGCAAAAAAGGCGGGCAGGCGCGCCGGGAAAGAAACGGATGCCGGCGCGTGCGGCAAAAGAGGCCGCAGCACCGTCAGGCGCACCGCCACGTAAGCTGCCGCGACGGCCGCGACGGCGAAAAAGGAAAGACGATCGATCCGCTTTCTGAAGGCCGCGTGATACAGCAGGATGAAGCCGGGCAGGATAAGGCCGCTCTCCCGCGACAACAGGCAGGCGGCCGTGCCGCCGGCGATCAGCGCGAGATTGCCGACTGCGGGAAGCGGGCGTTTGATATAGACGTAAAAGACGCCCAGGAGGAAAAAGGCGGACATGGGATCCGAACGCCCCGAGATATAGCTGACGGCCTCCGTATGCACGGGGTGAACGCAGAAAAGGATGCAGGCGAGAAACGCCGGAAGGACGCTGTCGAAGAGGGCGAAAGCGACACAGAAGACCGCGAGCGACGCGGCGATGTGCCACAGCAGGTTCTCCGCGTGATAACCGACGGGATTGGCCCGCCACAGGCCGTAGTCGAGGGCGAAACTCGCCACGACAAGCGGCCGGTACAAAGAGCCCTTTTTGCCGCCGCTCGCCTCGACGTCCTGGACCCACAGCTCCCCGAAATGCGCCGGCGAGGTAACGGAAGGATTTTTCTTGATGATGAGCTCGTCGTCCCAGAGAAGGGGGCCGCGCAGGGCGGGCAGATAGATCAGGACGGCGGCGAGAACGACAACCAACAGTACGGGCAGAGGAACGCGGACGAAAGGTCCCTGGGGCCGTGGCTCGGGAAGAGACGCACTCTTTTTCCGTTTACTCTTGTTCACGAAGAGAGAAGATCCCCATCCCCTGCGGGTCTTCCTGCTGTCCGGTGGAGGCCGTCAACTTCTCCTCGCCGCGACGGCTTGCCTTCTCTGCCCCGTTCAAAGCGTCTTTAACCGCGAGGTCCGCCTTCTTCTGGACCTGCTTGACCTCTTTGGCTTTCCGTGCGGCCCTTTGTTTGGATTCTTTGGTGGCGCGGTGGGCCTTCTGATGCGCCTTTTTAGCCTCTATCTCCTCACGCCGGGCGGCGCGCTGCGCCTCTTTCGCGTCCTTCTTTGCCTGTATCTCGGCCTGCCGGGCGCGCTTATCATCCTCGCGCGCCTGGATCTTCGCCTGTTTCGCGGATTCGCGCTTTTCCTTCGCGGCCTGGGCCGATTCTTCACGCTGCGCCTTTGCGGCGTCGCGGTCGGCTTTCAGCTGCGCTTTTTTAGATTCGATCTCCTCACGCCGGGCGGCGCGCTGCGCCTCTTTCGCGTCCTTCTTTGCCTGTATCTCGGCCTGCCGGGCCCCCTGGGATTCCTGCGTGGACATCTCCATTGGCTGCCGGACCACGCGCTCTTCCTTCTCCCTAAGTTGCTTCTGGGGCTGTTCCTGCTCGCCGGCCCTTTCTTCTGCGCGCAGAGCCTCCGCGCGCTCCTGACGTTCGGCCTCGCGGTTCTGTCTTTCCGACTCAACCCTCTCGCGCCGCGTCTCCTGCCGGCT
>JBLMXZ010000144.1:0-16095 GCA_050258015.1 Deltaproteobacteria bacterium
GCCCGCGCGCGCCCGGGCGAAGGCGGCCTCGACGGCGCCGGCAAGATCGCGCGCGCGCGCCAGCGGCAGGACGCCCTTCCAGGCTTCCTCGATGCGGCCGGCGGCCTCCCCCACGACGACCGCGGCCGTGGCCTTGGCGCGCACAAGTTCGACAAGACGGGTGAAATCGCTGCCCTTGTCCCGGCCGCCGACAATCAGGACGACGGGCTTGGCGACGTTCTTGAGCGCCCACACCGTCGAATCGATATTGGTGGCCTTCGAATCATTGATGAAGTCGACGCCGCGGACGCAGCGCACGAACTCCAGGCGATGCTCGACCCCGCCGAAACGCGCAAAGACCTCCTCGCACACCGCCGCCGGGATATCCAGGCAGCGCGCGACGGCCAGGACCGCCATCTGGTTCTCGTTGAAGCGCTTCTCCGCGGGATCCTGATTGAAGAAAACGACCCGGGCGCGGGTCTCCCCCGCCAGCGGCCGCAGGGCGGCGTCGCCGTAATTCAGGACCAGCCAGTCCTGCGGACCCTGGTTCAGGGTAATACGCTTCTTTGCCGCGAGATAAAAGGACGCGTCGGCGTAACGGTCCAGGTGATCGGGCGTCAGATTGAGGACGACGGCCACGCGGGGACGGAAGGTCCGGATCGCCTCCAGCTGAAAGGAGCTGACCTCAAGGGAGACCAGGTCTTCCGGCCCAAGGGCGTCGGCCTCCTCCGAGAAGGGCGCGCCGATATTACCGAGGATGCGCGTCCGCCGGCCGGCCGCGCGCGCCACAAGGCCTATAAGGGTCGTCGTGGTCGTCTTGCCGTTGGTTCCGGTCACGGCGACGATCGGCGCCCGGCAGACCGACGCCGCCAGCTCGATCTCGCTGATGACATCGACGCCCCGGCTGCGCGCCCAAAGGACGGGCGGCGCGTCCGGCGCAACGCCGGGGCTCAGGACCGCCAGCTCTGCCCCCTCGAGGGCCGCCGGCGTATGCCCGCCGCACTCCCCTTTTATGCCGGCGGCGGCCAGCGTCTTCAGACGCTCCTGGACCTGCGCCGAGGAGCCGGAGTCCGTGACAAAGACCTGTGCTCCCAAACGGCGCAGGAGCGCGGCCGCGGCCGCGCCGCTGCGGGCGCATCCGATCACGGTTACGCGTTTTCCCTTATAGGAGCTCATCGGAGTTTCAGTGTTGCGAGGGTGAAGAACGCGAGGATCACGGCAATGATCCAAAAACGCACGATCACCTTGGGCTCGGGCCAGCCGAGCATCTGAAAATGATGGTGCAAAGGCGCCATGCGCAGAATGCGCTTCTTGCGCAGCTTAAAAGAGGCCACCTGCAGGATGACCGAAAGCGCCTCCGCGACGAAGACGCCCCCGACAACGACCAGGAGCAGCTCCTTTTTGATCAGGACCGCGACCACGCCGATGGCCCCGCCCAGCGCCAGGGCGCCCACATCGCCCATAAAGACCGCGGCGGGATAGCAGTTGAACCAGAGAAAGCCCAGGCACACCCCCACCATCGCCGCGCAGAAGACGGCCAGCTCGCCCGCGCCGTCGATATAGGGGATGATGAGATACTGACTGAACTGGGCGTTGCCCGAAAGATAGCTCAGGATACCGTAACAGAAGGCGACGATGAGGATGCAGCCGACCGCCAGGCCGTCCAGGCCGTCGGTGAGATTGACGGCATTGGACGTGCCCACGACGACGAACATCACGAAGACGATGTAAAAGAGGCCCAGATTAACCACCGCGTTCTTAAAGAACGGGACATCGAGGGTCGTCGGAACGGAAGGATCTAGGTAGACGAACACCCCCAGGGTGAGCCCGAGAACGACCTGTCCCAAAAATTTGGCCCGGGCGCTCAGACCCCGGCGCCGGAAACGCAGCTTGATATAATCGTCGATGAAGCCGACGACCCCCAGCCACAGCGTCGCCAACAGGGTCAAAAGGACGTAGCGGTTCGTCAGGTCCCCCCACAGGAGCATGGCCGCGACGACCGCGCCCACGATGATGAGGCCGCCCATGGTCGGCGTGCCCTGCTTGTGGTGGTGCAGATCGTAGAGGCCGCGGACCTCCTCCTTGGGCCGGACCGTCTCGCAGACCCTGAGGGCCGCGAGCCGACGGATAAGGCGCTCTCCGAAAACGACGCAAATGAAGAATGTGGTGATGGCCGCCAGGGCGGCGCGGAAGGTGATATAACGGAAGACATTGAAGCCGGAGAAGGCGTCGCGAAACGAAAGAAGAAGCCGATACAACATCTTTATTCCGTCCGGATCAGGTAGCGGACGATCTCTTCCATCCGCATGGAGCGCGAACCCTTGACGAGAAGGACGTCCCCCTCGCAGAGGAAACGCTCAAAAAATTTGACGGCCGGCGCGCACGCCGCGAACGAATGCACGGCCGTTGCCTTCATGCCGCTTTGAACGGCGCTCTTCGCCGTCAGGCGGGTGTGCGCGCCCACCGTCACCAGGACATCGATGCACGACTGCGCGACATAGCGGCCGAAATACGCGTGGAACTCCTCGGTCTGACGGCCCAGCTCCATCATGTCGCCCATCACCAGGATGCGCCGGCGCGCACCCTCGTGGCGGCACAGGACGTCGATCGCCTGCTTCAGGGACTGCGGGTTCGAGTTATACGAGTCGTCGAAGACCGTGCGCCCCTCCAGCCGTATCTCCTTGAGGCGCATGTCCGGAGAATCGAAACCCGCCAGACGCGTTCCGATCGTCCCGCTGTCGATCCCCAGAAGAACGGCGCACCCGACGGCCGCCAGGGCGTTGCTGACGTTGTGCAGGGCGGCGTGGCGGATCTCGAAGATCTTCGCCCGGTTATACAGGAACGTGATACCCTTGGCGCCGAACGTCACTTCCGAGGCCGAAAACTCCGCTTCCCGGTTGACGCCGTAGAAGAAGACCGGCCTCGTCCGGATCCGTGCCAGCTTGCCCAACAGCATGTCGCCGCGGTTCAGGAGAGCTATGCCCGGCGGCGCCAGCTTCCGGATAAGCTCGATCTTCTCGCGATAGACCCCCTGAAGATCGCCCAAAAACTCCAGGTGCGCCGGGCCGATGTTCGTGATGACCCCGACGTTGGGCCGCGCGATATCCGCGAGCCGCCCGATCTCCCCCGCCCTGTTCGTCCCCATCTCCACGACGCACACGTCGTGTTTCGAGTGGGTCTTAAGGAGCGTCAGGGGTACGCCGATCAGATTGTTCTGCGTCCCCTCGTTCTTCAGGACACGGTACTTCGCCGCCAGGAGATGCGCGATCATCTCCTTGGTCGTCGTCTTGCCGTTCGATCCCGTTACGGCGATGACCGGTATCCCGAAACGCCGGCGATGGAAACGCGCCAGATCGCCCAGCGCCGCCAGGGTATCCCGGACACGGACATAGGCCACGCCCCGGTGCCGCGGCGCGGCTTTCGCCTCCCCGTCATAGACGACCGCGCGTGCGCCCGCCTCGACGGCGCGGCCGATGAAGTCGTGACCGTCGAACCGCGGCCCTTTAAGGGCGACGAATATGTCCCCCCGCTGCAGCGTGCGCGTGTCGGTGGAAACGCCGGCGAAGTGCTTGGCGACGACGCCCGGCCCCAAGACGCCCGACGTCGCGGCCACCACATCTTTAATATAGAACATAGCTCAAGCCAGGAATTCCCGGGCTGTGCGCCTGTCATCGAAAGGAATGACGGCGTTGCCGATGAATTGGCAGGCCTCGTGGCCTTTGCCGGCAATGAGGACGACATCGCCCCGGCGGGCGCGCGCCAGGGCACGCCCGATCGCCCGGCGACGGTCGACGACGACCTCCCAGCGTGTTCCGACGACCCCGCCCAGGATCTCCCGAATGATCGCTTCGGGGTCTTCCGAGCGGGGATTGTCCGACGTCACCACCGCGTAATCGGAGAGCCGGGTCGCCGCGCGCCCCATCCGGGGCCTCTTGCCGCGGTCCCTCTCGCCGCCGCATCCGAAGACCGTTATAATGCTGCCATTATGAGGAATGCGGCGCAAAGATTCAAGAACATTTTTGAGGGCGTCGTCGGTGTGCGCGTAATCGACGAAGACATGGATGCCCCGGTCGTTCTCGACACGCTCCAGGCGGCCGGGGACCGCCGCGCATCCGTGGACCCCGCGCCGCAGAACATCGTTCTTCAGGCCCTCCGCCACGCCCACGGCCAGGGCGGCGAGAACGTTATAAACGTTGTGCCGGCCGACAAGGGGGGTCATGACCTGCATCGCGCCGCGCGGGGTCACGACATCCAAATGACTGCCTGCCCACGTCTGGCGGCGGAGCCGGGCCCGCACGTCCGCCCGCGGGGAAAGACCGTAGGTCAGCAGGCGTCCCTTCCCCTGCCTGCCGAGGCGCGCGCCGTAGGCGTCGTCTCTATTGACGACCCGCCACGCCCCCGGCGCCAGGTGCTCGTTGAACAGCTTTTTCTTGGCCGCGAAGTAACGCGCCATCGTCTTATGATAATCCAGATGCTCGCGCGTCAGGTTGGTGAATACGGCGTCGCGGAACGCGAGCCCGCCCAGGCGGCCCTGCTCGAGGGCATGGGAAGAGACCTCCATCACGGCGTGGGAACAGCCGGCCCGGACCATGCCGTCGAGCACGCCGTACAGCTCGACCACGCCGGGCGTCGTGTTCTTCATGGGCACGAGGCCGGCGCCGGCGTCGTAGCCGATCGTCCCGAGAAGACCGCACCGCCGGCCGGCCGCGGCAAAGACGCTGCGGATCAGAAAGGCCGTCGTCGTCTTCCCGTTGGTGCCGGTGACGCCCACACAGGCAAGCTTCCTGTCCGGATGCCCGTAAAAGGCTGCGGCCAGGCATCCCAGCGCCCGGCGCGTATCCGCCACGCGGACGACGGCCGCGGCCTTCAGGCCGGGCACCGGCCTGTCAACGAGAACGGCGGCAGCGCCGGCCTTCAGCGCTTTCAAGCAGTAACGGTGACCGTCCTCTTTCTCGCCTTTCACGGCCACAAAGAGACTGCCGGGAACGACCTGCCGTGAATCGTCGGTGATACGGCGCACGCGCACGCCCCTTACCAGCCCGAACACGGGCTGGTATCCGCACGACGTAAGGAGATCGTTCAAAAGGATGGGTTTCATGGGGCGCTGGCGTACGCGGCGTTGCCGGAAAACTCGAGATATTTCAACACGTCCTCGGCCACGGCCTTGAAGACCGGAGCCGCCACCACGCCGCCGTAATAATATGGCCGCGGCTCATCGACCACGACGACCACCGCGATACGCGGGGCCTCGGCGGGCGCGAAGCCTATGAAAGAAGCCATGAACTTCGAGTGCGAATACGTGCCGTTGGGTTCGACCTTCTGGGCTGTGCCCGTCTTGCCCGCGAAGACCGCCTGTTTGGAGCGCGCGGGCCGGCCGGTCCCGTTCTCCACCACCCACGCCAGGATCTGACGCATGGAAGCCGCGGTCTCCTCCGTGATGACGCGGCGGACCCCCTCGGGCCCGAAACGATGCAGGACCTCTCCCTGTTTATCCACGATCGCCTGAACGACGTAAGGCTTCATCAGGACCCCGCCGTTGGCGATGGCGCTGATCGCCGCCGCCAGCTGGAGTCCGGTGACGCATACCTCCTGGCCGATGGGCACGGCGCCGATCGACGTCTTGGACCACTGGGAGACCGGCTTGAGGATCCCGCCGACCTCACCGCTGATGCCGGACCCCGTGGGCGCCCCGAAGCCAAAAGCGGCGGCATAATCATGGACGGGCTTTTCTCCCAGCTTCTGCGCGATCTTGGTCGTGCCGATATTGCTTGAATAACCGATCACTTCAAGAAAAGGCAGCCACCCGTATTCGTGCACATCGTGCAGGGTATGGTTCGCCACGCGGTACGTGCCGTTCTCACAGAAGATCTTATCTCCCAGACCGAACGCCTTTTCATTGAGGGCGGCGGAGGCGGTCACGATCTTGAAGACCGATCCCGGCTCGAAAAAATCGGTGACGACGCGATTGCGGCGCGCTTCCATCGGAAAGGTCCCCGGCGCGTTCAGGTCGTACGCGGGCCTGCTGACGCAGGCCAGGATGGCGCCGGTGGCGACGTCCATCACCACGCACAGGGCGCCTTTGGCCTTGTATTTCGCGAACGCCTGATCAAGTTCGCGCTCCGCGATAAATTGTATCACTTCATCGATGGTCAGGACCAGGGAATATCCGTCCACGGGGGGCTGCACGATGTCGGTGACGGCAAGCGGCCTCTGGCGGGCATCGCGCAAAAGATAGGTCCAGCCCGGCGTACCGCGCAGATAGGCGTCGTAGGTCTTCTCCAGGCCTTCCAGGCCGATATTATCGAGACCGGCGAAGCCCAGGAGCTGCGACGCCAGCGAGGCGTTGGGATAAGAGCGCCGGCTTTCCTTAAGGAAGGCCAGCCCCGCGATCTTGAGATCCGATATCTCCTTCATCTTCTCCCAATCGAGCTTGCGGGCGATCCAGACGAACTGTTTGGGACGCGACAGCCGGCCGCGTATCTCTCCGGCATCCATCCCCAGCAGTTGCGCCAGGCGGTCGGCCGTTCCGGCCTTGTCCTCGACATCCGGCGGCACGGCATAGAGGGAATACGTGGCCACGTTCACGGCGAGGGGCCGCATATTGCGGTCATAGATCCCGCCGCGTTTCGGTTCCAACTCCATATAATAGGTATGCTGGCGGGCGGCAAGGCGTGACAGGAAATCGGCGCGGAGGAATTGGATACCCAGGAGGCGCAGGAAAAAGAAGGTCAACAGACCCAGAAAGAACGCCAGGACGATCCCGAGTCTGAGAGGTCTTACAAGTAAGTATGGACGCACGGAGAAGTTGGAGGGGCGGTCAGGACGGCCTGCTTGCCCCGTTCATCGGGGCGCCTATTTAACGGTACGGGCCTCGGCCTGCCGGGTTGAGAACAGCGAACGCAGCGCGAAACGACGCCAACCCGAAGACCCCGAAGAAACCGCGACGTTCAAAGCCGCGGCGGGCGCCGCCGGCGGCACCGCGACCTTGACAAGACGGAAGGCAGCCGGCATCTCAAAGCTGCCGCTGGGCACGATAAAATTCTGCTCGATCGAGACCGGCGACTGCAGGCGCGAGAGCGAAAACTCAAGAGAGGTGTGACGGTCCTGCGCGGCCTCGAGCTTTTTCTCCTCGGTGGTGATGCGGTAGCCGAGCTTCACCACCTCGGTCTGCTGAAAGACATACAGGAGACACAGGGCGGTAACCCCGGCAAGCGCCGTCAGGCACCACGACGTCTTCATGAAATCCTCTCCAGTGCCCTGAGACGGGCGCTGCGGCTGCGGGGATTGCGGTGCATCTCCTCGAACGTCGGCCGCACCACTTTCTTGTTCAGGCGCCGGAAGCGGCCGCCCCGCTCCAGGGTCCGAAAGGCCTCTTTGACGATCCTGTCCTCGAGCGAATGGAACGAGATCACGACGCAGCGGCCGCCCTTATCAAGACACAGGGCCGCTTTCTGGACCGCCTCCTCCAGGCCGTCGAGCTCGCGGTTCACGGCGATACGCAGCGCCTGGAAGGTCCGCGTCGCCGGATGCAGCCGACGCCGGCGCGCCTTAAAGGGCGTCGCCCTCAGGACGATATCGGCGAGCTGCCGGGTGGTGGCGACGGGCGCGCGGCGCCGCGCCTCGACAAGCGCCCGCGCGATGCGGCGGGAAAAACGCTCCTCGCCGAACTTGTAAAGGATAGAGGCAAGCTCCTCTTCTGTCAAGGTGTTCACAAGATCGTAGGCACTGATGAAGGCGTGCCGGTCCATGCGCATGTCGAGGGGGCCTTCGGCCTGAAAGCTGAAGCCGCGTTCCGGCGTATCGAGCTGAAACGACGAAACGCCGCAATCGAAAAGGACCGCGTCGACCGTTTCCACCCCGCTGTTCTCAAGGACGCGGTCGAGATGCCGGAAGTCGTCATGCACGAGGTCGCAGCGTACCCCCTCCTGCTGGAGCCGGCTGCGGACGACGGCGAGAGCCTCTTCATCCTTGTCGATGCCGATATACCGTCCGCCGGGGGCGATCAGGGGAAGGAGCGCCTGCGCATGGCCGCCCAGGCCCACCGTCGCATCCACAACGACGCCGCCGGGACCCAGGACGCTCAGGGCCGCCAGCGCCTCGCGCAGCATTACGGGTTCATGACTGATCATCGGACGCATAGACGTCTGTGTGTTTTCGGTCGGCGCATCAACCAGCAAGGTACCGGGGAACGGCAAGGCATGCATGGTCTCAGAAGAAAAGTTTCAGGATACGCGCCACGGACATGAACCGCGGATTCAGGATCGTCACGCCGGTGCGCACACCGAAGAAATCAAGGGACTGCGACCAGACGGCGCGCCCCAATAATTTCAGGGGCCCGAAATTATCCGGGATCTCGAGCGATATCTCGAGAACCGTCCCGGGGGCCACGATCTCCGGCGTGCTCAGGCCCATCCCCGAACCGCTGATGTCCTTGATCGCGCCCTCGAAGCGCGCGCCGGTGTTGACGTTCTTGACGCTGGCGCGCACATCGTAAAGCTGGTTGCGGAAGAAGATCCGGTTATCGGTCTTGACGACGGCCCCGGCGGGGGCGGGTGCGGCGATGACGGACGAACGGGTCATGGTCTCCTCCTTGCTTCTGTCGGTAATGAAGTTCGTGCCTTCCCGGACACGGGTTATGAAATATCGTCGATCAGCTTTTCCGCGGTCGCCTCGAAGGCGCCGACGTTCGTGCGATAAAACTCTTCCCACCGCGCCTTATCCCAGATCTCGATGCGGTTGGAGACACCGAGGATCATCACGTCGCGCTTGATGCCGGCGAACTCTTTGAGGTAATTCGGGATAAGGATGCGCCCCTGCTTGTCGGGCGCGGCCTCCACCGCCCCCGAGAAATACAAGCGGTTGAAGTGCCGCGCGTCCTGACGCGTGAACGACATCGATTTGAATTTCTGCTCGACGCTGCGCCACTCTTCTTCGGTGAACATGAACAGACACGTGTCCAGGCCGCGGGTAACGAAAAATTTCTCGACGAAGTGCGCCTGCGCGACCTCGCGGATGCGCGACGGAAGGATGAGCCGCCCTTTGTTATCGATAGAGTGGGAATATTCGCCGTAAAACATTTATCCACTTTCCTCCACTTTGCTCCACGTGTAGCTTTAGTATAAAAAAAATCCTCCCTTTTGTCAAGAAAAAGTTTCCCCTGAAAAAAGCAAAAACCCCGCCTTTCAGCGGGGTCGCAATTTTTCTAACCTGTTGATTTATGGGTTGATAAAACGAAGTCCCGTTATTTAAATCTTTTTAAAACGCTGCGCGCTCGGGCGATGTCCCTGCCCATCTGCCTGATCAGGTCCGCCGGGTCCCGGAAGCGCCGGTCCCTGCGCAGGAGACGGATACACTCCGCCTCCAAAAAGCGGCCCCGCAGCCGGCCGGCCTCTTTATGCCAAAAAAAGACCTCAACGCCGCGCGGGGCCTTGCGGTGAAAGGTCGGCTTTCGGCCTACGTAAATCCCGCAGGGTCGCCACGGACCGACCCGGAATCCCGCCGAAGATGCCCCCGCGCGGGCCCGCCCCGAAACGGTCGAAACGACCAGACGGCCGAGGCCCGCATACACGCCGTCGGGCACAAGGGCTTCATGTTCGACGCAGAGGTTCGCCGTGGGAAAACCCAGAGTCCTGCCCCTGCCCTCTCCCCGCACGACACGGCCCAGCAACGAGACGGGCCGTCCCAACAGGCGCGCCGCATCCTTCAGCGCCCCTTTCTCGACCAGGCCGCGGATCCGCGTGCTGCTGACGATACGCCCCGCGACCGTCAGGTGGGGCAGCGCCCTGAACCGAAAACCGTAACGGCGCGCGGCGGCGGCCAGCGTCCTTATGTCTCCCCGCGCGCCGCGGCCGAAAACGAAATCCTCCCCCACGTGCAGGGCGACGGTGTGGAGCTTTGCAACGAGAATATCCCGGATGAAGGCCTCGGCCGGCAGGTCCGCCAGGCGGCGGTCGAAAGGCAGGACACAGCACAGGTCCATCCCCGCCTGTTCCAACAGCAGGAGCTTATGGGTAAGCGAGGTCAGATGCCGCACGGCTTCGGCGCGGCGCAGCGTATGGCTGGGGTGCAGCGCGAACGTGACCACGGCCGCGGGAACGCCGCGGCGGCGGGCGTCGCGGTGCACGCGGTCCAACACCCGCAGGTGTCCCCGGTGCACGCCGTCGAAGACGCCGATGGTCACCGATTTAGGCGTGCGCGTGAAACGCTCAAGACCGCCAATCCCGTATGTGACTTTCATCGATCCGATCCAGTGGGACGGCGTCCTCGATGCGGAAAGGGCCCAGGGCCGTGCGCCGTATGCGCACGATGAACCCCCCGACCCCCAGGGCCTCGCCGATCTCCTCGCCCAGGCGGCGCACGTACGTGCCCTTGGAGCACCGCACCATGAAGTCGACCTCCGGCAGATGCACGCCCGTGATCACCAGCTCATAGATCTTGATGGCGCGGGCCGTGCGCTCCACCTGAATACCGCGGCGGGCCAATTCATACAACCGCCGTCCCTTATGCTTGATGGCCGAGACCATCGGCGGCACCTGTTGACGGGCCCCGAGAAAGGTCGCCATGACGCGCCGAACGTCCTCTTCGGTCACGCGGCTGGGATCCTCTTCCTTGATGACCTTGCCTTCGATGTCGCCGGTCGACGTCACCGCGCCCAGGCGCAACGTGGCCTCGTACGCCTTGTCGAAATGCACGAACTGCGCGAAGAGCTTCGTCGCTTTGCCCAGGAGGACCACGAGGATGCCCGTCGCCACCGGATCCAGCGTGCCGCTGTGGCCTACGCGCTTCATTTTAAAACGCCGGCGCACCGTCTCCACGACGTCGTGGGAGGTCACGCCCGCGGGTTTATCGATGATCAGCAGTCCCTCTTTCATGTCGACCTCCGCGCGGCCCCGACAAGACGCCGCACCGCCGACGCCAGGGTCCCGCGTACCGTGCACCCGCTCGCCATGGGGTGGCCGCCCCCGCCAAAGCGCCGGGCGATCTTGTTGACGTCACGGCCCCGGCAGGAGCGCAGGTTGACGCGCACCTCCCCGGGTCCGACCTCTTTGAAAAGAAACGCCACTTCGACGCCGGCGATGCTGCGCGCAAAGCGGATAAGATCGTCCGTCCGGGACACGAGCTCGGGGAAACGCCGCAGCAGACCACGGGAGACCGTCAGCCATGCGACGGTGCCGCACCGGCTGCGCCTCAAGGTCCGCACGACGTGCCCCATGGCCACGACCGCGGCGAAGGACAGCTCTTCATGGACCTTCCTGTAGATGCCGGCGACGTCCAGGCGATGGCGCAGAAGGTCGGCCGCAACCGCATGTGTCCGGGCCGTCGTGCCGGCGAAACGGAAGGATCCCGTATCCGTCATGAGGCCCGTGTAGATCTGCAGCGCCTCGTCGCGCCGCAGGGATACGCGCATCGCCTTATAAAGCGCGTGGATCATCTCGCAGGCCGAAGACGCCCGAGGCTGGACCCAATTCACGCCGCCGAACCGGGTATTGCTGACGTGATGATCGATGTTGACGATAAGCCGGTCGGCCCGCACCCGGGCGCGCAATCCGCCGATGCGCGTCACGTCGGAACAATCGACCAGGACGCAAACGTCATAATCCCGCGGCCACGATTCCCGGCACAGCCTGTCGATATCCGGCAGGAAGGCATACTCGGCGGGCGGCCTGTCCTGGTTGACGCAAACGACCTTTTTGCCGCACCGCCGCAGGAGCGACGCCAGAGCGAGCTGGGCGCCGAGCGCGTCCCCCTCCGGCTGCGTATGGGTCGAGACGACAAAAACCTTATGCCGCGCGCTTCTTAGGGCGTTTATGAGCTTTTCGGGCACCATGTCTTTTCACACGCTCCTTCTTGACCTGCCCTTCCTGTTCGTTCTCCCGCTGACGGCGGATCTCGGCAAGCTCCTGTTCGATACGGATACTGTACTCGGCGGATGGATCGGCCTTAAAGACGATCTCCGGGACATAGCGCAGGCCAAGGGCCGCCCCCAGGCTGTGCCGGATGAACGCGCCGGCATGCGCCAGGGCCTCCCCCGTACTGGCCCACTGCTGGTCGTCTCCCAGAACGCTGTAATGGATGTGGGCGAAACGCAGGTCATCCGTCAGCTCCACGCGCGTGATGGTCGTAAAACCCAGGCGCGGGTCGGCCAGGTCCTTCTGGATGATCGCACTGACGATCTTCTTGATCTCGTGGGCCACCTTCTCGGAACGACTCATGTGATAAGCTCCGTTTCGTAATCGATCAATTGCGCCGCGTGATAGCCCTCCACGACGTCCACGGCGCGCGCCAGGACGCTGTCGACGACCGGACGCGAGACGCCGATGTGGGCGACGGCAAGGACCGTCTTCTGCCACATCTCCTGCGCGTCGACCTCGGCCACCGAGACGTTGAAACTGCGCGCCAGGCGGGCCTTGAGGATACTTAAGACCCGGCGTTTCTCCTTGAGCGAACCGCACGCCGGCAGATGAAGCGTCAACCGCAGCAAACCGATGATCATGACTTTTGGATCAGGCGGCGGGCCCAGACCAGTTCTTCCTCCCGCGTGTGGACGCGGCCGTCGAGCCGCGCCCGCAGCACCCCCTCCAGGATCCGTTTATACGCCGGGCCCGGCCGCAGGCCGAAGGCCTTTAGATCTTCACCCGTCACGTGGCTGCGCTGGCCGCTGTAGCACGACAGGAAATCCCGGATGCGGCGCCGGACGCGGGCATCCGTTTGTCCCGCCAGAATACCCAGGATCGCCTCCGGACTCAAGGGCGCCAGGAGCCCGTGCACGGCGCTGGGCGCGACGCGCGCGCGCGCCAGGACCCTGCGGACCCGGCCGGCGTGGCGCCGCAGACCCAAAATGCTCTGCGCCGCCTTGCCCGGCAGCGCGAACGCGCGCACGACACGCTCGATCTCCCGAAGCGGCAAACCGGCGAGGAACAGGGCCATATAGACGACGTCCGGTTCCGGGCGGCGATGCGCCCGGCACTCTTGGAACCACCGTATCGCCGCTGCGGCGTCCCGGAAACGCCGCCCCCACGCGGCGTCCCAGCGCAGACGCGGGCTGATAAAGGCAAGGCCCGCGGCGCGATGCAGGCGGCGGAGACAGCCGTAAGGGTCCGGCTCCCGGAACAAAAGGAGCAGCTCGTCACGCAGCCTGTGCTTCTGGACGTCGAACAGGGCCCGGGCCGCCACGGCGTCCTGCATCCATTGCCGCGTCCGGCGCTCCCGCCGGAACCGCAGGCGCTCTTCGAAACGCACGGCGCGCACGATGCGCGTCGGATCGTCGAAGAAACTGCCCGCGTGCAGAACGCGGATGATCTTCGCGCGCAGGTCGGCCGCCCCGCCGCAGAAATCAAGGAGCCTGCCGAACGACCCCCTGTTCAGCGACATGGCCAGCGCGTTGACCGTAAAGTCGCGCCGCAGCAGGTCGTCGCGGATCGTCCCGCGCTCCACCCGCGGCAGGGCCCCCGGAAAATCGTAGGTCTCCTTCCGGCTCGAGGCGATGTCGACCCTGAAGCCGTCGTCCGCCTCGAGCGTTGCGGTCCCGAAACGGCGGTGCGTCACGCAGCGGCCGCCGAAGGCGCGGGCGCAGCGCAGGGCAAAAGCCACGCCGTCCCCCTCGACGACAAGGTCGACGTCGCCGGACCCGGCGCCGAGCAGGAGATCCCGCACGCAGCCGCCCACGAGGTACAGAGGCGTCTGTGCGCCATCGGCCAGCCGCGCGGCCTCCAGACAAAAACGTCGCGCCTTGAGCGGCCATCGCCGGAAACGTCGTAGCAGCATCTATCCTCGCGGGTGGAAGGTCTTGTGGACCGATTTCAAGCGGTCGCGTGTCACATGGGTATAGATCTGGGTCGTGCCGATATTGGCATGACCCAGCATTTCCTGGACCGACCGAAGGTCCGCCCCGCGCTCCAGCAGGTGCGTGGCAAAAGAATGGCGCAGCAAATGCGGCCGGATCTCTTTTTTGATACGGGCCTGGCGCGCGTACCTTTTGATCAATTTCCACAACGAGATCCGCGACAATCTCCTGCCGGAACGGTTCAGGAAGAGCTCGACCGCCGCTCCCTTCTTCAGGAGACGCGGCCGGGAAGAAACGTTGTAGCGCTCGACCGCCAGGATCGCTTTCTTGCCTAACGGGATAAGCCGTTCCTTGCGCCCCTTGCCCAGGCAGCGCACGAAGCCGATCTCGGTGTTGACGTCGGCGGCCTTGAGCCCGCTGACCTCCGAGACGCGCATGCCCGTGGCATACATCACCTCTAAGATGGCCCGGTCCCGGCGCCCCTGGACCGTCTTGACGTCCGGCGTCTCGATGAGGCGCTCGATCTCCTCAAAGCTCAGGATCTCGGGGATCCGCTTCCATAGCTTGGGCGAATCTATATAGCTCGAAACGTCCGCCTGGATAAGGCGCTCGGCGGCAAGAAAACGGTAGAACATGCGCAGAGCGGCCAGGGCGCGGGCGATGCTGCCGACCGCCAGCCCTTTGTCCTTGGCAAAGAGCATGTAGCTGCGGATCGTCTCCCGCGTCGCCTGGGCCACGTCCCGCTTCTCGATCCCGTTCGTATACTTCTCGAACGCCGCCAGGTCCCGGCGATAGGACTGGATCGTGTTGACCGCGAGTCCCCGCTCCACGCTCAGATAATCCAGGAACATCTCGATGCGCTTGTCCATGATTTTCAGGGATCAGGGTACAGAAAACCGAAGAACAAACCTGTCTCCCAGTCTTTTTTATCTTTTGATCTTTTGTTGTGTCGGTACCCTATACCCTGTGCCCTGAAACTCAGCCTTCAAGCGCTCCCACGCAGCTCGCGGCCTATGGTCGTCTTCGGGCCGTGACCCGGATAGACGACGGTCTCTGACGGCAGCCCCGCAAGCCGCCGCAACGACTCTTCCATCAGCTGCGGGTCGCCGCCCGGGAAATCCGTGCGGCCGATGCCGTCACGAAAGAGCGTATCCCCCGAAAAACAGACGCCGTGCCCCACCAGCGCTATGCCCCCGGGCGAGTGGCCCGGCATGTGCCAGACCGTGAACGCGAGCTCATCGAGCTCCACGGAATCGCCGTCTTTCAGCAGACGCTGCGGACGCATCCCCTCAAAGGCCCCGTAGAGGGACGCGATCGGGCTTTCCTGCGGATGCGTGACCATCCGGGCGTCCCCGGCATGCACGGCCACGGGAAGCCCCAGGTCGCGGTTGCCGCGGATATGATCGAAATGGCCGTGCGTGTTGACGATAAAGACCGGTGTCACCTCCCGCCGGAGGCACCCGTCCCGGACGACACGGGCCTCGTCGCCCGGATCGATGATCAGGGCGTTCTTCTTGTCGGAGACGACGGCATAGCAGTTTGTCGCGAGAGGCCCCACCACAAAACGCACGATCTGCATCGGTTCACCGGATCGCATCCTTCATGTGGCGCATGTCGAAGCGGCGGTTGACCGCCGAGAACAGCCTTTCGGCGCGGTAACGGTAGCCGTTGTACTGGGAAGGCAGGAAGCTCGCGCGCTTCGCGATCTCCCCCTGCAGCGCGCGCGCCTGCTCGACGTATCCGCCGAGCTCCTGCCTCTGCTCGTCCTTGAGATACGTCGCCATCTTTTCCAGGTTGGCAACGGTCTGATCGCCGCAACTGAGGACCTTTTTGTGGGAATCCCTGTCGGCGAGGCTCGCTATCCACTCCTGGTTCCACGCCTTCCAATAGGCGAAGTACTGACGATACATCGTGTCATTCGGAAAAGGGTGCTCGCTGTAATCGCGGGGAGAGACGATCATCGTCTCCTGCGCCGCGGCGCGCCGCTTCTTCCGCGTGAACTTACGGCGCAGCGTTTCGCAACCGCTCATCGTCAGAACGACCCCCAGGACCAGGATGCCGCTCCTGAACAGGATCAGGCGCTTGTTCACGGGTGCCCTCCTATCATCTTTAAGAACGCGCCCTTGTCGAGGATGGGAACGTCCATCTTGCGAGCTTGGGCGTATTTGGAGCCGGGTTCCGCGCCCGCAACGACGAAAGAGGTCTTGCGGCTCACGCTCGAGGAGACGGCGCCGCCGGCCTCCCGCACGAGGTCCTCGGCCTTACCGCGCGGCAGGCCTTCAAGCACACCCGTAAAGACGAACGTCTTTCCGGTCAACGGACCGCCGGCCTCC
>JBLMXZ010000145.1:0-6856 GCA_050258015.1 Deltaproteobacteria bacterium
GATCTCATTCCCGAGAGGCCGGCCCCGCAGGAAGTCATCGATGTTCTGCAGCGTCGTGCGGGCGATATTGGTCAGGGCCTCGCGCGTAAAAAAGCCCTGGTGCGATGTGATAAGGACGTTGGGAAAGGTCAGCAGGCGCGCCAGGACGTCGTCGCTCAAGACCTGGTTCGAGAGGTCCTCGAAGAAATACTCGGACTCTTCTTCGTAAACGTCGAGCCCAGCCGCCCCCACCTTGCCCTTCTTGAGCGCCTGCAACAATGCTTTCGTGTCGATCAGCTTGCCGCGGCCGGTATTCACGATCATGACCCCATCTTTCATGCGCGCGATCGTCCGGGCATTGATGAGATGATACGTCTCCCGCGTCAGCGGGCAGTGGAGCGTGACGATGTCGGACCGCTTGAACAGATCGTCCAACCCAACGTAACGGAATCCCTGCCGGCGCGCGTACGCCCGGTCCGGCCGCGGATCGAAAGCCGTGACCTCCATCCCCAGCCCCTTGAGGATCCGGATCATCACGCGGCCTATCTTGCCGGTCCCCACCACGCCGCAGGTCTTCGCGTGCATGTCGAAACCGAGCAATCCCTGGATGGAAAAGTTGTTGTCGCGCGTGCGGAAATACGCCTTGTGCGTCTTGCGGTTCAGGGTCATCATCAGCGCAAGGGCGTGCTCGGCCACGGCATAAGGCGAGTAGGCCGGTACCCGTACGACATGCACCCTCTGCCGGTAGGCGGCCTTGAAATCGACGTTGTTGTATCCGGCGCTGCGCAGGGCGATGAGCCCGGTCCCTCCCTTCTTCAGGATGGAAAGAACCCGGGCGTCCAGGATGTCGTTGACGAAGGCGCACGCCACCGGGGCGCCCTTGGCGAGATCCGCCGTCTTGGGGGAGAGCCGCTCGGATAAATAGCGGATGGGAAATTTAAAACGCGCGTTCTCCTGGGCGAAGAAGAACTCGTCATAAGGCTTGGTGTCGAAGAGCACGATACGGGAATTCATGGCACACCTCCCGCTTCAGACGGCATCGGGAAAGGGTCCCCACGTCCCACGTCTCAAGCAAAACGCCGCGTCTTTAGTATGTTTCTTTCTTGAGACTTTGAGACTTTGAGACTTTGAGACTTTGAGACTTTGAGACTTTTCCTGCGGCGCCTAATGCCCGCGGCGCAGACGCTTCTTGAATTCCGTCCACGGGAAACTGTCGCCGGGGCAGGCCGTGTTCTTGCCGGGCACGTCCCGGTGCCCGATGATGCGGTTTAAGGGGATATGATAATGCTTGCGCAGGGTGTTGACGAGGAGGACGAGGGAATCCATCTGCGCCCGCGTCGGCTCGTGATGCGTGAAGTCGCCCACGAGGCAGATACCGATACCGCACTGGTTCATGCCGCCGGCATTGCAGTGGGCGCCGTCCATCTGTTTGATCCAGCGCGGCGACGCCTCGATCTGGCCGTCGACCCGGGTCGTCGTGCCGTTGTCGATGACGAAGTGGTAACCCAGGCCCCGATCGAAGCCGCGGCGGCGATGGATGACGTCCAGCGACGTGGCGTCCCCGTTATCGGTCACGCTGTGATGAATGACGATGTAGCGCCATTTGCCGGGTCTGAAGACCGGGATGACGGGCCGCAGGGGCGCGGCGCCGGGTATGAGAAGCTTCTGGCCGATGCGCAGGTCGCGGGGATCCTTGATGGCGTTCGCATCGAGGATCGTCTTGATCGGCACGTCGTACATCTTGCTGATGCGGTAGACCGTTTCGGCGGGTCCGATAATATGGGTCGTGTCCCCGCGGGGAAGACCGGCGGGGACATGCGTGGCGTAAACGATGTCCGTCGGCTCGGTGCCGGGAGGCCGCGCCACGCTCGCGCAGCCGGCGACCGTCCCGAGGGCCGCCGCGCACAGGAACCGGAAAAGCGCCGGGCGGACCCTCATTTCTTCCTCCGGCGCCTCTTGAGGACGGCATCCTCCTTCAGGGGATAGCGGCCGCACGAAAACCTGGCCCCCTCCGGACAATACCTGAGGTCGACGCATTTGGCGCCGGCCCCCTCGAAGACCTCGGGCAGTTCCCGGCGCGCCAGGCGCAGCATCTCGCCGGCCAGCCTCTTGATCTCCCACTGCGCGCGGGCGCAACAGCGATGGCGGAAAAAATGGAGGAGCTCGCGGGCGTTCATCGTAACGACGATCTTGGTCTCCGCCGCCTGCGGCAGGACGAAACGCGCGTCCTCAAAAGCGCGCTCCCCTTCGCGGCCGCAGGCCTTGAACTTGTCCACAAGGCTGTTGTAGCGCTCCTGGATATGCTCCATGGTGCGCACGAACTCCGCCTTGAGTCCCGGGTCCCGTGCGATACTGGGCGGCACGACATAGTCGAAGGCGCTCTCCCGGACGTACCGCTGGCTCTGCTGGGAAAAGGAGGCGATCCTGTGCCGGACGAGCTGGTGGGTCAAGGCGCGCGAGACGCCCTCTATGCCGAAGGTGAATTTGGCGTGTTCGAGCGGGCTTTCATGCCCCGAAGCGACGACCTTGCGGATGAAGGCCGCCTGCCGGGCGCCGTCGGCCTGAGGATCCTCCAGGAGGGCGCCGGCGGACCGGGAAGAATAGCACTGCCGGCACGCCGCGTAGATAAGGGCGACGGCGCGGGAGGTCACATCCAGAAGCTTCACGCGCAAGCTTGTCTCGGACATACGGTCTATATAATACCAAAGATTCCGGAACGGAGAAAATATTTTTCGCCCTCCCTTTCCCGCCCTTTACAAACCGCCGCGGCGTGCTATAATAAAAATACAATTCGGTCTGATGACTTCTGGCGCCATGGAATCGACCATGAGGAAGTCGTAAGCCTTAAGGAAAATCGTCCGCCTGGGTTTTCTCGTGACCAGGCTTTTTTATTGGTGCGCCTTCTCCGCAATGAACTCCGCCTCCTCTCTTAAGACCACGCCGCTCACGGAAGACCATAAAAAACGCGCGGCCCGCATGGCTCCCTTTGCCGGCTGGGAAATGCCCATCCAGTACGAAGGCATCCTCGCCGAGACCCTCCACACGCGCCGGTCCGTTTCCTGTTTCGACATCTGCCACATGGGCGAATTTTTTATCGAGGGCGCGGCGGCCGGCGAAGCGCTGGAACGCTGTATCACGGCGCGGCTGGCGGACCTCGCCGCCGGCTCCTGCCGCTACGCTTCGATCCTGAACGAGGACGGCGGGGTGATCGACGATCTCATCGTCTACCGCAGGGCGCCGGCATCCTGGATGATCGTGGTGAACGCCGCGCGCGTGGAAAAAGACAAGGAGTTCTTCGGCCGGCGCCTGCCCGCCGAGGCACGCTTTCGCGACGCCTCCGAAGAGCTCGGCAAGATAGACGTGCAGGGCCCGCGCAGCCGGGAGGTCCTGGCATCCTTCCTGCCGGCGGCCGCGCGCCTCAAATACTATACCTTTATAGAGACGCGCCTGGCGGGCGCGCCGGTGACCGTCAGCCGCACGGGCTACACCGGAGAGCTCGGCTTCGAGATCTATCTGCCCCTGGAAAAGGTCCCGGCCCTGTGGGACCGGCTCCTGGCCGACCCGCGCGCGCGGCCGGCGGGCCTGGGCGCGCGCGACATCCTTCGCCTGGAGATGGGATACAGCCTTTACGGCCAGGACATCGACGAAGGAACGACCCCGCTCGAAGCGGGACTGGAGCGCTTTGTCGACCTCGACAAGGACTTCGCCGGCCGGCCGGCCCTGCTGCGGCAGAAAAAAGAGGGCATCCGGCAGCGACGCGTCTTCTTCGCCTCGCGGTCACGGCGCGCGCCCCGGCACGGTCACCGGATATTTCTCGGGGACAAGGCCGTCGGCACGGTCACCAGCGGCACCTTCTCTCCCCACCTCGGCGCGGGGATCGGCATGGGTTTTACGGCCGCCCCCCTCGCGGACGGCCGGGGGATCGGGATAGGCGAGGCGACGCCGCTCTTTGAGGCGGCGGTCTGCGCGGCGCCGTTCGTGACGAAGACGTCGCTGAGAACGTAACACATAAGGAGATTGCATGGACATCCCGACGAATTTGAAATACACCAGGGAACACGAGTGGGTGAAGGTCGAAGGCGCCGTCGCGACCGTGGGGATCACGGACCACGCCCAGCACGCCCTGGGCGACATCACCTTCGTGGAACTCCCCAAGACAGGCGCGGCCGTCACCCAGTTCAACGCGATGGCGACGATCGAATCCGTCAAGGCGGCCAGCGACATCTACGCCCCGGTGTCGGGGACGGTGAAAGAGACCAACGCGCGCCTGGAGACCGAACCGGGGCTCGTCAACCAGGCCCCCTACGACCAGGCATGGATCGCGAAGATAGCGTTCGCGAAGCCCGATGAGATCAAGAACCTCATGGACGCCGCCGCCTACGGCGCCTATCTGAAAGAATCAGAGGGCAAATAGACAACCAGAAATTTCCCAATTTCCAATGTCCAATGACCAACGTTGGTCTTCCTGGATAATCGGGAATCGGTAATTTCTAAAGCCGGTTTTTGTTTTTCATTGGTAATTGGGATTTGGTCATTGGGAATTAAGTCACCATGGCTGATTACATAGCGAACACGCCGAAAGACACGCGGGAGATGCTCGAGGCGATCGGCGCCAAGAGCGTCGACGCGCTCTTCGACGTCATCGCGCCCGCCCAGCGGCCGCGGAGCTTCGAGGTCCCCGCGGGACGCTCCGAGTTCGAGGTCATCCGCCACCTTCGGGAACTTGGGGGCCGCAACGCGACGGACCTCACTCTTTTCATCGGCGCCGGCGTCTACGACCACTTCATCCCCTCGGTCGTGGACCACGTGAGCGGCCGCAGCGAATTCTATACCGCCTACACCCCTTACCAGCCCGAGTGCTCCCAGGGAACGCTGCAGGCCATCTTCGAATACCAGAGCGCCCTGTGCCGGTTGACCGGCATGGAGATCGCCAACGCCTCCCTTTACGACGGCGGCACCGCCGTCTACGAGGCCATGATGATGGCGCGCCGCATCACGGGCCGCAACCGGGTCCTGATCGACAAGGCCGTCAGCCCCATTACCCGCACCATCATCTATACCTACACGCGCAACCTGGACATCGCATTTACCGAGATCCCTGTCGTCCACGGCCGGACGGACCGCGCGGCGCTCACGGAACAGCTCGACGAACGGACCGCCTGCGTGATCCTGCAGAACCCGAACTTCTTCGGCGCCATCGACGACCACGCGGACATCGTCGCCGCGGCGCACGCGAAGGGCGTCATCGCCATCGCCTCGGTCTATCCGGTGGCGCTGGGTCTCTTAAAGACGCCGGGCGCGATGGGCTTCGACATCGTGACGGGCGAAGGCCAGAGCCTGGGGCTGCCCCTGGGGTTCGGCGGCCCCTACCTCGGCTTCATGGCGACGAAAAAGGAATACGCCCGCAAGATGCCGGGCCGCATCGTCGGCGCAACGACCGACACAGACGGACGGACCGGTTACGTCCTCACGCTGCAGGCGCGCGAGCAGCACATCCGCCGCGAAAAAGCGACCTCCAACATCTGCTCGAACGAGGCGTTGTGCGCCCTGCGGGCCCTGGTCTTCCTGTCGGCGCTGGGCAAGGAAGGCTTTGTGGAACTGGCCCGCCAGAACTACGAAAAGGCCGAGCGGGCGAAAAAACTCCTGGCGCAGATCAAAGGGGTCACGGTCAAACAGTCCTCCCCGACCTTCAACGAATTCACGGTCGTCCTGCCGCGCGACCCCGCCGAGGTCGTGGGCCGGATGATCGCCAAGGGCTTTGCCGCGGGCTTCCCGCTCGGCCGCTACTATCCCGGGATGGAAAGCTACATGCTCGTGGCGGTCACGGAAAAACGGACCGAAGAAGAGATCGCCGCATACGCCCGGGCGCTGGAGACCGTCTTATGGAGCTGATATTCGATATCGGACAGGCCGGACGGCGCTGCACGCGGCTGCCGCACGTCGAAACCGGCGCGCCTCTGCCGGACCAAAAATACCTGCGCGCCGAACCCGCGGCCCTGCCCGAAGTGACCGAAACCGACCTCGTGCGCCACTTCACGAACCTTTCCCGGCAGAATTTTTCCGTCGACACGAACTTCTATCCGCTGGGTTCCTGCACCATGAAATACAACCCCAAGTTCACCGAGGACATCGCCCGTCTGGAGGGATTTGCGGCGCTCCACCCCCTCCTGCCCCAGCTGCAGCGCGGCGGGCTCCTGACGCAGGGCGCGCTGGAAGTCCTCCACCACATGGAACGCCTCCTGTGCGCGATCACGGGCATGGACGCGTTCACCCTGCAGCCCGCGGCGGGCGCCCACGGCGAGCTCACGGGCGTCATGCTCATCGCCGCCTACCATCGCGCCAAAGGCCGCAAGCGCCGGTATATCCTCGTCCCCGACTCCGCCCACGGCACCAACCCCGCCAGCGCCGCCATCGCCGGATACGAGATCATCAATATCCCCTCGAATGCGCGCGGGACGATGGACCTCGACTCCCTTAAGGAAAAGCTGACCGAAGACGTCGCGGCGATCATGATGACGTGCCCCAATACCCTGGGGCTCTTCGAGACGGACATCGACGCCATCGCCCGCCTGGCGCACGAAAAAGACGCCCTCTTGTACTACGACGGGGCCAACCTGAACGCGATCCTCGGCCGGGCCCGCCCGGGCGATCTCGGTTTTGACGTCCTCCATCTGAATCTCCACAAAACCTTCGCGACCCCCCACGGCGGCGGCGGACCCGGATCGGGACCGGTCGGCGTTCGGCGGGATCTCGAGAAATTCCTGCCCGTCTCGCGCGTCGCGCGGCGCGAGGACGGCACATATTATCTCGATTACCGGCAGCCCGACTCCATCGGCTATATCGCTCCCTTTTACGGCAACTTCCTCGTCATCCTCAA
>JBLMXZ010000146.1:0-3167 GCA_050258015.1 Deltaproteobacteria bacterium
ACGTTCTCGAGCGCCGTGAACTCCCGCAGCAGGTGATAAAACTGAAACACGAATCCGAAACGCGTATTGCGTATCCGCGACCGGCGGCCGTCGTCAAGCGTCGACAGGCACGCGTCGTCCAGATAGACCGCGCCCCCCGTCGGCTCGTCCAGCGCGCCCAGGATATGCAGGAGCGTCGACTTGCCCGCGCCCGAAGGGCCCACGATGGCCACGCTCTCGCCCGCCGCGACCGAAAGGTCCACGCCGCGCAGGACGCGCAGCTCCTTGCCGCCCGACAAAAAGGTTTTTGTCACGCCGTGGGCCCGCAGCATCACTCGTACCTCAGCGCGTCCACGGGACGCAGGCGCGCGGCCTTGCGCGCCGGATAGACGGTGCTTAAGAAAGCGATCGCCAGCGCGCTCGCCGCGATGACGACGACATCCCGCAGCTCCAGGGCCACCGGCAGGCGGTCGATATAATAGATATCCTTGGGCAGCCGGATGAACTGGTATTTCTTCAGCAGCGCGCACAGCGCCGTCCCGCCCATTATACCAAAGAACACTCCCGCCGAGCCGATAAGGAAGCCGCCCCACGTGAAGATGCTGCGGATGCGGGCCCCGGTCACGCCTATCGCTTTTAAGACGCCGATATCGCGGGTCTTCTCCACCACCATCACCACCAGCGTGCTGATGATGTTGAAGGAGGCCACCAGCACGATAAGCGTCAGGATGACGAACATCGCCAGTTTCTCAAGCGCCAGCGCCGCGAAGAAGTTCTCGTTGATCTCCATCCACGTGCGCACGCGCCAGGCGGGCGGCGCGAAGGCGGCGATCCGTTTCTTGACCTCGGGCGCCTGGTACGGCTCCTGAAGGCGCAGGCCTACCTGGGTGACCATCGATCCCACTCCGAAAAAAGACTGGGCATCGGCGATATTGAGGAAGGCCAGGTTCAGGTCGTAATCATACATGCCGGTCTTAAAGATGCCGCTCACGGTGAACGGCGTGTTCAGACCGATGACCGGCGAAGAAAGGACCACCCCATCGCCCACGTCGAGTCCCAGCGCTTCCGCAAGCTCCGCGCCGACGATGATCCCCCCGTGCGGCAGGGCCAGCGTCCCCTTCTGCATATAGGTGCGCATGCGGGTGACGCGCGCCTCGGCCTGCGGGTCCACGCCCTTGATGTTCAAGGTCAGGACGCGGTCCCCGTAATACAGGAACGCCTGGCCGCTGACGTAGGGCGTGACGTCGGCCACGCCGGGGACGGCCTTAAGCCTCTTAGAAAGAGCATCGAAATCCGTGAACCCGTCGTCGCTGTGGATCAGGATATGCGGGTTGACGCCGACGATCTTATCCTTAAGATCCCTGTCAAAACCGGCCATCACGGCGATGACGACGATGAGCGCCATCACGCCTATGGCGATCCCCAGTCCCGCGATCAGGCTGATGACCGATATGAAGCGCTCTTTCTGGGGCGTCAGGAAATAACGCCGGGCAATAAAAAACTCGAGCCTCACGGCGACTCCCGGCCCTCGGCCGCCTCGGGCCTGGCGCCTTCGTCCGGCCGCAGGAGCGGGAACAGGATGACATCGCGGATCGACGGTTGGTCCAGCAGGACCATGGCCATACGGTCGATACCGATGCCCAGCCCGCCGGTCGGCGGCATACCGGTCTCCAGGGCCTGGCAAAAATCCTCGTCAAGGGTGCGTCCGGCTTCCGACGCCTCGCCCTTCAGCTCCTCCAGCAGGCGCGCGCGCTGCTCCAGCGGATCGTTGAGCTCCGAATAGGCGTTGGCGACTTCCATCCCCGCCATGTAGAGCTCGAACCGTTCGGAGACGGCGGGCTCCTCTTTCTTGTTTTTGGCCAACGGACACAGGATGCTGAAATAATCGGTGAAGAAGACGGGCTGCTGCGGCGCTTCCGCGGTCAGGATCTCCTCCACGACGCGCACGATCTGCGAGCGCGTCAGGCGCTCCTCGACGGGCCGCCCCTTCGCCTTGAGCTTGGCGGCCATGACCGCGGCGCTGTCTCCGGGCTCGATGTCGAACCCTTCCTTCACGGCCGCGGCGAAGGAACGGCGCGGCCACGGCGGGGTCAGGTCGATCTTCTGGCCCTGATAGGTCAAGGTCAGGCCCCCGCAGACCTCCCGGGCCGCGTGGACGAAGATCGCCTCGGTAATACGCATCATGTCCGTGACGTCGCCGTAGGCCTGATAGAGCTCGAGCATCGTGAACTCGGGATTGTGGCGCGTGGAGACGCCCTCGTTGCGGAAGCTCCGGTTGATCTCGAAGATCTTCTCGAACCCGCCGACGATCAACCGCTTGAGGTACAGCTCCGGCGCGATGCGCAGATAAAGGTCCGTGTCGTACTCGTTATGGTGGGTCCTGAAGGGCCGGCCGGCCGCGCCGCCCGCGATGGGGTGCATCATGGGCGTCTCGACTTCCAGGAAACCCTCGCCGGCGAGAAAACCGCGGATAGACGCCACCAGGCGCGAGCGGCGGATAAAGACGTCGCGCACCTCGGGATTGGCGATCAGGTCGATGTAGCGATGCCTGTAGCGCGTCTGCACGTCCTTGAGGCCGTGCCACTTCTCCGGCAGGGGCCTCAGGGACTTGGCCAGGATAAAAAAGCGGTCCACCTTGACCGTCGGCTCGCCGGTCTGGGTCGTGAATGTCGCGCCCTCCACGCCGATGATATCGCCGATGTCGAGCTTGATGAAAAGCTCGTAGGATGCTTCGTCGAGGGGATCGCCCTTGCGGGCGCACAGCTGGATGCGCCCCTGCTCGTCACGCAGGTCCGCGAAACAGACCTTGCCGTGCTTGCGCCGGGCGTAAAGCCGGCCGGCAAGCCGGACGGCCGCTCCCTCCTTAAAAGAGGAGGTCACCGAAGGGATAGAGCCGGAACGCTCAAAGCGGGAACCGAAAGGATCCATGCCGGCCTTTCGGAATGCCTCAAGCTTCTCCCGCCTCTGCTGAAATATTTCGCTCAATTCCATCGCCGCTTACCTATATGAGATATGAATTAACCCGAAGTAGGACAGACACTTGGCAGACGCAAAACCCCGCGCCCAGCCCGTTTGGAATACCTAATTATACTTGAGGGGGTTGTGCCTGTCAACGGAAAGTGCGGCGTCCTTACATCAAAAAACCGGCCCTGCAGGACGTCGCCTTCCGCAGGGCCGATGTTAGCAAA
>JBLMXZ010000147.1:0-12558 GCA_050258015.1 Deltaproteobacteria bacterium
ATCCGCCAACGGCGGCAATAATGAGAACGCCGTTTTTCACGGCAACATCATCTATGCGTCGAATCCGGACAATTATCTGTTCCTGTTGGGAGACGAGCCTGTTATCGGCGATGCTTTTAAAGGGCTCACCTTTAAGGACAATATCTGGTACCATGCGGGGCGCGCGAAATCCTTCCGCCTGGGTCCGTCGCCCTGGGGTCTTTATGACGCGGACTTCAAGACGTGGCAAAAGAAGTGCGGGGACCACTGTTCCGGCAACATCTATCAGGACCCACGGCTGAAGAACGTCCGCGGATATAGCTGGGAAGACGTGGAACCGGAAACAGGTTCCCCCGCGATAGAAGCCGGGATACGCAGGGCAACGGCGGACGGTGCCGTATGATCTTTGGCCGCAGGCGGAAGATAGCAGGGCGGGTCAGCATTCTTGTCCCGACGATGTTCGACAGCCGGTGGACCGTCGAGCTGTGCCTGCGCAGCATTTGGAAGCATACGCAATATCCGGATTACGAGATCATTATCTGTGACGCGGGCGTGGATCAGGAGACGCGGATTTGGCTGGAGGGCGTGGCGGCGCAGGACAAGATCCGCCTGATCAAGGCGACGGATTGGCAAAGGCCCAAGGACGATCTTGCGGCAGCCGTGACATCGGAATATTACTGCCTGATGCACGATGATACGCAGATCCTGCGATCCGGGTGGTTGACCAGGCGCCTGAGCTTGATGAACAGGCGCGAGGACAATGCCATCGTGGGAGCCGTAACGGCTAATTATAACGGCACGAAGCGGTTTTTCCCGCTTGGCCTGTTGGTCAAAACGCGCGTCGCGCGGGAGTTGGGGCTGATGTGGGGCAAACAGCAGGATCGCGGTCTCGATACCGGGGCCCTGGCTTATCAGGCTTTCTTCGCGCAGAAAAGGTATCGCTTTGTGCCGTACAGGGTTTCAAGAGATATCCGCCACTTTGCCGAGATGACCTGGCCGAAATACCACACACAGGCCGATTATCCGGGGTTAGACAAAAAGCTGGCCGAACGGCAGCGGAAGATCGAAACGATAAAGAACATCCTGGCGACGCACAGGTATTGAGCATTCAAGCGCTATGAAGATGCGAGCGGCCACTATCCTGGGGATCGTTATCGCGGCCCTGTTGTTCTCTTTTCTTTCGGGGGCGTTCATGGCTGCTTATGTTGGGCGGGGCGCTTTGTGGCCTGTCCTCAAGGCCCAGTTCGAGGAGTACCGGCGGCATTACACGGCCCGGCGGTTCGCCGATGACGACACGTACCGCGACGACGACGACATGGCGCCCCTGGTGCGCGTCTTCGTGGATCCGGAGACCCGTGTGGCGCGCGTAAGCCCGCGGCTCTTCGGGGCGGACCTTTCCTCGGCGACGGAGACGCGCAGGGACGTCGCCGGCCTCGTCAGGCGCTCGGGGATAGCGTTCCTGCGTTTTCCGGGGGGCCGGGATGCGGCGTACCACTGGCAGGCGGGGACGTTCGACGCGACGGACCGGTTTGACAGGGTGCCCCTGCGCGATTTCGACAACGTCGTGCGGTTCTGCCGCTCGATGGGGACCAAGCCCGTTATCCGCGTCGACGTGGCGTCCTCTTCCCCTCGGGAAGCGGCGGACTGGGTGGCGTATCTGAATAAGACGGTGGTCTTCCCGGCGAAATATTGGGAGTTGAGCGACGGGGCCTGCGGGCCGGCAGGCGACGCCTGTATGGCGCCGGAGGAATACGCGCGACGCATCGTTGCCTTCGCGGCCGCGATGCGGCAGGCCGACCCGGATATCAGGATAGGGATGGATTGGCGGCCGGAGGCGGGGCATTCCTACAATGCCAGGGTCGTCAGGAAAGCCGGGGAGAAAGTCGATTTTGTGGGCGTGTGCTGGCGGCCGGATATGACCGGTCCCGACAAGCCCTGGAACAGCCGCATCCATCCCCTTCCCCTGGAGGTCATGGCGAACGCCGGCCGGATCCCCGGTCTTATGAAGGAGATCAGGGAGGTCTTTGAAAAGCACGGTTCCCGCAGGGGGCCCATCGAGACCGCTTTTTTCGGTTGGGACGGGGCGGCCGACGCCCCCGCCTCGGACGCGCCCCCGCATTCGCGCGGCATCGCGCAGTGGTCCCTGGCGGACGCCCTCTTTACGCTCGATTGCCTGGGGACCTTCGCCGAGAACGAGGTCATGCTCTCGGCGCCCTGTGAGCTCCAGGCGACCGCCGGCGGGTTCATCCCCGGCGAGGACCGGGACGTCGCCGGCGGCGGGCGCAGCTGGGACGGCGTGACCGTGCGTCCCAAGGCGCTGGCCATGGAGCTTTTCGCGGAGCACTTCGGCGACGTCGTCGTGACCAGCACGGTCGCGGACTTCCCTTTTTATTACGCGAAGGACGACTGGAGACCCGGCACGTACCGGGGCAAGGTCCCGTATGTGACGGCCTATGCCGGCATCTTCGAGGGCAGGGAAACGCTCTCGCTTCTGCTGATCAACAAACATCCGGTGAAGACCTACAGCATCCGGGTTTCGATGTTCAACGCCTCGGTCAAGCCCCGGGGCACGGTCTATATGCTGACGGGGCCCGCCCTGGACGCGCAGAACGACGGCGCCCCGGGCAGCGTGGCGCTTAACGAGTATGACGTGCGCAACATCGGGCGCGAGATGGATTTCACGCTTGCGGCCCATTCGGCGATGCTGATACAGATGGACACCTCGCATGAAGAGTAGGATCTTGCGGTTTTGCGGCGCTTTGGCCTTGTGGGTCGTCATCTTCGGGCTTTCGGTCGGCGGTTTTTATGCCGGCCTGCGGGGCGGCAGCGGTCTCGTGGCCGCGTTGACGGCGGAGGCCCGCGGCCCCAGGCCCGATTACGCGTTCCTGCGGATGAGATTCGGCCTTGGTTTCGAGAACGACAAGGATGTCTCAGCCTTTCAACCGCATCACGCCGCGGCGCGGCCGTCGACGGAGCATGCCACCCAGGGCCTGCAGTCCCTGGAGGTGGAGTTTCCCGCGGGGGACGCGTCCGCGGGCATAGCGATAGACCTCGACGGGGAGGAGTGCTTCGACTGGTCGCGGATGGAGGCGCTCTCCTTCGATGCCTATAACGCGGCGTCCGTGCCGGCGCCCGTGACGATCCGGCTCAACAGCGGCCCGGCCGAGCCCCGGAAACAATTCGAGACGACCGTCACCCTGCCCGCGCAGGAGACCGCCAAGGTCACGATCGGCCGGGCGGAGCTTGCGCCCGCCCTGGACCTCGGGTGCGTGTCGGGAATAGACATTTTCATGGCGCATCCGCCGACGACCTATTTCCTTTATTTTGATAACTTCAGGAGAGAGGACAGAGGGTAGAAGGTAGAGAATAGAGGATAGAGGATAGAAGATAGAGGATAGAAGATAGAGGATAGAAGATAGTCTAGTTAAAGCAGAGAAAAAAGATGCCGATACAGAAATGTAAAGATCTGGACGTTTATAATTTGTCTTTCGAGATGGCGAAAGAAGTTTTTGAGGAGACAAAGAATTTTCCCAGAGAAGAACTATATTCTCTTACCGGTCAGATCCGTCGATCCAGCCGTTCTGTTCCGGCAAATATCAGCGAGGGGTTTGCCAAGCGTAGATATCCCGATGTTTTCCTGCGCCATCTGAATGATGCTCTCGGTTCTTCAGAAGAGACAATGACCTGGCTTGATCTTGCCAAGTCTTCCGATTATTTATCCCAAGATAGGCATGAATATTTTACGCGAAAGTACGAATATATCGGTGCCATGCTTTTTAAGTTGATGCAGAAATGGCATAAGACGTGACTATTCTCTATCCCCGATTCTCTATCCTCGAGCCGTAATGGTTTCAGACAAGATAAAATACGAGATCGACCCCCACAACCGCCTTGTACGGGTCGGCGCCGGGGGATTGCGCGAGGTGATCGAGGGGCGGTTCAAGACGACGAACCGCAACGAGCTTATTTATTACGTCAAGCGGCCCGTCGCCGACGGCGTGCCCCAGCAGATCAAGTTCAGGGGCAGCTGGGAGCTGGCGGACGACCGCCGCCTCGTCCTGACGCTCGACAAGTGGTATCACCGGATCGCCGGCAACAAGCTGACCTTTGCGACGGAGCTGATCGACGCGCAGGATAACGAGGTCGCTTTTACCGTGACGGCGAAGAACGGCGGGAGCGAGGCCTCCCCGCCAGGGGACGCGGGTCAGACGATATCGCTGTTGCGTCTCGCCGGCGCCTGGCAGGCGGACGCGCAAAACCGGCTTTGTTTCCGCGTGGAGGATAACGAGGGGGTGCTGAAACTCCAGGGGGAGTGGCGCCTCAACAAGAGGCACGAGATCGAATATGATTACGCGGCGGGGAAGCAGGCATTCGCCTTTAAGGGTTTCTGGGAACTGGGCGGCCGCAACAGGCTGCGCTACGTCCTCAACCGCGTCACCGGCTCGGCGTTCGATTTCAGGGCGACGCTCGAGCGCGCGCTTTCGGATCGTATCGAGTATTCCCTCGGCGCCGCGGGCGGCCCCGGGAAAAAGACGGTCACGCTCTTCGGTTCCTGGAAACTGAACCGGCGCCTGGAGCTGGGGTTCGAGGTGGCTTACGGCGAAGGGCGCGCGGAACGGATCGTTTTCGGCGCGAAGGCGCGGATAAGGGACGGCGCCGATCTCGAGCTGAAACTCAAGACGACGGACGGCCGCGACCTGGACGCGCAAGTGGTCTTAAGCCGCCGCACGCTCGATAGACAGGTCTTCCTCAAGCTGGCCAAAGAGGGCGCCGGCAAGGGTGTCTTTATCGGCATGGGCACGCGCTTCTGAACCCCCGGCCACGATAACCGCAGGCGGCAGGCCATGATCGTATTGATGTATCACCGCGTCAACGACGCGCTCGAGCCGGGAGAGTGGGTGGTGCCCGTCGCGCGCTTCCAGGAGCAGATGGAATATCTGAGACAGCGCCACAGGGTCGTCGGCCCGGAGGCGCTGTTTCCGGGTTCGCGGTCCGTCGTCCCCGGTCCGCGGGAAAACCGGGACCATGAAAGGCCGGTCCTGTTGACTTTCGACGACGGCTACCGGGACAATTATCTTAACGCCTATCCTTTCCTGAAAGAGTTTCGGCTTCAGGCGACGATATTCCTGACCACGGGATACATCGGGACGGACCACAAGCGGCCGCGATACAAAGACGTCCCGTGGAGGAGGGATTACCTGGACAGGGGGGAGATCCGCGAGATGCGGTCGAACGGCATCGGTTTCGGCGCCCACACTGCGACGCATCCGCATCTTTTGGGGCTCGACGACAAGACGATAGAAGCGGAGGTCGGTTCCTCGAGGGATTTTGTCGCCGGGGAACTGGGGATGGAGAAGCCCGCCTTCAGCTATCCCTATGGGGAGTTTGATGATAGAATACGGCGGATAGTTCGGGAGAGCGGCTTCTCGAGCGCGTATACCGTTAAGCCCGGCGTCTTTCATCCCGGGGACGACCTTTTCGACATCCCGCGGATAGGCGTCAGCGGGACCGATACCCTCGATGATTTCAGGAAAAAATTGTCATGGCGCTGAACAATATCCCCATTCTCCTGTACCACGCCGTCCACGCCGACGCTTCCCGGCCCCGGGATAATTTTTCGGTCGCCGAGTCGGAGTTCCATAAGCAGATCGCCTACCTGCACCACAACGGCTTTCTGGGGGTATCCCTGTCGAAATTCCTGGGCGAGATGGGGCAGGACCAGGCCCGCGTCGACACGCGCAAGCGGGTCGTCCTGACCTTTGACGACGGGGACGCCAGCCACTTCGCCGCCGCGGCCCCGGTCCTTAAGGAGTCGGGGTTTACGGCGACCTTCTTCATCACCGTCAACGACATCGGCAAGGTCGGCCGGATGTCGTGGGAGCAGATCTATGAGTTGAGCCGCGCGGGCATGGACGTGGGTTCCCACGCGATGAACCACGTCTTTCTGCCTTCCATGACGAGCTACAATCTCCTGAACGACCTGCTCCTGTCCAAACAGGTCCTCGAAAAATACATCCGCCGGAGGGTGGAGTTCCTTTCCATCCCGCACGGATTTTACAACAAGACGATCCTCGGCATCGCGCGCGACGTCGGTTTTAAGGCCGCGTGCGTCTCGGACGCGGGATATAACGATTTCCTGGACGACGACGTGTTCTGTCTCCAGCGTTTCACGATGCGCCTCGGCTATGGTCTCGACGCCTTCAAGTCCATCGTCTCCGGCACCCCCCAGCTTAACGTCGTGGCGGCGGAGAACCTGCGCACCTTCCTGCGCAAGACGCTGGGATACCAGCTGTATGACAGGGTGAGGAGACTGAGGGCGAAATAGGGCTAAATAGCTTAGCTAAAAGCGCATATCGGGTGATCAGGAGATCGGGGTGAAGGATATCAGGGCATCAGAAGATCAGGAAGAGCCGATCGCTGGATTTGAAAAGCTGTGGATCTGGCAGAAAGCGCATAAGCTCATGCAAGAGATCCATGAATTTTGCAAAACTCTGCCAAGGGAAGAGAAATTTCGCTTAAGAGACCAAATAGAGAGGGCCTCATCGGCGGTCGCGGACAACATCGCCGAGGGCTAAACGAGTTTTTATTATAACGACAAGATCAAGGGGATGAATACGGCAAGGAAAGAAGTGGGCGAGACCCAAAATCATATTCGTAATTGTCAGTCAAAAAAATATTTGGCCCCCAAACGGGCGGATTCTTTAATGAGAGAATACGAAGAGGTTATACGCGGGATCAATGGTTATAATCGTTTTATCAGAGAGAAGAAGAAAGCGAGACAGTGATCTCTCCTGATGTCCCGGTATCCTGATATCCTGCATCCCGATGACCTGATGTCCTGATAACCGCATTTAACATAGCGGGCCTGAATACATGCTATTTCTTTTCTTCCTCAGCCTGGGGATTGTCGTCTACGCCTATATCGGCTATCCGCTGATATTGGCGGCGTGGGCCGCGCTTTCGGGCAAGCCCGTCCGGAAAGCCGTGGACCACGAGCCCAAGGTGGCGGTCTTCATCTCGGCGTATAACGAACAGGAGATCATCCGCGCGCGCGTCGACAACCTCCTGTCCCTGGATTACCCGCGCGAGAAGCTCGAGATCTTCATCGGCAGCGACGGCTCGACCGACGACACCTACAGGATATTGAAGGAGCTCGCGGACAAGAAGAGCATCCGTTACGCCGTCTCCTTCATCCGCCGCGGCAAGCCCGCCATGCTCAACAAGATGGTCAAGGACTCCGAGGCGGAGATATTCGTCTTTGCCGACGCGCGCCAGACATTCGACAGGTTCGCCGTCCGCGAGCTGGTCCGGTGTTTCGCGGATCCCCGGGTAGGCGCGGTGAGCGGCGAGCTGGCCATCGAGGACCAGGAGGCCGGCACGGGCAAGGGGTTGGGGATGTACTGGGCGTATGAGAAGGCCCTGCGGCGCATGGAGAGCCGCGTCGGCTCGATGCTCGGGGCCACGGGCGCCATTTACGCCGTGCGCGCGAAGAGTTTCATCTTTTTCCCGGAGGACATCATCCTGGACGACGTTTTCGAGCCGCTGCGCATGGTGTTGGCGGGATGGCGCGTGATCGTCGAGCCCGGCGCCAGGGCGTATGACAGGATGGCGCCGACGGCGCAGCGGGAGTTCGTGCGCAAGGTGCGCACGCTGGCCGGCAATTTTCAGATATTCGGCCTTTTGCCCGAGCTGTTCGACCCGCGGCGCAGCCCCGTGGCCTTCCAGTTGTTCTCGCACAAGTTCCTGCGGCTGATCGTGCCGTATTTTCTCGTCCTGTTCCTCATGGCGAATTTTTTCTGTCTCGTGGCGGGCCGCGGGTTCCTGTATGTGTTCGTCGCGCAAGTAGTATTTTACGTTTTGGCGCTCCTGGGGTATGCTATGGAGAAGGCGGACCTCCGGGTGCGGGGGGCGTTGCGGCTCCTGCTCGTGCCGTATGAGTTTTGTTCGCTCAACGCGGCCGCGGTCTCGGCCTTCGAGCGCTATGCCTGCGGCAAGGCCAGGGCGACGTGGGAGAAGGCATAAAAAATCGATAAAGGATAAGATTGCGGAGTGCGGTAGCCGAAAAGGTCGAGGTTAAGACAGGGCAGTGGGATGATTTATAAGAATTTTGAGGATATGCCGGTATGGCAGAAGGCGATGGATCTTGGCACGCAGGTTTTTGACATGACCGAGTCGCTGCCCAAGAGGGAAGATTACGGGTTGATATCTCAGTTACGGCGTCCGGCTCTATCGGTCTCCGGTAACATTGCCGAGGGTTTCGGCAGGAAGCATACGAAGGATAAGTTAAACTTTTATTACGGGGCCAGGGGCTCATTGACAGAGACGAAAAGCCGCTTGATCTATGGTCGCCGGGTCGGATATTTCAAGGAAGGAGATTTCCATAACACTTCCCTAAAAAAGGATCTCGTCTGACAATTTGTTGTCTCCGTTTTTTATTTTGCTCAACCTCAACCTTAGCCTGATGTCGTATGAGTCGATCGCATATCAACATTAATCGTATAAGAGCGGCGGTGATCGCGCTGCTGTTGCTCCTCGTCTACAGCCCGACGCTGGCGTGGATGGTGGATCGCTGGGGCGCGCACGATTCTTATTACAGTCACGGTTACCTCGTCCCCTTTGTCTCGCTTTATCTTTTATGGATCCGGCGCGAAACGCTGGCCCGGATGGAGCTGAAGCCCGCCGGATGGGGGCTGCTTTTGGTCTTCGCGGGCCTGTTGGTGCACCTGGCGAGCGCGCTGTTGCGCGTGTATTTCACCTCGGCGTTCTCGATGCTCCTCGTCATCGCCGGGCTGGTCATCGCTTTTTGCGGCATGGCCATCCTGCGGGAGACGCTCTTCGCGATCCTCTTCCTCGGGTTCATGATGCCCCTGCCGCTTGTCGCCATCGTCGATATTACCTTCAGCATGAAGATATTCGCCGCGAAAGCGGCGGCCAAGCTCATCAACGCCATGGGCATCCGCGCCATCCTCGACGGCAGCGTCATCCGCATGCGCCACACCCACGTCATCGTCGAGGATGTCTGCAGCGGTCTGCGTTCTTTGATCTCCCTGCTGGCCCTGGGCGCCGTGGTCGCCTATCTGAGCGCCAAGCTGACGCGCCTTAAGAAGATCATCGTCTTTTTAGCCGCCGGGATCATCGCGGTCCTGGCGAATATCGTGCGCATCGTGTTCATGGCCGTCACGAGCGAGATATGGGGCGCGAAGTTCACCGAGGGGTTCCTGCACACGCTCTCCGGGCTGCTCGTTTTTGTCGTGGCGTTCCTGGGCCTCATTATCCTCGTCAAGGAGCTCGAATGAAGCCGAACGCCGTATTTATCGTCACGGTCGTTCTTTTTCTCGCGGCGCTCGCTTTGTCCGTGCCCCTGTTCACGAGCGTGCCCTCGTCCGAAGAGGAACCGCAGGTCGCGCGTATGCCGATGCAGATAGGGGAGTGGTCCGGCCGGGACCTGCCGGTCGAAGAGCTGTCCTATCAGATCCTCGAGACGCGCAACCTCATCCTCCGGGAATACGCGCGCGGCGGCGAAAAGGTCTATCTCTACATCATCTATTCGACGGACAACCGCAAGGTCTCCCATCCGCCTGAGGTCTGTTTCGAGGGCGGGGGCATCAGCATTATCGATAAGGAAAAGATCTCCCTTGAGCTGGCGGATGGCCGCCTTGTCCCCGCCAATCGCCTGAAGGTGGAGAAAGAAGGCTTGGAGAACATCGTTTACTATCTCTACAAGGCGGGTGGCCATTACACGGACAACTATATGCGCCAGCAGCTTTATGTCGCGCAGGGGCGCCTGCGCTTTCAGAACTTGTCCAACGCCATGATCCGTATCTCCGCGGAGGTCAAGCCGGAGGACGGCAAGCATGCGGATCAGCTCCTTCGCGATTTTTTTAAGGCTCTCTCCTCCCATTTTTCCGAGATCATCCCCTAAGGAAGCAGACAACTCTTGCCCGGCCGGCAACAGCACCCGAGCCGGGCGCTTTTGTGTTGCGGCCAGACAACAATCGTGTTTACGAAGCAAAATACCACAACAGTATTTAAAGCAAGGAGTTAAGAGGCAGTGTCGCTATATAGTAACATAGGATAGTTTTTCCCCGCGCCTTCCTTTGGTTCCTTTGTTTCCCATCGCGTTTATTCTCTCCGAAAAGTTCCCGATCCTTTTTCTAAATAGTCGTAACATTTTGCAAATATTAAGGTTAAAAAGAACATAAATTTTTTTAAAAACTCTTTAGTTTGGCATGGTCCATGCATATTTAAGTTATAGACATAATAATCTTTAGGAAGCATATGGCCCGCCTTATAAAGAAGCTCAAAATTTTTTCCGCGAAAAAGAAAGCGCTTTCCGCGCTGGCGTTAGTCGCTGCCTTGTCGATGATTGCGATAATGGCCGCCTACGCGCAGCCCTTGTCGCCCGGTGATACCGTAAATCCGAACACGGTCCTGGTGGCTTCACAGTCGCATTATGACACCTCCGACCGCGGCAGGGCGCCCGAGCCCAGCAGCATGGTCCTGATGGGGTCCGGCTTCATGGCTGCCCTGGTCCGGTTCGCCCGCAGGCGCTTCGCGGAATTCAAGCGCGGTTTTGATATCGTGGTTTCCGTGCTCGGCCTCGTTATAAGCCTTCCCATTCTTCTGGCGGCCGTTGCGGCCATCAGATTGACGTCGCGCGGCCCTGTTTTCTTCCTTCAAAAGAGAGTCGGCAAAGACGGCCTGGTCTTCGATATGCTGAAACTGCGGACCATGGTCGTGAACGCCGAAAAAGAATCCGGTCCGGTCTGGGCCGCTCAGAACGACCCTCGCGTGACCCCCGTCGGGCGGTTTTTACGCAAGAGCCGCATTGATGAAATCCCCCAATTAGTCAATGTGCTCAAGGGACAGATGAGCATCATTGGTCCCAGACCGGAGCGACCTGAATTCGTCGATAAGCTCAGCGTTCAGATCGGCGATTATAATAAACGGCTGGACGTGCGCCCCGGCATCACCGGCTTGGCGCAGGTCAGCCAGGATTACGATACGACCTTGCGGGATGTCCGGCGCAAGGTGAAATTCGACCTTCTTTACATCAAGCGCATGTGTTTTCTTACGGATCTGAGGATCCTTTTAAGCACGGTCGCGGTCGTCCTGGTAGGCAAGGGCGCCCGGTAAGGCCGGCATCTTCATCAAGGGCAGGGGGAGAGAGGAAATCGACTACATGAAAAACCAATACTGGAGAAAGCTGGCGATCTTACTGGCGATGGCCGCGTTGGTCGCGGGTTGTCAGGGCAGCGGTTCTTCGAGCGCATCGGCGGGTGGGGCGTTCATCGCGTCGGTGACGACCACGCAGCAGCCGCCGACGAATGAAACGACGGTGTCCAGCGAGGAGATCGCCGTGGTCCATAACCCCGAGCCGGGTTCGCTGGCGCTTTTGGGTCTGGGGTTTGCGGGCCTGACGTTGATGCGCCGCAAGAAGAGATAAGCCGGGGATCGCCACGAAAAGGTGTTCCACATGAAGCGTTACCTAATTATATTGGGCAGTTTGTTTTTTCTGGCGGCGGCCACGCCCGCGTTCGCGATCTCGGTGGTCGCGGATTACACATACAGCGGAACGCCGGGGGATTATATCCTGGACTTCACGGTCTGGAATAACCTGCCCGCCGGCAGCGGTCTGGACGTGTATTTCTTCGGCGTGGATCTGGCGCACAACGCCTCCCAGGAGAGCCCCACGGGTTGGATCGACTACGACAGCGCATGGAGCAATAATTCGTCGGGCGGGAGTTCCATTTCCTATATGAGCAATTGGATCAATTCGAACAATGCCTACGATATCCCGCCCGGCAGTTCCCTGTCCGGGTTTAAGGTCTATACCCCCGGTATCCCCGATACCATCCATTACTTCGCGTATGCGATCGGCGGCAACGAAAGCGTGCCGTATTACGGCGACGACGCCTTTTACAAAGGGGGGAACCCCGGTTTCGAGGGTATCGCGTTGCCGGCAGGACAGGGCGCCGTGGTTCCCGAACCGGCGAGCATGGTCTTGATGGGCATCGGATTGGCCGGCGCGCTTATAAGGCGCCGAAAATAGGCGAATATTGGTCCGCCGGTCCGCAGAAGCGGCCGACGGCAGACAATAGATCAAAATCACAAAGGAAGGGGGGTGAAAAAATGAAAAAGACACTTGTAATGGTTATGTTGTTGCTTGCCGGCCTGTTTATGACGGCTCATTCGGCAATGGCTAATGACGTGACCATCTACATGGATCAGTTGCTTGACTGGGGTACGTTGTATACTCTAGACTCGGGCATCTGGAGTCCAACGACCGCTACGAATCCGCTCGGTGAGGCAACGACGCAGACATTCGTCAATGGCACTTCGTCTCCTGAATATGGCAATAACCAAAACGATTCCTTCGGCATCTTTAGGGTTACGGGAATCGCGGATACGACTAACGGAACTTGGCTCTACGATTCCGGGACCTCTGGTTACCAGCTATTGGTGACGTTTGAGGGGTTTAGCGATATAGCGATCGATGGTACTCTTTCTTCGGCGACGATTTATTCCCAAAACGGGAGCGTCGCCATGTATTCAGTGCCGTTGAGCACCTATAACGTG
>JBLMXZ010000148.1:0-5674 GCA_050258015.1 Deltaproteobacteria bacterium
AAGAAAGTCTAACCTTGCGGTTTTTTTGTGGGTGTCATTGTTTGCTCCGTTGGAAGTTCCGATCTAACAGGCAAAGATGATCCGGATTTCTGACGGTTTTACTAAATTCTTAGGAAAAGGAGGTAGCAGGCAATGGCAAAAGGAACAGTCAAGTGGTTCAGCGACCAAAAGGGTTACGGATTCATCACCCCTGAGAACGGCAAGGATGTGTTCGTTCATCATTCCGCGATCAAGGGCGAAGGATACAAGTCGTTAGCCGAAGGCCAGGCGGTCGAATTCGAGATTACGCAGGGCCCTAAAGGTGAACAGGCGACGAACGTCGTCAAGTTGTAACCTTAAGAAACCGAATAGGGCCCGGCACACTGTGTGCCGGGCCCTATTTTTTTCGCATCCCGGAGGCACCGATGCATACAGGCAAGATCAAGAAGCTGATCGGCGACAGAGGTTTTGGTTTTATCGGCGACACAGACGGCCGCGAGGTCTTTTTTCATAAAGGGGCCCTTGTCGATGTCACATTCGAGGCCCTCAGCCCGGGGCAGACAGTCGCGTTCGAGGTCGAAAAGTCCGATAAGGGGCCGCGCGCGGTCAATGTGCGCCTTGCCGAGGCAGGTGAATGAGACATCTTCCCGAGACGGGGGCGCTATGAAGAAAGTCAAGGTGTCGCGCAAAGGGCGCGTGTGCAAGTTCCCCCGTTGCAAAAACATCCTGAGTATCTACAATCATGCCACGCTGTGCAATGTCCACCTGGACAAGGTGAACGCGCCGATCTCCTCGGTTTCCCTGGAAAGGGTGGAACCGCGGGAGGACGTCGTCCTGGAGAAGTCCGCATGAACTTTCCCGATGTCTCCGGCCGCCGCAGGAGGTTCCGGATGGTCATCCCGGCGTATCCGGCGTTCAACGTCTATTCCCATGTCGCCCAGAGGACGACGGCGCTGGGGCCGGTGTGCGTGGCCAGCTCCGTCAAGGAGCTGCCGGGGTGGGACGTGGAGGTCATCGACGAGAATAACCTCTGTCGCTACGGTCCCCGGGCCGAGCCGGTCGGCGCCGACCACGATTTCCTGCAGAAAGAGAGGCCGGCGGACGTCGTCGGCTTTTACGGCGGCCTGAGCAGCACGATCCCCCGGCTGTATGATCTCGTCCGTTTTTACAAGCGCACGGGCGCGGTGACCGTGGCCGGAGGGGTTCACTTCCTCGAAGAGAACCTGGCCGAAGGGCTGCGGGCCGGGTTGGATTATGTGGTCATCGGCGAAGGGGAAGAGACCATCGTGGAGCTTCTGGAGGCCCTTTCCCGTCATCAGGAACCCTCCCACGTGAAGGGGATCGCATTCCTGAAGAACGGGGAAGTGGTGATGACCCCCGCGCGGGAACCCCTGGCCGATTTCGACAAGCTGCCCCTGCCCGATTTCTCCCTGCTGCGTTACGCCTCGGTGAAGCTGTATCCGGTCGAGCGGATACGCGGTTGCGGGATGGAGTGCGAGTTCTGCACGGTCAAGGGCAAACCCCGGTGCGCCTCCCCGGAACGCTTGCTGGAGTCCATCCGGTTTCTCGTAGAGACGAAGGACGCCCGGCACTTCTTCGTCGTGGACGATCTCTTTGGCCAGCAAAGGAGCGAGACGCTGCGGTTTTGCCGGATGCTGAAAGAGTATCAGGAGCAGATAGGGCGCCGGCTGGACCTGACGGTGCAGATCCGCCTCGACAAGGCCAAGGACACGGAGTTGCTGCAGGCGATGCGGGAGGCCGGCATCAATACGGTCGCCATCGGTTTTGAATCCCCCATCGAAGAAGAGCTGACCGCGATGAACAAGAAGGTGAGACCCGGGGAGATGATCAAGCTGGCGAGGGTCTTCCACCGGTTCGGCTTTCTGGTGCACGGTATGTTCATCTTCGGTTATCCGATGGGGCCGGGAACGACGTTCTCCATGCCCGCGGACCAGCGGATCAGGCGCTACCGCTTGTTCATCCGGAAAGCCTGGGTAGATACCATACAGGTCCTTTTGCCCGTCCCTCTGCCCGGCACGGAGCTGCGGCAGAGACTCGTCAAGGAGGGCAGGGTCTACGCAAAAGAGGACCTCGGATGGGAGTATTATGACGGCAACTTCCCTCTCTTCGAGCCCGATCCGCCGTTGACGGCGCCTCAGATACAGATGGCCATCCGCAAGATCATGGGCAAGTTCTATGCTTTCCGGTACATGTTCAAAATAGGCCTGAACGTCATTTCTTTTCCCGCCATGGTGTTTTTCCTGCACAATATCAAATCCGGGTGGCGGCGGTGGTACCGTCCCTGGCGCAACGACCTGGCGCGTTTCGGCGGTTGGGTCATCATGAAGGAGTGGGCGTCGCAGCTGCGCCGGGGGCGTTTTTCCGACAGATTGGCGGAGGCGAGAAAACACCTGAAGGGTTAGATATTTCTTGTTTTTTCCTCAAGCCAAAAAGGCATTTTGCCCGCCTTTTTGGCATATTTTTGATTGAAGTAAGATCGCCATCGGAGATCGGCCCTCATTAAGGTCGAGAAAGCTTAATAAACCGCTTAACGGCAAAGGATGAACCTATGGCAACACGGGACGATCTGCCGCCTCTGGGGAAGATCCATCCGTCTTTCTTCAAGAGGGTCATTTATCCGCGCCTCGGCCGGCGCGACGCCTCCGTCATCGTCAAGCCCCAGTCGGGCGTCGATTTCGGCGTCGTCTCCCTGGGCGACACGGTGATGGTCCTCTCCACGGACCCTTTTTATATCGCGCACGAGCTCGGCATCGAGAAGGCCGCCTGGTTCGCGGTCCATATCCTGGCCAGCGACGTGGCCGTCAGCGGCATCCGGCCGCGGTACCTGTCGGTCGATCTCAACCTGCCGCCGGAGATGACCGAGACGGAGCTGATAGCGATGTGGAAGACCGTTCACGCGGAATGCCGCAAGCTCGGCATCGCCGTCGTGACCGGGCATACCGCGCGCTACGCCGGCTGCAACTTTCCCATGGTCGGCGGGGCCACGGTGTTCGGCATCGGCAAAAAAGAGAAGCTTATCGTCCCGCGCGCCCGCGTCGGCGACGCGGTCATCGTCTCCAAGGGGCCGGCTATCGAGACGACGGGCCTGATGGCCGCCTATTTCCCTTCTTATCTTGAGAAGGCCTACGGCAGCGCCTTCCTCAGGAAGGCCCAGGACGTGTATTACCAGATGTCGACGGTCAAGGATGCCTTGCTGGCGGCGGAGGCGGGCGGGGTGACCGCCATGCACGACGCGACCGAGGGCGGGGTCTTCGGCGGGCTCTTCGAGATCGCGGCGCACAGCCGCGTGGGCATGCGCATCTACAAGGAGGAGATCGTCCTGCAGGAGGAGGTGCGCAAGACCTGCGCCTGTTTCGGGATCGATCCCTATGTATCCATAAGCGAAGGGACGCTGTTGGCCACGGCGGGCAAGAGGAGGGCGCGCGCCGTCATCCGGGACCTGCAGGCATCCGGCATCCCGGCCAGCATTGCCGGCGAGGTCGTTCCCGCGAAGGAAGGGATCGTCGTCTATGAAAAGGGCAGGGCCTCCCGCCTGAAGCACCCCAAGGCCGATCCTTTTTGGGCCAAATTCGAGGAGTACTTGAAGAAAAGATAACGGCGGGAGAGTTTCGGGGTATGCCCAAAAGGCCGCGGCGCCTTTTGGGCTTTTTTATTTTTGGGCTTATTCGTAGCGCAGGGCTTCGATGGGGTCCAGGCGCGCGGCCTTGTGGGCCGGCCAGAGGCCGAAGACCATGCCGACGGTCAGAGAGAACGTCGTGGCCAGGATGACGGAGGCGCAGGAGACCTTGACCGCCCATCCGGCGAAGAGGGTGATGAGGGCCGAGATCCCGGCGCCCAGCAAGACGCCCGCGATGCCGCCGACGAGGGCCATCAGCACGGACTCGATCAGGAACTGCACCATGATGTCCTTTTTGTTGGCGCCGATGGCCTTGCGCAGGCCGATCTCGCGCGTGCGTTCCGACACGGAGACGAGCATGATGTTCATGATGCCGATGCCGCCGACCAACAGCGATATGGCCGCGATGGAGCCCAGGAGCAGGGACATCGTTTTGGTGGTGGCTTCCAGCGTCTCCTTGATGTCCGACATGTTGCGGACCTGGAAGGAGTCTTCCTGGTTCTTGGTGAGCCGGTGCTGTTTTATGATGAGATCCGTGATCTCCTTCTGCGCCGCGTCGATCGTGTCGGCGCTGCGCGCCTCTACATAGATGGAGTCGAGATAGTCCTTGCCGAAGACGCGGTACATGGCCGTCGTGATGGGGATGACGGTGGTATCGTCCTGGTCGCGGAAGGTCGAGGCGCCCTTGACGGGCAGGATGCCGATGACCTTGAAGTTGGCCAGGTTCAGCTTGATGGTCTGTCCGATGGGGTCCTCATCTCCGAAGAGTTCCCGCACGACGGTCGCGCCCAGAAGGATGACCCGCGCGCGCATCTTGACGTCTTCCTCCGAGACGAAGCGCCCCAGGGCGGGGGTGGCCGCGCGCATCTCGGCATAATCGGCGTTAAAGCCTTCCACCTGGGTGTTCCAGTTCTTGTTGCCGTAGACGAGCTGGCCGCTGCCCCGAACCGACGGGCTGACGCGCTTGACGACGTCCCTGAGCTTTTCTATGGCCGCGACGTCCTGTATCGTGAGGCGCGTCACGGCGCCCGTCTCCAGGGACACGCCGTGGATCCTCGAAGAGCCGGGCCGAACGACAAGGAGATTGGATCCCAGGGAGGCCAGTTGTCGTTCGATGGATTCCTTGGCGCCCTGTCCCACGGCCAGCATGGCGATGACCGCGGCAACGCCTATAAGGACGCCGAGGATGGACAAAAGAGAGCGCATCTTATGCGTCGCCATGGCCACGGCGGCCTGACGCAGGTAATCGACGAACTGGGTCTGCCGGGTCTTTCTCTCCGGCTGGGAGAGGACGTGGTCGATGATCTCATCGGCCTGGCTTTGCGACGCCGCCTTCGCCGGTCCGCCCGACCGTTCATCCGAGACGATGCGGCCGTCGAGGACGTGGATGATGCGGTGCGCGTGCGCCGCGACGTCCCTTTCGTGGGTGACGATGATGACGGTCTTGCCGCTCCGATGGAGCTTTTCGAGCAGCGCCATGATCTCTTCCTGGCTCCTCGAATCGAGGTTTCCCGTCGGTTCGTCGGCCATGATGATCAAAGGGTCGTTGACGAGCGAGCGGGCGATGGCCACGCGCTGCTGCTGGCCGCCGGAGAGCTCGTTGGGCCGGTGGTCCCTTCTTTCCGCGAGGCCCACTTCTTCGATCTTCTCTTGCGCCTTTTCCTTAAGGTGCCTTTTACCGGCATAGATGAGGGGCAGTTCCGCGTTCTCGAGGGCCGTCATCCTCGGCAGGAGGTGGAACTGCTGGAAGACGAAGCCGACCAGGCGGTTGCGCACCGCGGAAAGTTCCTCGTCGGAGAGTTTGTTGATGGTTCGGGTACCCAGCCGGTATTCGCCTTTGTCCGGCCTGTCCAGCAGGCCCAGGATATGCATGAGGGTCGATTTGCCCGAGCCCGACGGCCCCATGATCGCCACGAATTCGCCCGGGGCGATGGACAAAGAGACATCCTGCAGGGCCTTGACATCGACCTTGCCCATGCGGTAGGTCTTGTTGATGTTCTTTAATTCGATCATAGTCTCAAAGTCTCAAGGTCTCGAGACGGGGCTCAGGATACCGGG
>JBLMXZ010000149.1:0-7094 GCA_050258015.1 Deltaproteobacteria bacterium
CGCGAACGCGACGACCCTCTCGAAGAACGCGGGGTCCGCGACGGCCGCCGTCGGATTGTTGGGATAGTTCAAGAACATGAGCTTCGCTTTCTGGGCCGCGGCCTGCGGGATGGCGTCGAGATCGGGCAGGAAGCCGTTGCTTGCGCGCAGAGGCATTGCCTGCGGCTTTCCGTCGGCGAGGATCGTCGCGTTGCGGTACGGCGGGTAGCCCGGGTCCGGCACGAGGACGATGTCGCCCCTGTTCACAAAAGCGATCGGGATATGGGCGATCCCTTCCTTGGAGCCGATGAGCGGCAGGACCTCCGTCTCCGGGTCAAGCGTGACGCCGAACCTCTTAAGATACCATGCCGCGATCGCCTGGCGCAGCGCCGGCATCCCCTGATCCAGGGCGTAACGATGGTTCTTGGGGTCCTGCGCCGCTTCATAGAGGGCATCGATGATGAAACGCGGCGTGGGGATGTCGGGATCCCCCACCCCCAGGTCGATGACGGGCCGGCCCTCCTGCCGGGCCCGGCGCTTGGCCGCATCGATCTCGGCGAAGAGATACGGCGGCAGAGACTCCAGTCGTTTGGAAATGCTTAGCTGCATAAGAACTCCCGTGATCCGTGAACAGTGAACTGTAAACAGTGATCAGTCATCAGGAAACACAAAACCCTCAAAGCAAAACCATGATCCCTGCCGACAAAATACGCGTCGGACGCTATCTCGTTCCCGCATTTTTGATCCCGTCCCTGTTTTTTCCTTTCGACGTTTTCGCTCTGTGTTTCCTGTTCACTGTTCTCTGTTTAGTGTTTACTGGTCTTTAAGCCCAGCACATCGCCCATGTCATACAGCCCGCGTTTCTTCTTCGCGCAGAACTTCATCGCCTCGAGCGCCCCCAGCACGAAGATATCGCGCGACTTGGCGCTGTGGGTGAGCGTGATCGTATCGGCCGGCCCTTCGAAGACAATGACGTGCTCGCCGATGACCTCGCCTTCCCGCAGGGAAGCGATGGGGACGTTCCCACCGGGGCGCCGCGCCATGATGATCTCGGCGAGCCTCTTCGCGGTCCCGGAAGGCGCATCCTTCTTGTGGATATGGTGCGTCTCCTTTATATGAATGGCGTAGTCGCCGGGGAGCGCTGCGGCGGCCAAAGCCGCCATCCGGAAGACCACGTTCACGCCGGCCGACATGTTCGGGGAGAAAACGACGGGGATCTTCTTCGCGGCCGCCCGCAGGGCCTTAATGTCCTGCGCGCCGAGGCCGGTCGTGCCGACGACAAGTGGGATGCCCGCCCGGGCGCAGGCGGCGGCGTGCCGCCGCGCCGCCGCGGGCGAAGAGAAATCGATCAACCCGTCCGTCCGCGCCAGGGCCTTGATATCGCCGGTGACGCGCAGGCCCAGGGCCGACGATCCGAGTTGCGGGTGATCCGGCCGTTCCAGGGCGAGCGCGAGGTCAAACGCAGGGTCCTGCGCCGCCAAAGCAAGGATCCTCTGGCCCATCTTGCCCAACGCGCCGCTGACGGCCAATCGAATAACTCTCATATTACCTCGTTTTCCGCATCTTAGCTGATTAGCTCATTAGCTGTTTAGGTGTTTAGTAGAACGACCTTACTAATCAGCTAAACAGCGAAACAGCTAAACAGCTCGCAGCTCATTGCCGGACTTCCTACAACAATCCATAGTCCTTTAACGCCTCTTTGAGCTTCGCCAGGTTCGCCTCGCTGAGCGGGCACATCGGGAGCCGCAGAGCCGGCTCACACAGCCCCATAAGGCCCATCGCCGTCTTCACCGGGATGGGGTTCGTCTCGATGAACATCGCCTTGATAAGCGGCAGCATCTTGTAGTGGAGGCGCTGCGCCCCTTGCGTGTCGCCGTCCGCGAACGCTGTCACCATCCCCTTGACATCGCGCGGGATGATATTGGCGACGACGGAAATGACCCCGTGCCCACCTATCTCCATAAGGGGCAGCGTCAGGGCGTCGTCGCCCGACAGAAGCAAAAAATCCCCGCCGCACAACAGGCGCGTGCGCGCCATCTGCTCGAGGGAACCGCTCGCCTCTTTCATGCCGATGATGTTCCCGCAGTCCGCCGCCAGGCGCGCCGTCGTCTCCGGTTCGATATTGACGCCGGTGCGGGACGGGATGTTGTACAGAACGATGGGCAGGTCCACGGCTCCCGCGATCTCCCGGAAGTGCCGGTAAAGCCCCTCCTGGGTCGGCCGGTTGTAATAAGGGGCTACAAGGAGCAGGCCGTCCGCGCCGAGCCGGCGCGCATGGCGGCTCATCTCCACCGCCTCCTGTGTGGAGTTCGAACCCGTGCCCGCGACGACCGGGACCTTCTTGCCGGCGGAACGCACGCATATCTCGATCACGCGATCATGCTCCGCGTAATCGAGCGTCGCGGACTCGCCCGTCGTCCCGCACGGCACGATGCCGTCGGTTCCGTTCGCGATATGGAAGGCGACGATCTTCTCGAGCGCGCCTTCATCCACTTTGTTGTCTTTGGTGAACGGCGTTACCACCGCCACATAGGAACCCCTAAACATAGTACACCCCTTCGTAGACGATACGGGCGGCGCCCTCCAGGCCCATGTCCGTGACCGCACGTTTGGAAACGCGGAAAGAAACGGTCAAAATACCGCCTCCCCGCGTGTGGACGCGTATCCTGTGGCGCAGGGCCGCGCCGTCCGCCCCTTCGAACCCCGTGCGCGCGTGGTTGAGGGCGCCGATGACGGCGGCCGCGACCGAACCGGTGCCGCACGCCAGCGTTTCGTCCTCCACGCCGCGCTCATAGGTACGGATATCGATGCGGCGCGCGTCCCGGATGCGCATGAAATCGACGTTCGTCCCCGACGGCATAAACAGTTCATGACGGCGGATGGCCCGGCCCAGTTCCAGCACGGGGACCCGCTCGAGGTCCTCGACCTCAACGACGGCGTGCGGAACGCCCGTATCGATATAATCGACCTCCAGGGTCCGGCCCTTCAGGCGCACCGTGCGCCCCAGGCGGATATCCGTCGGGTCCGGCAGGCGCAGCCGGACGGACGCGGGACCCGTCAGCCGCGCTTCCTGGACCCCCGCCGCCGTCTCGACCGAGAACGTTTTTTTTCCGCTGCGCCTGCCGTAATAAAGCGCCAGGCACCGCGCGCCGTTGCCGCACATCCCGGCCTCGGAGCCGTCGGCGTTGAAGATCCGCATGCGGACATCCGCCTGCCGGGAGGCCAGGAGCACGAGAAGGCCGTCCGCGCCCGCGCCGAACTTCCTGTCGCATATCCTGCGGGCGAAGGCCGGCCGGCAAACGGCACGATGCGCGCGCCGCGCGTCCACGAGCGCAAAGTCGTTGCCCGCCCCCTCCATTTTAACGAAAGGTATCCTCTTCATCGCGCCTCGATCACGCATTCCGGACGCACCAGGTCCGCATAGGTCTCCCGGCGTCGGATCAAATGGGCCTCTTTGCCCGCCACGAGCACTTCGGCCGCGCGGCGGCGGGAGTTATAGTTCGAGCTCATGCTCATGCCGTAGGCGCCCGCGCCCATCACCGCCAAGAGGTTGCCAGGGCCATAGGCCGGAAGCATCCGGTCCCTGACGAGAAAATCGCCGCTCTCGCAGATGGGGCCGACAATGTCGGTCTTTTTGACCTGTGTCCCGGCGTTGCCGGCGGCGACGGCCCGAACCTCATGGTACGCCTCGTATAAAGACGGACGCATCAGATCGTTCATGCCGGCATCCACGACCACGAACCGCTTCGAGGGCGTCTCCTTGGTGTACAGGACGCGCGTCACAAGGACGCCGGCATTACCCACGATGAATCGGCCGGGCTCAAAGATGATGCGCACCCCGGCCCGGCGCAATAAAGGCACGACGGCCCGGGCATACTCCTGGGCGGTCTGGGGCTTCTCGCGGCGATAGATGATCCCGAGCCCCCCGCCCACGTTGAGCCACGACACCTCGACCCCCAGGGACCGCAGATGCGCGATGAGCTCCAGCGTCCGACGCAGCGCGGCCAAAAAAGGTTTCGACTGCGTGATCTGGGACCCGATGTGGACATGAAGCCCCATCACCCGGACGTTCTTGAAGTTGTCGCGGTTAAGGAAGATCAGCCGGGCGGTCGCGAAGTCCACGCCGAACTTGCTTTCGATGGTCCCGGTCGTGATATACCGGTGGGTGTGCGGATCGATGTTCGGGTTCACCCGCACGCAGATGTTCGCCGTCTTCTTAAGGCGCGCCGCCACCTCGCTGATAAGGCACACCTCCTGCAGAGACTCCACGTTGAAAAAAAGGATCCCCCAGCGCAGGGCGTGCGCGATCTCCTCCTCGGTCTTGCCCACGCTCGCGTAGACGACCCGTCGCGGGTCGGCGCCCGCCTTCCGGGCGCGGTAGAGCTCGCCTCCCGAAACGACGTCCAGCCCCGCCCCGTGCCGGACGAGAAGCCGCAAGAGGCTCAGATTGGAATTGGACTTGACGGAAAAACAGATGAGAGGCCGCAGCGGCTGGAGCGCCTTCTGCAGCTTCCTCAGGTGGTCGAGAAGCGTCGCCCGGCTGTAGACGAAAAGCGGCGTGCCGTGGCGGCGCGCCAGATCGGACAGACCCACCCCTTCGCAGCAAAGTTCCCCGTTACGTTCGATGAATTGATGCATGGACCACGACTCGTTAGGCGGCCCGTATTACCCGGGCAACCTCTTCTTTCTGAAGCTTGGGGGAAAAAGAAGTCAACTGCGCCTGGCTGAGCTGCCGCAGGGATTTTTTCTCATCGGCGCAATAAAGGATCATCCTGCCGACGACGGCGTGCGCCTCGGCGAAGGCAACGCCCTTGCCGACCAACAGATCCGCCAGGGCCGTCGCGTAAAGCCCCTCGTCCGCCATCTGCGCGGCGATCCGCGCCCTGTCGACCTTGACCGTCTTCAGGCACCCCGTCAGCACCGTCAAGGCGTCCCGGACGATGTCCAGCGATTGGAACAGGGGCGTCTTGTCCCACTGCATGTCCCGGTTGTAGGTCAACGGCAGCCCCTTCATCATCGTCAGGAGCGCGCAGACATTGCCGGTCAGGATGCCGGCGGCGCCCCGGATCAGCTCAAGGGCGTCGGGATTCTTTTTCTGGGGCATCAACGAACTGCCCGTGCAATAGGCGTCGCCCAGCGTGATAAATCCGAACTCCCGGGTCGACCAGAGGATAAGGTCTTCGGCGAGCCGCGACAGATGCACGCCGGCCATGGCAAGCACGGCCGCCAGCTCGATGACGAAATCCCTGTCGCTGACGGTCTTGAGCGTGTTGTCCGGTATGCCGATAAAAGAAGAAAGACCGGGCATACCCAGGGCCTTGAGACCTTTGCGGAACCCCGCCTTGTAATGCCGCGCGGCGATGGGGGTGCCGGCCAGGGCGCCCGACCCCTGCGAGAGCCCGATCTCCTTGAGCGCGTTCTCGAGACGCACGGCGTCGCGCTCGAGCATCAATGAGAAAGCGCCCACGTGATCCCGAAAAGGAACGGGCTGCGCGTGCTGCATGTGCGTGTAACCGGGCATCCGCACGTCGTCATAAAGCGCGCCGAGGGCCAACAGGCTCTTGCGCGCGCCGAAGATCAACTCCTGGAGCTCGGCGCCCGCGAAAAGACAATACAGCTTCGTCGCAAAGACGACCTGATCGTTGCGCGACCGGCACGTCTGCAGTTTTCCCGCGAGCGCCCCGAGCGCCTTCGCCAGGGCGTTCTGGATGTTCGTGTGGATGTCCTCGCTCGAGAAGTCGAACGGGAAAACGCCCGCGTGCGCCTTTCTAAGGAGCGACGCCAACGCCGTTTTGAACCGCGCCAGGTCTCGTGCCGTGATCAACCCCGCCTCCTTGAGCACATGGACATGCAGGAAGCTGCCGATCAGGTCGCACTTCACCAGCCGGTAATCCGTCTCGATCGAGGCGCTGAACCGTTCAAACGCCGGGTCCGTCTTTCCCGTGAATCTTCCGCCCCATAACTTCTTCATGGAAAACTCCCTATGGATTCTTACGCGAAATCCGAGGTCCGATGTCCGAATTCCGAAAAACCTGAAAGCAGTTTTTTATATTATCGGACCTCCGACTTCGGTCGTCGGACTTCGATCGTCGGACTTCGATCACTTCTGAAAGGGAAGCCCCCACAGCTTGATGAAGCCCTCGGCCAGCTTCTGGTCGAATTTATCTTTCTCGGTATAGGTGGCCAGCTCTTCCCGGTACAGCGAATTCGGGGATCTCCTGCCGACGACGAAACAGCTGCCTTTATAGAGCTTGAGCCGCACCGTCCCGGTCACCTTTTTCTGCGTCTCCCGGACAAACGCGTCGATGGCCGCTTTCTGGGCCGTGTACCACTGACCATAGTAGACCAGCTGCGCATAAAGCCCTTCCAGGTTCTGCTTATAATGCAGGACCTCCCGGTCGAGGACAAGGCTCTCTAAGTCCCGGTGCGCCGCGTAGAGGCACGTCGCCGCGGGGAACTCATAGATCTCGCGCGACTTGATCCCCACCAGACGGTTCTCGACCATGTCCACGCGGCCCACGCCGTGTCTTCCGGCGATCCCGTTCAGGGAACCGATCAGGGCCTCCAGGCCGCAGGGCTTGCCGTTGAGCTTCTTCGGCACCCCTTTCTCGAAATCGATGGCGACGTACGCCGGCTTGGCGGGCGCTTCTTCCGGGGCGACGGTCATCCGGTAGGCGTCCCGCGGCGGCTCCTGCCATGGGTCCTCCAGGATCCCGCACTCGATGCTGATACCCCACAGGTTCTTGTCGATGCTGTACACTTTTTTCTTGGAGACATTGAGCGGGATACCCTGCGCCACGGCGTAGTCGATCTCTTCCTCCCGGGACTTAAACTCCCACTCCCGGACGGGCGCGATGATCTCAAGGCCGGGGTCGAGGATCCGCGCCGTCACCTCAAAACGCACCTGGTCGTTGCCCTTGCCCGTGCATCCGTGGGAAATGGCGGAGGCCTTCTCCTTATGCGCCGTCTCCACGAGATGCCTGGCGATGAGCGGACGCGTCAAGGCCGTGGCCAGCAGATACTTGCCTTCATAGACGGCATTGGCCTGGAGCGTTGGCACGACGAAATCCTCTATAAACTCCTTGCGCAGGTCGCCGACATAGGCCTTGCTCGCT
>JBLMXZ010000150.1:0-6383 GCA_050258015.1 Deltaproteobacteria bacterium
CGAGCTGGGCGCGGACGCCGTCATGGACCTGAGCCTGGGCGGCGACCTCAAAAAGAACCGCCGCGCCATCCTGGAACGGGCGCCCATGCCCGTGGGCACGGTCCCCATCTATGAAGCCGCAATGCGCGTACAGAAAAAGCGCGGCACCTTCCGAAAGATGGAGGCCGGCGACCTTCTCGACGTCCTGGCGGACCACGCGGCAAGCGGCGTCGACTTCGTCACCATCCACTGCGGCATCAACCGCCGCAGCATCGGGGCCCTGCTCAGGAAGCCGCGGCTCATGGGCGTGGTGAGCCGGGGGGGCGCGCTCCTCGTCAACTGGATGCGCAACAACGGCAGGGAAAACCCGTTTTACGAACATTTCGACAAGGTCCTGGAGATCGCCCGCGCCTCCAACCTGACGCTGAGCCTCGGCGACGGATTCCGCCCCGGATCCATCCTCGATGCCACGGACGCCGCCCAATTGAGCGAGCTCAGGGAATTGGGCGCCCTGGTGGGCCGGTGCCGCGCCGCCGGCGTCCAGGTCATCGTGGAGGGGCCGGGACATGTCCCCCTTGACCAGATCGAAGAGAACATGCGCCTTGAAAGAGAGATCTGCGACAAAGCGCCTTTCTATGTCCTGGGACCGCTGGTGACGGACATAGGCCTCGGCTACGACCACATCAGCGGCGCCATCGGAGGAGCCCTCGCCGCCTACCACGGCGCCGCCTTCCTGTGTTATCTGACCCCCGCGGAACACGTCAGCCATCCTTCGGTCGAAGACGCCCGCGAGGGGATCATCGCCTCCCGCATCGCCGCCCACGCGGCAGACCTTGCCCGGGGCCGCCGGGACGCCTGGGAACGGGACACAAAACTCTCCCGTGCCCGCCGGCGCCGCGCCTGGAGCGAACAGATACGGCTGTCCCTCGATCCCCGCAAAGCAGCCGCCTACCATAAAAGATCCCGCCCCAAAATAAAAGATACCTGCACCATGTGCGGCCCCTTTTGCTCCATCCGCCTTAGCGATAACTCACGCTGAGACACTATCTTTGGCGTTTAATGAATAAATTGACGCGGCAGGGGGGGAGTGTTAGAATATTTCCTTAATTGCAAGGCGCCATGTGCTCCAATAAATCTCGTGCGCCCATGCCGCAGGCACCCTGAGAAACGATGATTTGCGAGCGTAGTTCAGTGGCAGAACACCAGCTTCCCAAGCTGGTTATGTGGGTTCGATTCCCATCGCTCGCTCTTAAATCAAAGGCTTGGTTCTGAAAAGAGCGGCCTGTGGGTTTCCCCTGGCGGGGACCTGCGCACCCATTCAAAAAGCGGGGTGCTCCGGCGATTCCCATCGCTCGCTCTGGATAAGACAGAGGGCTGAAGACCGAAGAAAAACAGCTTCTGGTTGCAACGATCTCAAGCGGCAATATCCTCGGGAAGGATTAATGCGTCACAAGTGACGTGCGCGGCTATCCTCGCCTGTTATTTCTGTCCCATGACGACCTCCGCAACCGGCCTGGACAAAAACCACCTCAGCGCCTTTGAGAACGAGAGCATCTATCTGATCAGAGAAGCCTTCTATCAGCTGCGTGACGTAGCCATGCTGTGGTCGATAGGCAAGGATTCGACGACGCTCTTGTGGCTGATGCGCAAGGCCTTCTACGGAAAGATCCCCTTCCCCGTCCTCCATATCGACACAGGATTCAAGTTCAAAGAGATCTATCGGTTCCGCGACGAGTATGCCCGCCGATGGAACCTGGACCTCATCGTGCACAGGAACGAAGATGCGATCGCTCAGAAAGTAGGCCCCGAGGACCTGAAGCTGAAATGCTGCATGGAGCTGAAAACGAACGCCCTGAAACAAGCGATACAGGAGCATGGCTTCAAAGGCCTCTTCTTGGGCATCCGACGGGACGAGCACGGGATCAGGGCGAAAGAAAGGTTCATCTCCCCGCGGGACGAAGATTTCGAGTGGAATTACAAGGACCAGCCTCCGGAGCTCTGGAACCAGTACATGACGGGCGTCAAAGAAGAGGAGCACGTCAGGATACATCCTCTGCTGAGCTGGAGGGAGATCGACATATGGCGATACATCGAACGCGAAGGGATCCCTTTCGTATCCCTGTATCTCTCGAAGGAGGGCAGGAGATACCGGAGCATCGGCTGCGAGACATGCTGTTCGCCCGTCGCCTCAGATGCCGATTCGGTCGAACGGATAACCCAGGAGCTGAGCACCTCGAACGTTTCGGAGCGCAGCGGACGGGCCCAGGATAAAGAATCGGCATACATCATGCAAAAATTGCGCTCGTTGGGGTACATGTGATACCACGGCGTCCGGCGCCGTCCTTGCGGGGGAAAGATGGCTCAGAGTGAAACAATAAAACTCGTCATCGTCGGCCACATAGACCACGGAAAATCGACGCTCATCGGCAGGATCCTGTATGACACCCATTCTCTCGTGCCGGACAAAATAGCCGAGATCGAACGGGCGTCAAGGGAGGCGGGGCTCGATACCCTGGAGCTCGCTTTCGCCCTGGACCATCTTCGCGAAGAAAGAGAACAGGGCATCACCATCGATACGTCGCAGATCTTCTTCAGGACCGACAAACGGGAATACGTGATCATCGACGCGCCCGGTCACGTCGAATTCATGAAGAATATGATCACGGGCGCTTCCCAGGCCGACGCCGCCGTCGTTATCGTCGACGCGAGCCGGGGGATCCAGGAACAGACAAGGAGACACCTCGTAACCGTTTCCCTGCTGGGCATTGAACGGATCATCGTCGCCGTCAACAAGATGGATTTGATCGGCTATGAAGAACCGTCATTCTCGCGTCTCAGCGGCGAGATCACGGACTTCCTCGCGACGCTGGAGATCGCGCCCGCGGCCGTCATACCCGTTTCCGCCGCCCGGGGGGACAACGTCGTCTCCCCATCGGCCCGCATGCCCTGGTATAACGGCCCCGACATGGTCCGCTGCCTTGATTCCCTCGTGCCGCCCGTTTCTACCGCGAACGAACCGCTTGCCTTCTGCGCTCAGGACATCTACAGAGACCGCGACAGGCGCATCGTCGTCGGCAGGGTTGAAAACGGCACGGTCCGGGCGGGCAGCACGATTAAAATCCTGCCCTCGGCGATCACGACGCGCGTAAAATCCATTGAAAAATTCCTTGAGGAAAAAGAGATCGCCGAGGCAGGGGAATGCATCGGCCTGACGACAGAAGACGACGTATTTCTGGAAAGGGGGCTCGTTATCTGCGAAGAGGGCAAAGAGCCGTTCCTGGGCGATACCTTCACGGCCAACATCTTCTGGATCGGCAGGCAAACCCATAAGAAGGGCGAAAAGATCACGCTGCGGCTGACGACCCAGGAAACGACCGCGGTCATCGAAACGATTCATAAGCGGATCGACTCCGAAACGTGGGCCCTATTGAACACGGATGCCGACGAGCTGGGCTTCCTTGAGATCGGCGAAGTGACCTTGCGCTGCAAAAAACAGGTCATCTTCAACCTTTTCAAGAGATCCAAAGAGATGGGACGCTTCGTTCTCATGAAAGACGGCACGATATGCGCCGGCGGCATCGTCACAAAGGTCGCACGCAGGCCCGCGCCTTCTCCCGTCAAATCCTTTTACGATCGCAACAACGGACATACCCCTGGGGTTGCCGTTCGATAAACACGGACATGACCTGTTCGTAACTGATCCGGACTGTATCTGCTGCAGAACGTAGTCCGGCCGGATACCGCAACAATGACCGCCTTGCGACAAAAGACCTCATCCGCGATCCTCGTCATCATCCTGGCGACCGGTCTGTCCGCCTGCGCCAGCGTTCCCCTAGCACCCCCGCCCTCCAGCGTCACCGCCGCCGCGCCGCCTGCGGGATACGAGTATTACGCGGTCAAGCCCGGCGAAACCCTCTGGCGCATCGCGCGCCGCAACCGTATCGATATCGACGAACTCGTCCGCCTTAACCGCATCGCCGATGCGCGGCGGATCGAGACCGGACAGCGCCTCCTTGTCCCGACCGGAACGGAAAAGGCCGCGGAGACGAACTTCAATTCCTCCCCGGGCGATGAGGCCAATTTCTCCTGGCCCGTCGAAGGCAAGATCGTCGCTTACTACAGAGAAAGGGAGGGCGGCGTCGCCAACAAGGGCATCGACATCCTCGCGGCGGCCGGCGCCAAGATCCTCGCCACCCGCGGCGGCCGCGTCGCTTTCATCGGCAGACTGCCCGGCTACGGCACGACGATCGTCCTCGATCACGGCGACGGTTTCGCAAGCGTCTACAGCGGCATCAAGGAGCCGGCGGTCCGGACGCAGGACCCTGTCACGCAGGGCATGGTTTTGGCGTTCGCGGGCGACCGGACGCGCTACGAAAACGGACGGGTCCACTTCGAGATCCGCCGGCGGCAGAAACCCCAGAACCCGCTCTTCTTCCTGAACTGAACATGGAAAACACGGCGCCCCTCGCGCGCAAAGAGATCCAGGCGACGCTGCACAAACGGGTCCTGGACTTTACCCAGGGATACCGCCAGAACGTCGCGCTCATCGGCGAGGAGCTGATGGGCAAAACGACCCTCCTGCGGGACCTCCTGCAACAGATGAGCGATCCCGACATCGTCCCGGTCTACGTGGAGATCGTTCCCTACGAATTCGGGCTTTTCGTCAAGCGGCTCCTGAACAGCCTGCTCTACCACTACCTCAAGAGCTCCCAGCTGATTTCCAGCCGCGAGAGCCTCGAGGTCATGCTCGAGCGCGCCCGGGCGGCGATCCCGCAGAGCGCCCAGCTCTTCACGGACATTCTCGCGGGGCTGGAGCGCGAAAAAGAGGACCGCCTCTTCAAGGAGCTGCTCGGCGCCTTCGACTACTTCCTTCACGAAACACAGAAGAAATGCGTTCTCGTGATCGACGAGTTCCATCACCTTCAAAAGCTCAACAGCAAGAATATCTGGGAAGAACTCAGCAAAAAGATAATGTTCCAGAAGAACTGCCACGTCATCCTCGCCAGCTCCGCCCGCCATGAGGCCCGCGGCATCCTGACCAACGAGCTGTCGCTGTTGTTCGGCAACTTCGAGACGCTCGAACTCCATATGCTCTGCGCCGCGGAAAGCGCGACGCTGGTCGCCTCGCGCCTCGAAGGGCTCAAGGTCCCGGCGCCGATCATCGACTTCTGCATCCACTTCACCGGCGGCCATCCCTTTTACCTCAAGGTCATCGCCGACGAGATCGGATTCGTCTGCCGCGCCCAGTCGAAGGATACGTGCGAAAGGGAGGACGTCATCGAGGCGCTGGAGCGCCTCATGTTCTACGAATGGGGACTGTTCAACCTCAAGTTCGCGACCCACCTTTCCCTGCTGACGACGGGCCGCAACAGGAACGAGCTCATCTATCTGCTCGACGCGATCGCGACCGGCAAGAACCGCCTGCGGGACCTGGCCGGCTACCTGCGGCGCCCCAAAAAAGAGATCACGCAGAAGCTCAACCGGCTGACCGAACTCGACATGCTCGCGAAGAACGGCTCTTTCTATCTGATCCAGGACCGCCTGATGTCCTTCTGGCTGCGCTTCGTCCATGCCGAGAAACTCTACAGCCTGACGCCCGACCACCGGGAACAGGCCCAGCACTTCCGCGCCCATTGCGCGGAGGAACTGGACCGTTTCCTGGAATCCTCCCGCAAGGACGTCGCCCAGCGCGTCCTGGAGCTCTTCAACCGCTTCGAGAACGACGAGATCCTCTGGGAGAGGAAGCGCGTTCCGCTGTGCGCCTTCAAAGAGCTGCGGATCCTGCGCTTCGACGAAAACGAAGCCTGCGTCGGCATATTCGGCAAGGCCCAGGACAGCCTGTGGCTCGCGGCGGTCAAGAACGGCGGCATCGAAGAGCGCGACGTCGCCCTTTTGCTGAAGGAAGCGCAGAAGCACGGCGGCCTGACCGTCCGCAAGATCATGATCGGCCTGGGGCCGATCGAACGCAACGCGCGGCTGCTGGCCAAGGAATCCCGCGTCCTGACGTGGGACATCGCCCACATCAACAACCTGCTCGACCTGTTCGGGCAGCCGAGGATCATATCCTGATGCGTCTGTGCGTCATCGCCGATACGCATATCCCGGACCGCGCCGCGGGACTGCCGCGCCGCCTGATCGACGAGATCCATTCCTGCGACCGCATCGTCCACGCCGGTGATTTCACGACGGTCGCGGCCTACGACATGATCGCCCGTCTCAACACCCTCATCGCGGTGCGGGGCAACATCGACGAGGCGGCGCTCGCCGACCGCCTGGAACGCACGGCGACATTTCAGGCGGGCAAATTCAAGGTCGGCGTCATCCACGGCTTCGGCAGGGAAGCCTCGATCCTCGACAATATACGCAGCGACTTTGACGCCAGTTACCACCTGGTGATCTTCGGC
>JBLMXZ010000151.1:0-5429 GCA_050258015.1 Deltaproteobacteria bacterium
TACGTCAGCATCTGGAGCGGACGGTAAAATGTGAAAGCGGCGGAAGCCCCGGCCCCTATATCCGTAGAGAAGATCTCCGGCACATGGTGGAAAGACCGTATATAGGGGTTGTCCCGGACGAGGATCAGGTCGTCATAAACGAAATGGCCCGACAGTGAAGGCGCGTAGACAACGCCTGCCACGAGGATAATGATCAGGACGTGTATGATCGGCGATGCGTCCTTGCCTCGAAGAAACATGCTGACCCCTCTCTTGCAGCCGCCATCCGCCGCGGGCGTCACCGTTCATTATAACGCAGCCTCCCGGCCGGCCCCACAGAATCTTGGTGCGTCCGCAAGCAAACAGGCGGATGCCGCTCCGGCGGCGTCCGCCCGCTTCCCTTCACCCTTGCGTTATGCTCTCGCAAAAGGACACCGGCCGCGCCCTGCCTGCCGGCATCCGCGAGACGTGCCCTGTCTTTCTACGACTCCTGCGCCTTCACCTTCTTCATCTGCGAGGGCAGGATGACGATCTCCACCCGCCTGTTCTTCTTCTTGCCTTCGGCGGTCTCGTTCGAGGCGACGGGGTGGTACTCGCCGTAGCCGACGGCCGAAAGCCGTTCAGGCGTTATGCCGTCCTGGTCGATGAAATAATGCAAAACCGCCAGCGCCCGGGCGGTCGACAGTTCCCAGTTGGACTTCCAGCCGGAACGGACGATGGGCTCGGAATCCGTATGCCCCTCGACGGCAACCAGAGAGTCCGGCACGTCGTCCTTCAGGACCTTGGCGACCTTATCCAGGATCTCCTTGCCCTGCGTGCGGATCTCGGCCTGGCCGGAATTAAAGAAGACCTCGGCGAGGAACGTCAGGACCAGACCGCGCTCGGTCATCTCCAGCTTCGCCTTGTATTCGCCGAGCTCTTTTTGAAAGGCGCTCGTCAGGTCGCGCCGCGCCCGGTCCAGGGCCGTATCGCGCTGTTCCATGAGCTTATCGAGCTGCGCCCGCAGATCCCTGTTCTCGCGCTCCAGGTAATCGGCGCGCTGCGCCTTATTCAGCGTCGCGCACCCGGAGACGCTCCCCAGAAAAACGACCGCCAGTGCCATACCGACCCACCGCCGCATTCCCATACACCCCTCCCCCTTGCCTTATGCTCGTGCCGATATTTGCAAAAGATTCAAACCCGTGGCCGCGTCCACACCCTTTCGGGCGCCCACCCCTTTGAGCTCAAAGACGAACGCCTCGATGACACAGAAGACCCGCGCATCCTTGCGCACGCATCCCGTAAAGACCCTCCTTTTCTTGCCCAGGCTGCCGTGAAGGTGCACGGCGGGCCCGTCCGGCCCTGCGAAGACAGAGCCGACACCGAACATCTCCCAGCCGTCCCGCACGCAGACCCAGTTCGGTTCGGGCGGTATCACCGCGCGTCTCGGACCGGTCACTATTTTGCCGCGCGCCAGCGCCCCGAGAAAAAGGCACACGGCGGTCCTGATCCTTTTGCGGCGCGCAAAGTCCCGCAGGGCTTCGACGAAATCATCGCCGTGGTCGAACTTCAGGACGAATACGCGACCCCACTTCCCCTGTGCTGCGCGCATACCGGAAAGACCCCCGATCCCAAAAGACACCCGTCCCGTCGGCAAGAGACACGCTCTAGAGTGACAAAAAGGCGGGCAAGGAACTCTACGACGAACGCGTGCGCTTCTTCGATGTCTTGGAGGCGCGGCGTTTATGCGCCATGGGCTTGCCGCAGCACCAGACCGTCCGCTCGGAGACCCCGCACGCATCGACGATGACCTGGCGGCCGCACGGCACGCATACCAACCGCATCCCCTTCCTGAGCTTAGACATATCTCCCCCTGTTGTCCGGCAAAAAGAAAAAGCGCTCTCTCTCGAGAACGCGTCATCGCCTTCTTTCCCGAGCCCGCCCCGCCCTTTTACGTTAGATATAGCACACCGCGAGGGGCGTTGTCAAATGGCCCGCCGGCGCCCGGTCCGCAGGAGAAAAAGCGCAAAAAAAGGGGCCCGGGAACGCCTCCCGGGCCCCTCCTTCGCCTATCGCGATTCCCTAGATGTCGAAATACAGATAGAACTCGTAGGGATGCGGCCGCAGGCGGATGGGGTCAATCTCGCGCGTCCGCTTGTACTCCAGCCACACGTCGAGCACGTCCTTCGTGAAGACGCCGCCCTTGGTCAAGAAGTCGCAATCCTTTTCCAGCGCCAGGAGCGCGCTGTGCAGGGACGCCGGCACCGTCGGGATCTTCTTGAGCTCTTCCTTGCTCAGCTCGAAGAGGTCCTGCTCGAGCGGCTCACCCGGGTCTATCTTGTTGATGACGCCGTCGAGGCCCGCCATGAGCATGGCCGCGAAGGCCATATACGGGTTGCAGCTCGGGTCCGGCGGACGGAACTCGATGCGCTTGGCCCTGGGGCTGTCCGAGTACATCGGGATACGGCAGGCCGCGGAACGGTTGCGCGCCGAGTAGACCAGGTTCACCGGCGCCTCAAAACCCGGCACCAGCCGTTTGTAGGAATTGACCGTCGGGGCGCAGAAGGCCATCAGGGACTGGCCGTGCTTGAGCAGGCCGCCGATGTAGTACTTCGCCGTCTGGCTGAGCTTCGCGTAGCCCTTGGCGTCGAAGAAGATGTTCTGGCCGTTCTTCCACAGCGACTGGTGGCAGTGCATGCCGGAGCCGTTGTCGTTGAACAAGGGCTTGGGCATGAACGTGGCGACCATGTTGTTCTTGCGCGCCAGGTTCTTGATGATGTACTTGTACATCAGGAGCTTGTCCGCCATGGTGACGAGCTTGTCGAACTTGATGTCGATCTCGCACTGGCCGGCGGTGGCGACCTCATGATGGTGCACTTCGATGGGCACGCCCGCCTCGAGCATCTTCAGGACCATCTTGCTGCGCAGGTCCTGAAGGGAATCGTGCGGCGGCACGGGGAAATAGCCTTCCTTATAGCGCGGCTTGTAGCCGAGGTTGGGCTTCTCCTCGCGTCCGGTGTTCCAGTCGCCCTCGTCAGAATCGATGAAGTAGTAACCGGCGTTCTCGGTCTGGTCGAAGCGGATGTCGTTGAAGAGGAAGAACTCCGCCTCGGGGCCGAAGTAGACCTCGTCCGCGATGCCGCTCTTCTTCATGTACTCCACCGCTTTTTTGGCGATGTAGCGCGGGTCGCGCGTGTAGGGCTTCTTCGTGATGGGATCATAGATGTCGCACAGCACGCTCAGGGTCGGCACCTCGCAGACCGGGTCCATCACGGCGGTCTTCGGGTCCGGGATCAGGATCATGTCGCTCTCCTGGATCTTCTGGAAGCCGCGTATGGAGGAGCCGTCGAACCCGATGCCGTCGACCCAGATGGAGTTGATCAGGTCATCCGCCTCGGTCATCTCCGTGGCCGTGATGGTGAAGTGCTGCCACAAGCCCGGCAGGTCGTTGAACTTCAGGTCCACGAACTTGATGTTGTTGTCCCGGATGAGCTTTGCCACGTTCTTCGCCGCCGCCTCATCCACGACGGGATTGTCCACGTTGCCCCTGATGTTAAGGGGCGTTTTGACGCTCTTGGTCTTTGCCATTCTCGCCTCCTTGATTTTGCCTATAACGGGTTTCTATCCCTTGCAAAATCGACCCCGCAGCCCGCGACGTCCGCCCGTGTTCCAGCGGCGAACGGCGCCCAGGCACGGGGCGATCTTGTCCTTCCTCCCCAAAAACAAAAAAACGCCCAAAAACCGGGAAAACCCTCCTTGGCCCTTGGACGTCTTTATCCCAGGCAACAAAAAAAGCGTTCCTCTTCAGAACGCTTCATCGCCTTCCTCTTCGGTCACAGCCATTGTGACGCAAATATATATAGCACAATTTTATCCAATTGTCAAAAAAACTTTGCCGCTAGCCGCCCCCCTTGATGAGCGCCAGGGTCTCGGCCCGCGTCTTCTCGTTCTCCTTGAAGACCCCGCGGACGGCGCTCGTCACGGTCGTGATGCCGGGCTTCTTGACGCCGCGCATGGACATGCACAGGTGCTCCGCCTCGATGACCACCATGACCCCCAGCGGCTTGAGTTTTTCCATGATGACGCCCGCCACCTGCGTCGTCAGCCGCTCCTGGACCTGGGGCCTCTTGGAGAGGACCTCCACGACCCGCGCTATCTTGCTCAATCCCGTCACCCGGCCCTGCTTCGGGATATAGGCCACATGGGCCCGGCCGATGAAAGGGATAAGGTGGTGTTCGCAGACCGAATAAAGGGGGATGCCCTTAAGGAGGACGATCTCCTCGTGTTTCTGATCCAGGATGACCTCGAGCTCTTTATGAGGGTCCGTGCCCACTCCCGAAAAGATCTCTTCATACATGTCCGCGACGCGCTGCGGCGTTTCTTTAAGGTCCCGGCGGTCCGCGTCCTCCCCGACCGCTTCTAATATCATGCGTACGGCTTTTTCTATTTTCTTTTTATCCATCAGGGCACCTTCTCCGTGGAGCCGCGCCGGGTCAGGGTTTTGGTCAAGGTTAAGAGGCCGGCTTGGGTTAAGGTCAGGGTTAAGACCCTGCCTAACCTTACCCCTGGCCCCTACCGGCTTCCTGACCATAACCTTAACTCTAACCGGCGAAAAACGGCTACGTTATCTACTTGCCGATGCAGAACTTCGAAAATATCGCGTCGAGGATCTCTTGCGTGCAGACGGCGCCCGTGACGACGCCGATGCTCTCGGCGCAGGCGCGGACGTCGAGGGCCGCGACGTCCAAAGGCAATCCCTCCTCCAGGGACGCGCAGGCGCGGCCAAGCGCTTCGCGTCCGCGCCGCAAGGCCTCTATATGACGGGTGTCCGTGACCCAAACGGTCTCTTCGGCCGCCGGCGGGCCGTCGAAGACGCTTTCCACGAGTGCCCCTTCCAGGGCCGGGATGCCGGCGCCGGTCCTGGCCGACACCTCGAACACCGGCCGGCGCGTCCAGCCATGCACCGCCGTGCGCGGCCACGCCTCCGGCAGGTCCGACTTGTTGACGAGCAGCAGGCGGCGCTTCTCCTCCAGGGACGCGAAGAGTCTCCGGTCCGCCTCTTCCAGCGGCGCCGCACCGTCAAGGACGAAGAGCACGATGTCCGCCGCCGCCACGGCCTGCCGGCTGCGGGCCAGGGCCTCTTCTTCCACGGCGTCACGGGCCGCCACGATGCCGGCCGTATCGATGAGCCGGAACGTCGTCCCTCCCCGCTGAACCTCCTCCTCGACCGTGTCGCGCGTCGTGCCCGGCACGGCCGTCACGATGGCCCGCTCGCGCCGCAGCAGGGCGTTCAAAAGGGACGACTTGCCGACGTTGGGCCTGCCGTAAATGACCGTCGCCACGCCCTCCCGCATCATGCGGGCCTGTGGGGCGCGCTCCAGATGGAGGTCGAGCGTCCGCGCCATGCCGGCCAGGGCGCGCGCAAAAGGCGCCGCGTCGGACGAACGCGTCTCTTCTTCGGGAAAATCGAC
>JBLMXZ010000152.1:0-3634 GCA_050258015.1 Deltaproteobacteria bacterium
GGCGCGCGCCTTTTCGGCGCACCGCACGCCCAAGGACCTGGAGGCGTTCGTCGTCGGCGCGGAGCAGGCGGGCGTCGTCGTCTTCATCGCCGGCGCGGGCGGGGCGGCCGCCCTGCCGGGCGTCGTGGCGGCGTACACGACGCGGCCCGTCCTGGGCGTTCCTATCGAGACGAAGGCGCTCAAAGGCCTGGATTCGCTTCTGTCCATCGTGCAGATGCCCGCAGGCATCCCGGTCGCGACGTTCGCCATCGGCAAGACGGGCGCCAAGAACGCGGCGCTCTTCGCCGCGGCCCTGCTGGGGCTCGGCGCGCCGGCGTTCGACGGAAAGGTCAGGGCCCTGCGCCGCAAGCGGGCGGCGGACGTCCGCCGCACATCAAAGATCAGAGCGTGAAGACGCAGCTGCGCAAGATCAGCCCCCTCGCCATCGAAACCGACGTCATCCGGGAGGCCGCGGCGCTCCTCGAAAGAGGGGGCCTTGTCGTTTTTCCGACGGAGACGGTCTACGGGATCGCGGTCAACCTCTTGCATAAGGGGGCGTTTGAGCGCCTGCGGCAGTTCAAAGAACGGTCCGAGGCCAAGCAATTCTCCATTCACCTGGCGTCGCCGGCGGACGTTTCGAAATACGCGGTCGATGTCCTGCCGCGCGCCTATAAGCTGATGCACCGTTTTTGGCCCGGGCCTTTGACGCTCGTCCTGAAAGCGCCGGGAGGCCGCTCGGTCGGCCTGCGGCTGCCGGCGCATCCGGTGGCCTTGCGTCTCCTGGCGGCGGTGGATTTTCCCGTGATCGCCCCGTCGGCGAACCGCGCGGGGCACGCCGAACCGCGCGATGCCGCCACGGCGCTGCAGGATTGCGACGGCTATGTCGATATGGTCCTCGACGCCGGGCCGGCCGAATGGGGCAAGGCCTCCACCGTCGTGGACGCGCGCGCGCTGCCGTTCACGGTCCTGCGCGAAGGGGCTCTCGCCGCCGGCGACATCCGGCGCATCAGCGGCAGGAAGACCGTGCTCTTCGTCTGCACGGGCAACTCCTGCCGCTCGGTGATGGCGGAATATCTCTTGAAAAAGCGGCTTAAGGAGTGGGGGCGCGACGACATCGACGTCCTGTCGGCCGGCACGGGGGCCTTTGCGGGCAGCCGCGCGTCGCAGGAGACGGAAGACCTTCTTAAGGACGCGGACATGGACGCCTCGGGGCATCGTTCCCGGCGGTTGACCGCCGCCCTTATCGAAGAGGCCGACCTGATCCTGGGGATGGAGACGCGTCATCGCGAGGAGGCCCTGCGGCTTCTTCCGCAGGCCAAGGATCGGACGCACGTCCTGGGGGCGTTCACGGGGCTCTCCGGCCTCGAGGCCGAGGTCGGCGACCCCATCGGCGGCTCCGCCGAAGTCTATCATGTGTGTTTTCTCAAACTGCAGCAGGCCGTCGCAAAGCTAAAGGATCGGATATGAAAAAAGTTCTCGCCATCGGCTGCGATCACGGCGGCTTTCCGCTCAAAGAGGCGCTGGTGCCTTATCTGCGCCGTCTCGGGTGGAAGGTCGACGACCGGGGCACGTTCTCCGAGGAGTCCATGGATTATCCCGATACCGCCGAGGCGGTCGCGGTCGCGGTCGGCGCAGGCCGGGCCGCCCGGGGCATCCTTATCTGCAAGAGCGGGATCGGCAACGCCATCGTCGCCAACAAGGTCCGCCGCGTGCGTGCGGCCCTGTGCTACAATCTCGAAGCGGCGCGGTTGTCGCGCCGGCACAACGACGCGAACGTCCTGGTCATCGGGGCCCTCTTCGTCACGCCGGCGGCCGCCAGGAGGATGTGCAAGGAATGGTTGGAGACGGCGTTCGAGGGCGGCCGCCACCTGCGGCGGCTCAAAAAGATAGAAAGGATCGAGAAGCGATGCCTACGTGCGTGAGCCACCTGAAGAAGGCGGACCCGGAGGTATTCCGGGCGGTCAAGAAAGAGCTGGAGCGTCAGAACAGGAACATCGAGCTCATCGCGAGCGAGAACTTCACGTCCCGCGCGGTGCTCGAGGCGCAGGGGTCGGTCCTGACGAACAAATACGCGGAGGGTTACCCCAAGGCGCGCTGGTACGGCGGCTGTGAATTCGTCGACGACGCCGAGGAGCTCGCCCGCGCGCGCGCCAGGAAGCTCTTCGGCGCGGAGCACGCGAACGTCCAGCCTCATTCGGGGACGCAGGCGAACATGGCGGTCTACTTCGCGGCCCTGAACCTGGGGGATACGGTGCTGGCGATGGACCTGGCCTGCGGGGGTCACCTGTCGCACGGCCTGAGCCACAACTTCTCCGGGATGTTCTACAAGATCGTCTCCTACGGCGTCGACCGCACGACCGAGACCATCGATTACGACGCGCTCCTGGACCTGGCCCGGCGCACGAATCCCAGGATGATCCTGGCGGGCGCCTCGGCGTATCCGAGGACGCTCGACTTCAAGCGGTTCCGCGAGATCGCCGATGCGGTGGGCGCGACGCTCTTCGTCGATATGGCGCACATCGCGGGTCTCGTGGCCGCCGGGCTGCACCCGTCGCCCGTGCCCTACGCCGATTTTGTGACCACGACGACGCACAAGACCCTGCGCGGCCCGCGCGGCGGGATGATCCTGTGCCGCGCCGCCTACGCCAAGAAGATCGACAGCATCGTTTTCCCCGGCATCCAGGGAGGTCCCCTCATGCACGTCATCGCCGCCAAGGCGGTGGCGCTCAAGGAGGCGCTGGGCCCCGAGTTCAAGAGATACCAGAAGCGGATCGTGGCCAATGCCGCGGCGCTGGCCGGCGCCCTCGCCCAAAAGGGCTGGCGCATCGTCTCGGGAGGCACGGACACGCACCTGCTGCTGGCGGACCTGACCGACAAGGGCGTCACGGGCAAGGAGGCGGCGGCGTGGCTCGACCAGGCGCGCATCACCGTGAACAAGAACCTCATCCCGTTCGACACGAAGAGCCCTTTCCAGACGAGCGGCCTGCGGCTGGGCACGCCGGCGGCGACCACGCGGGGCATGGGGCCGGCCGAGATGCGCCGGATCGCCGCGCTCATCGACGCCGTGATATCGGCGCGCGGGGCGCAGGAGGCGATCGTCGAGACCGGCAGGGAAGTGGAGAAGCTCATCCGGAAGTTCCCCCTCTATAAAGGGCTCTTGAAGGAGTTCGGGACATGAAGAAGCGCGCGCGCGACACGCGGCCGGGCTGGGACGCCTATTTTATGGGTATAGCGCGCCTGGTCGCCGAGCGCTCGACCTGCCTGCGGCGCAAGGTGGGAGCGCTGGTGGTCAAGGACCGCAGGATCCTCGCGACCGGCTACAACGGCACGCCTTCGGGTATCCGCCACTGTGCTTCGGCCGGCTGTATCCGGACCAGGATGAAGATCCCGTCCGGCGAGCGCCACGAACTGTGCCGCGGGTTGCACGCGGAACAGAACGTCCTCCTGCAGGCGTCGCTCCACGGGGTGTCGCTCAAAGGCAGCATTTTGTACGTGACGAACCAGCCGTGCATCATCTGCGCCAAAATGATCATCAACGCGGGCATCGGCGAGGTCGTGATCGCGGACAGCTATCCGGACCGCATGGCGTTGTCTTTTCTGAAAGAGGCGAAGGTGAAGATCAGAAAAGCCACATGAAGAATTAACAAGGAACAAG
>JBLMXZ010000153.1:0-3178 GCA_050258015.1 Deltaproteobacteria bacterium
CACAATAAGTTCCCCGCGGACATCATGAAAGCCATGGCCCAGGCGGACCTGTTCGGCATTTACATACCCGAGGAATACGGCGGTCTCGGGAAAAAAAGCCTCGAGCTCTGCATCGCCGTCGAGGAACTGTCCCGGGCCTGCGTGGGCGTCTCGACCAGTTTCGCGGCCAATGCCCTCGGGACCTACCCCATCCTGCTCCATGGATCCGACGCGCAAAAGAAAAAATATCTTCCCGACATCGCGGCGGGCAGGAAATACGTGGCGTTCGGGCTTACGGAGGCGAACGCGGGCAGCGACGCGGGCGGCGTTCAGACCACGGCAAAACTTGACGGCAACGAATACGTGCTGAACGGCACGAAACAGTGGATCACGAACGGCGGCGAGGCGGACGTCTACACCGTCATCGCCATCACCGACAAGGCAAAAGGCCCCCGCGGGGCGTCGGCCTTTATCGTCGAAAAAGGGACCCCCGGTTTCACCTTCGGCAAGAAGGAGAATAAGATGGGCATCCGCGCCTCTTCCACCACCGAGCTCATCTTCAACAATTGCCGCATCCCGCGGGAAAACCTGATCGCCAAGGAAGGCATGGGATTCATCGTGGCCATGAAGACCCTTGACAGCTCCCGGACCGGCGTGGGTGCGCAGGGCGTGGGCGTGGCGCAGGGGGCCATCGATGAGGCCCTGCAATTCGCGAAACAGCGGGTCCAGTTCGGACATCCCGTCACGTCCTTTCAGGCGGTCCAGCACATGCTCGCGGACATGCAGACCCAGACCGAGGCGGCCCGTTCGCTCGTATACTCCGTCGCGCGGTATATCGACTCGGGGGCGAAGGACGTATCCCGTGCGTCCGCCATGGCCAAGCTTTTTGCCACCGACGTCGCGATGAGGGTGACCACGGACGCCGTGCAGGTCATGGGCGGTTCGGGCTACATGAAGGAATATCCCGTCGAGAAGATGATGCGGGACGCGAAGATCCTCCAGATCTACGAAGGCACCAACCAGATCCAGCGCAACGTCATCGCCCTGGACATGATCAAACAGGCGACGAAGGCGAAATAAATACAAGCTCCAAATTACAAGCACCAAATAACAAATAAGCTCCAAGCGTCAGAAAAACAAGTTCCAAACGTTTCGGTACTTGGAATTTCGAATTTGGATATTATTTGAAATTTGGGATTTGTAATTTGGGATTGATAATTGGAGCAAACTGCATGCACATCATCGTCATGATAAAGCAGGTCCCCGACGCGTCGGAGGTCAAGATCAACCGCGAGACGAACACGCTGATCCGCGACGGCGTACCGAGCATCATTAATCCCTTCGACATGTACGCCATCGAGGAGGCGCTCCGCCTGAGGGAGCAGCACGGCGGCAAGGTGACCGCCGTCACCATGGGCCCGCCCCAGGCCGCCGAGGCGCTCAAGGAGGCCGTTTCCCTCGGCGTGGACGATGTCGTCCTCCTCTCGGACCGCGCGTTCGCCGGCGCCGACACCTGGGCCACCTCCTATGTCCTCTCGCAGGGGATCAAAAAGATCGGCGCTTACGACCTCGTTATCGCCGGCAAACAGGCCATTGACGGCGACACGGCCCAGGTGGGACCCGAGACCGCCGACATGCTCGGCATTCCCTTCATCGCCTATATCAGGAAAATCGACCGGATCGAAGGGAAGAAGATGACGGCAGAACGGCTCATGGACGAGGGCTACGACGTGGTCGAGACCGCCCTCCCCGCCCTTATCACCGTCGTCAAGGAGATCAACCAGCCTCGGCTTCCCTCGCTCAAGGGCAAGATGAGGGCGAAGGGCCTCAAGGTTGCGGGCTGGAGCGCCGCCGACATCGGCGCCGACCCGAACAAGTGCGGCCTGAAGGGGTCCCCGACAAAGGTCGTCAAGATCTTTCCGCCCGCCCCGCGCGGCCAGCGGGAAATCCTTTCCGGGAGCCTCGAGGAAAAGGTCTCGACGGTCGTCCGGAAGTTGAAAGAACAGTCGCTGATATAGATGAAACACGATGCATGATCCATGATTCACGATGCACGTTAAAAATCACGAATCCCGCATCCTGTATCCTGCATCATTCATCAAGGAGCAACCCGTGAGCGTTCGAATCATATCGGATAAATGCGAGTGCTGCGAAACATGCGTGACCGCGTGTCCCTTCGGAGCCATCGAAATGAGGGACGGCAAGGCCTTCATCACCGAAGCATGCACCATGTGCGGGGCCTGCGTCGAGGTCTGCGAGTTCAAGGCCATCGAGAGGACGGAGGAAGCAACCGGCCCCGCCGCCGACCTTTCCGCGTATAAGGGCGTGTGGATCTTCGCGGAGCAGCACCATGGCGGCATAGCCAGCGTGGCGCTGGAACTTCTCGGAGAGGGAAGGAAGCTTGCCGATAAAAGAAAAACCAGGCTGTCGGCCGTATTCATCGGTTCCGGCATCAGGGACAAGGCACAGGAGCTCATAGCCCGCGGCGCGGATATCGTGTACGTTGTCGACGATCCCGCGCTCAAGGACTTCAATGACGACTCCTACGCCGCGGTCCTGACGACGCTCGCACACCAGCACAAACCCGAGATCATCCTCGCGGGCGCCACGGCCATCGGCCGGTCCTTCTTCCCCAAAGTCGCGGCCGCGCTCGCGACCGGCCTCACCGCCGATTGCACGGCCCTCGACATCGACGCCGAGACCGGACACCTTCACCAGACACGCCCCGCGTTCGGCGGCAACATCATGGCGACCATCGTGACGCCGAATCACCGGCCCCAGATGGCGACGGTCAGGCACAAGGTGATGAAGCCCGCATCGCGCGATGGTTCCCGGGCAGGAGATATCATCGATATCCGGTACACGCAGTCCGGCGACCTCCGGACGACGGTCATCAAGACGGTGGAGGAACTGGGCGAGACGGTCAACATCTGCGAGGCGGATATCGTCGTGGCGGGGGGACGAGGTCTCGGAAGCGCCAAGAACTTCTATCTGATCGAGGAACTCGCGAAGGCCCTCGGCGGCGCTGTCGCGGCGACGAGGGGAGCAGTTGACGAGGGATGGATCCCCTATCCCCACCAGGTGGGCCAGACCGGCAAGACCGTCTGCCCCAAACTGTACATCGCCTGCGGCATCTCCGGCGCGATCCAGCATGTGGCCGGCATGCAGTCGTCGGAAGTGATCGTGGCCATCAATAAAG